>JAAXGX010000074.1 GCA_012271165.1 Vicinamibacteraceae bacterium | reverse complement strand
CAGCGCGACGATCAGGTACTGGCCGCTCCCATCCGTGACGGCGGTGCGCACCTGCTCGATCAGGGCCGGGCTGCGCGCCTCGACCGTGACCCCGGGCAGAACGCCGCCGGTGGTGTCAGTAACCGTTCCGCCGATGGCCTGGGCATGGGCCAGGGCCGGCACGAAGAGGACGCCAACGACGCATGCAGCCGCCGCGCGGCTGAGGCGCCGCGGGCGTAATAGAGCCGACGATGGACGAACACTCTGCATTCTCGATTTACCCCCCTCGAATTCTCGACCGTGTGTTCACTTCCGCTCCGGGTAAGACCTGGCGACCTCCATTCGCAGCCGACCCGGAGCAGCTTGCTGCCCTACGGCAGCGTAACCTTTCATACTAGGCATGATTCCGCGCCAAATGTCAAGGTCCACGGGCAATCGTTGCAGTCGCGCATAACGCGCTCCGCCGGCTCCGATTTCGCGTAGAATCTAGGTCGATCGACGAGCGATCAGCCACGCCGACACGGGTTCCGACGAGGAGGCAGACATGTGCGATGAACGAACCGATGCCGACAACACCAGGTACTTGCGCGCGCAGCAGTTGACGCGCCGGGAGTTCGGGGCTGTCTCGGCCGGCGCCGGACTGGCGTTCCTGTTGCCGCGGGCGGCCAACGCACAGTCCGTGACCGACGCCGAAATCGACGTCACGACGCCGGACGGCGTGTGCGACAGCTACTTCGTGCACCCCTCCAGCGGCGCCCATCCGGGCGTGCTGATCTGGCCCGACGCCTTCGGCCTGCGGCCCGCCAAGCGCCAGATGGCCAAGCGCCTGGCCGAGTCCGGCTATTCCGTGCTGGTGGTCAACCAGTACTACCGCTCGCAGCGAGCCCCCATCGTCAGCAGCACCAACTTCGCCGAGGTGGCCCCGATCGTCAGGCCGCTGATGGGCACGTTGAACGCCGACACCCACGTGCGCGACGCGCGCGCGTTCATCGGCTGGCTCGACGGCCAGGCGTCGGTGGACACCAACCGCGGCGTCGGCACGATGGGCTACTGCATGGGCGGCCCCATCACCATGCGCACGGCCGCGGCCGTGCCCGACCGGGTCCGGGCCGGCGCGTCGTTCCACGGCGGCGGCCTGGTGACCGACGGGCCCGACAGCCCGCACCTGCTGGTGCCGCAGATGCAGGCGCAGTACCTGTTCGCCATCGCCGAGAACGACGACGAGAACGAGCCGGAAGCCAAGAACGTGCTGCGCGAGGTCTTCGACAAGGCCGGCCTGGCGGCGGAGATCGAAGTCTACGACGGCGCGCTGCACGGCTGGTGCCCGCCCGACACGCAGGTATACAACGAGCCGCAGGCAGAGCGCGCGTGGAGCCGCCTGCTCGTCCTGTTCGAGCGCGCCCTCGCGTAACGCAGCCGCCCGGCCAAGTCACAATCCGTAGCGAGCGTCCCGCGGGGTCCGACCCGCGGGACGCTCGACGTGCGCATGCCGTCTCAGCCCGCGAGGCGGCGGCCGGCGATCCAGACGGAATCGATACGCCGCGTGTTGCGGATGTCCGCCAGCGGGTCGGCGTCCAGCACGACGACGTCGGCCCACTTGCCGGGCTCGAGCGTGCCCAGCTCGCCGAGACCCATGACGCGCGCGGCGCTGCCGGTGGCAGCGACGAGTGCCTGCAGCGGCGTCAGCCCGGCCTCCACCATCAGCTCCAGCTCCACGTGCTCGAAGTAGCCCTGCCAGCGGCCGAGCTGCGTGCCGCTGTCGGTGCCCATGGCGATCGTCACGCCCCCGTCGGCCAGCAGCTTCAGGTTGCGCCGGGCCTGCGCCAGCACCGCCCTCGCCGTCGCGGCCTGCCCGCCGGCCCGCACCTGCGCCTGCAGGCCCGGCTCCCGGATGCGCGCCATCTCCGCCCGGTAGGCGTCGCCGCCGCGGAGGAAGAACGGATCACCGAAGAACGCCGGCGTCGTCTCGTACAGGAAGAGCGACAGCGTCCGGGTGAGCGTCGGCACGTAGCCGACGTCCCGGCTCGTCAGCGCGGCGATCAGCTCCGCGTCCACGTCCCGGTCGCGCACGCTGTGCACGATGGCGTCCACGCCGGCGTCCGCCAGCCCCCTGGCGTCGTCCAGCGTGACGGCGTGCGCCGCCACCCGCAGGCCCCGCCGGTGCGCCTGATCGATCAGCGCGCGATAGACGGCCGGGGGCATGTCGTCCGGCCGGTCGTCGAGCCGCGTCTTGACGACGCCGACCCCCAGCGCGGCGACCTGGTCGACGCCCGCGCGCGCCTCGGCCGCGGTGGCGCCGACGACGTTCGGACCCGACGGAAACAGCCGCGCGCGGTCGAGCAGGTCTCCGCGCGCCTGCTCGTCGCGCACGCGCACGCTCTCCTCCGCCACGCGCCACGGGTACGGCTGGCGCGGCGCGTGCGCGCCCGGGAGCGTCCGTCGCCCAGCGTGTGCACCGTGGTGACGCCGAAGGCGGCGTACACGCGGAGCTGCGCCAGGAGCTGCTCGCGCAGCGGCAACGCCTCGTCGCCGTCGTTGAGATGCGCGTGCGCGGTGATCAGTCCCGGGATGATGGTCTTGCCGGCGACGTCGACGCGCGTGGCGCCGGCAGGGACCGCCAGCTCGGCGGCCGGGACGACCACCAGAATCCTTCCGTCGCGGATCAGCAACGCGGCCCGTTCGAGCGGCGGACCGCCCGTGCCGTCGATCACGCGCGCGCCCGAGAAGACGACGATGGCGCCCGGGTCCGGCCCGGGCTCCGCCAGCAGCGCCGCCGCAAGCACCAGCGACCCGCCGCCCGTCGCCAGCGCGAGCAGCCCGTGGCAGAAGGCCCGGCCGCCTTCGACGGTCGATGCGTCCCGTAAGGGACGGCGCTGGACCATTCCTCGGCGGGGTCGAATATGCCGAATATGCTCCCTCGCCACCGGACGCCTAACCCGTCACGATGTAACGCGGGGTCTTCACCACGGACTGCTGGGAGTCTGCGCCGTAGAACCGTGCAGACTCCGCAAGGCGCGCACAGCGCGCCTCGGCGGAGCGGCGCGGGGCGAAGGGGACCCCGCAAGCGGACGCCGGGGGTTCGGGGCGCAGCCCCGTCTGATTGAAACCCAGCATCAGTCCAGGCCGGGCACGCCTCTGACCCAGGCAGTCGGGCCGTCCTCCCACTTGTTGTGCGTCAAGCGCACCACCGTCCGGTCCGCCAGGCGGATGGCATGCAGCTCGCCGTACGGCTGGGGCTGAAAGATGACCCGCAGCAGCGGCAGCTCGTCGCTGAACTCGCTGCGCTGGGACGTGAAGAGCACCCACTCGTCGTCGGGCGAGAACTTCGGGTGCATGTCGTTGCCCGGGTTCCTGGTCAGGCGCTCCGGCGGGCCGGGCTCGCCGTGCTCGTCGAATGCGATGGGTGTAGAGCTCGAAGTTCCCGTCCCGAAACGACGTGAAGGCGACGCGGTCGCCGCGCGACGAGAACGCCGGCATGGTGTCGGTCGCCTCGTGGCGGGTCAGGCGGCGCGTTCCGGTGCCGTCCGCATTCATCAGGTAGATGTCGGCGTTGCCGTTGCGCAGGCTGCGGAAGACGATGCGCCGGCCGTCGGGCGCGAAGTCCGGGAACGCCTCGTTGGTGTCCGAATCCGGCGTCAGGTTCACCGCACCGCTGCCGTCGCTGAGAACCTTCCAGATGTCCACGTCCGACGCGGCGGAAGCGAACGGCGGGCCGACGGCGAACGCCACCCACCCGCCGTCGTACGACCACGACGGCCCCCACGCCGAATCGGGACCGCGATACCGATCCGCTCCCCCCGCCCGGTCGACCAGCACGCGCTTGCGGCTGCCGTCGGCCCTGGACGCCACCAGCCTCGCGAACGCCTCGCTGGTGGCTACCTCGCCGGAGGTACGGTCGACTGCCGGGATGTAGCCGCGGATGCCAATCAGGGAGACGCGGCGGTCCGGCAGATGGACCGGCACGGGCGCGTGAACGGGAAACGCCCCCGGCGCGTCGCTCTCGAAGCGGGAGGCGAACTCCAGCGGTCCCGGCCCGTGCGCCAGCAGGCGCCCGGACGCGGCATCGTACGCCGGCGCCCAGTAGTCGCGCGCGGTGTCGTCGGCGACCCGCACGCGGGCGCCATCCGCCTCGGCGATCACAAGGGTCCAGCGGTCGTCGCGCCGGGCCGTGAACGCAAGCCGCCCGTCGGGACCGAAGGTCGGTGACAGCGCCGCCTCGCCTGCGGCCGAAATCGGCTCGGCCCCGGAGCCGTCGATGCCGGTGCGGTAGATGCGCGGCTCACCGTCGCGCTGCGAGTAGAAGACGACCGCCTGTCCGTCGGGCGTCCACGCCGGCGCCCCGTCCCAGCTCTCGTGGTGCGTCAGGCGCCGCACGTCGGTCCCGTCCACCTGCATCACGTACAGCTCGCTGGCCAGGTAGGTCGGCGGCGGGCCCGGTCCGGTGCTCGTCGCGACAGCCGTGTCGCGGCTGCTGGAGAACAGAATCCGCGTGCCGTCCGGCGAGAACGCCGGGTTGTAGTCGCCCGCGGCGTGGCGCGTCAGATTCACGGCCTCGCCCGCGCCGGCCGGATCCTCCGGTCGGAACGGCGTCACGAAGACGTCCGCGCTGCCGCTGCGCGTGCTGACGAACAGCAGCCGCCGGCCGTCCGGCGATATGTCCGCCGCGTCCTCCATCGCGGGACCGGTGATCAACGGCCGCGCCGGCGCGCTGCCGTGCAGGTCGAGCACGTACAGGTCCGGGCTGCCGCTGCGTTCGGAGGTGAACACCACCCACCGCCCATCCGGCGAGAAGGCGCCGTTGTAGTCGAGACCCGGGTCGGTCGTCAGCCTCCGCGGCTTCGTTCCCGGCCCGTCGAAGAGGTACAGGTCCCAGTTGGACGGCTGGATGGTGCTGTAGACGATGGTTTCCCGGACCGGCTCGGCCTCCCCGGTGTCCTGCGCGCGGCCCGCCACGACGCCGGCGACGAGGAGGACCAGCAGGCCCGCTCCCGCCAGCCGCAGGAAGCCGGATCGACCGCTGCCGTGTCGTCGTCGAGACCGCCGCTGGCCATCCGTGTGGCACGCCCGGCCGCTCTCGCGAACCTGCATCGCTTCCCCCCCTTGCCCGCGCCGGGGCGGCACGGGACGCTTCGCCCAGACTACACTACAGTTGCTCCACGTCATCCCATGGAATCGACCTCCGCGCTTCTGCAGGGATTCGCGGTCGTTCTCCAGGACGGGAACCTGCTGTGGGCGTTCGTCGGGGTCGTGCTGGGGACCGTCGTCGGCATCCTGCCCGGCATCGGACCGGCCCTGACGGTGGCGCTGCTGCTGCCCGTCACCTTCCAGCTCGGGCCGGTGGGGGCGTTCATCATGTTCGCCGGCGTGTACGCCGGCGCCATGTACGGGGGATCGACGACGTCGATCCTCATGAACACGCCGGGCGAGAGCGGCGCCATCATCACGGCCATCGACGGGCACCGGATGGCGCAGGCCGGGCGGGCATCCGCGGCCCTCGCCACGGCCGCCGTCGGCTCGTTCGTGGCCGGCACGCTCGGCATCGTCGGCCTGACCCTGGCGGCGCCGGCCCTGGCGGAGATCGCGCTGCGGTTCGGTCCGGCTGAGTACTTCGCCCTGATCCTGGTCGCGTTCGCGACGGTCTCGTCGGTGCTGGGCGCCTCGCCGCTGCGCGGGCTGGGGAGCCTGCTGCTCGGCCTGGCGCTGGGACTGGTCGGCATCGACCTGCAGACCGGCCAGGCGCGCTACACCTTCGGCATCCCCAACCTGCTCGACGGCATCGACGTCGTGGTCGTGGTGATCGGCCTGTTCGCCGTCGGCGAGGTGCTGCTGATGGCGGCCACCCCGGCGGCCGCCGCCACGGCCGCGCGCGTGCGCGGCTGGACGTGGATGACCCGCGCCGACCTGCGCCGCTCCTGGAAGCCCTGGCTGCGGGGCGCGTGCGTCGGGTTTCCGCTGGGGGCGCTGCCGATCGGCGGCGCCGAAATCCCGACGTTCCTCTCCTACTGGATGGAGCGCAGGCTCTCGCGCCATCCGGAGGAGTTCGGCCGCGGCGCCATCGAGGGCGTGGCCGGCCCGGAAGCCGCCAACAACGCGTCGGCGGCCGGCGTGCTCGTGCCGCTGCTCACCCTGGGCCTGCCCACCTCCGCCACGGCCGCGATCATGCTGGCCGCGTTCCAGCAGCACAACCTGCAGCCGGGACCGCTCCTCTTCGCGTCGCAGCCGGACCTGGTGTGGGGGCTGATCGCGAGCCTCTACGTCGGCAACGTCATGCTGCTCGTGCTGAACCTGCCCCTGGCGCCGGTGTGGGCGCGGCTGCTGGCCATTCCGAGGCCGCTGCTGTCGGCCGGCATCGTGCTGTTCGCCACGGTGGGCACCTACAGCCTGAACGGCTCGCTGTTCGACGTGGGGCTGATGTACGCGATCGGCCTGCTGGGCTTCGCCATGCGGCGCCTGGACGTGCCGGTGGCCCCCGCCGTCATCGGCCTCATCCTGGGCCCGCTGGCCGAGCAGCAACTGCGGCGGGCGCTGGCGATCGCCGAGGGCGACGTCGCGGTCCTCTTCACCCGCCCCCTCTCGGGAACGCTCCTGCTGCTGGCCGCCGCGGCGCTGCTGATCCCGTGGCTCCTCCGCCGCAACCGCTAAGGCGCGCACAGCGCGCCTCGGCGGAAGCGGCGCGGGNNGGCTCGGGGCGCAGCCCCGTCTGATTGAAGCCCGGCGCGGACTCCCTCGCCCTCAGCGGCCCAGCAGACCCGCGATGGGCGCGGAGAGCGAGAGCCGCGCCTCCTCCGGCAGGTAGCAGACCGTGTCGCTGCACACCTGGTAGTCCACGACCACGTCCAGATCGACCGTCTCCCGGCCGTCGGCGAACAGCTCCGCCATCGCCGTGATCGGAATCGCGATGTCGGCCGCCCCTTCGTAGACGTTCAACGTCACGTCCAGCGCGTCGAAGCGCATCGGCATCGTCGGCGGGTAGACGGCCTCGCCGATCTCCAGGCCGCTGACGGGCTCCAGCCGCACCGTGGTCGGGTAGTAGTCCTCGGGCAGGGGCTGCGCGTAGATGTGGTAGCCGTCCTCCATCTCGACGCGCACGTTGAGCCTGCTCGCCACCTCCAGCGTGAGCTGCGGATCCGACAGGAAGGCGCTGAACCGGGCCCGCGGCGCGCCATGGTCCGCCGCGGGCGCCTCCTCGTGGCGCAGGGCGCGCCCCAGGGCCGAGTCGAGGATGGTGCCAGCCGACGTCCGCGTGGCGTAGTGCTCGTTGAAGAACTTCTCGGTCACCACGCCTTCCTCGTCCACGACGTACGTGCCCGGGAACGGGAGGCCGTAGAAGCGGTCGGCCAGCGGCCCCTCCGGCTCGATCAGGGTGTTCAGGATGCCGAACTGCGTGATCACCGCCGAGTCGTCGTCGGCCAGCAGGTCGTACTCGATGTCGTGCTGGTCGCAGAACGCCGCCAGCTCGGAAACCGAGTCGTAGCTGACGCCGTAGATCTTGAACCCCGCCGCCTCGAAATCGTCCAGTTGTCCCTGCAGCTCGACCAGCTGCGTCTGGCAGTAGGGTCACCACACCGCCGAGCGGTAGAACACGACGACAGCCGCGTGTCCGTCCCGGTCGGCGTGGAAGTCGATCAGCTCGCCGTGCTGATTGGCCAGCGTGAAGTCCGGGAGCCGCTCGCCCAGCGCCGGTCCGGTCGGAAAGTCCGCCGAGGCCGGATAGCGCCGCGGCGCCGCGTCGACGGGGAGGCTCTCGACGGTCAGCCCCCGTTCGTCGGTGAACGTCTCCTGCGGGTTGTCGAACGCCTCGTGGGCACCGCGCACCTCCGGCATCGCCTGCGTCGCCTCCGCGGCTTCCTCGGGAGCCGGCGCGGGCGGCTCGGGACTGACGCACCCGGCTGCAGCCAGCGCCGCCAGCGCGAGGCCGCACGCCGCGCCGCACCAGCCGCGCTGCCGCGTATCACGTTGCATCTGCATCCTCCGGTTCCGCTCCCGGACCGCCCGGGAGCCGCAATCCACCGCCCGGCGGACGGGCAGCGGGCCATTCGTTGCCGCTACGATAGTGCCAGCCAGCCGCCCTTGTCCAATGAGCCGTCCGCCCGCAACGCAGGTCTCGACATGTCCCCTCTGCGAGGCGCTGTGCGGCGTCCTGGTCGAGGTCGACGGCCGGCGCGTCCGCGCGGTCCGCGGCGACCCGGACGATCCCTTCAGCCGGGGCCACATCTGCCCCAAGGCAGCGGCGCCCGCCGACCTGCACGACGATCCCGACCGCCTCCGCACGCCCCTGATCCGCGAGGGCCGAGCGTGGCGCGAGGCGTCATGGGAGGAGGCCCTGGCGAAGGCGGCCGACGGTCTGGCCCGCGTGCGCCGCCGCCACGGCCGCGACGCCGTCGCCGTCTACTACGGCAACCCGGTCGCCCACAACCTCGGGCTGATGACCCACCTGCTGCCGTTCACCCGCGCCCTCCGCACCCGCAACGTCTACTCGGCCAGCTCCGCCGACCAGTTGCCGCAGATGCTGACGGCGCTGCGCATGTTCGGACACTTCGGCCTGATTCCGGTGCCGGACGTCGACCGCACCGACTTCTTCCTCATCTTCGGCGCGAACCCGCTGGTCTCCAACGGCAGCCTGATGAGCGCGCCGGGCATGCGGCGGCGCCTCGCCGCCGTCCGGGCCAGGGGCGGCCGTGTGGTGGTCGTCGACCCGCGCCGCACGGACACCGCTGCGGCGGCCGACGAGCATCTGGCCATCCGGCCGGGCACCGATGCCCTCCTGCTCGCGGCCATGCTGCACGTCGTCTGCGCGGACCAGCGGACCACCCTCGGCCGGCTGGCCGGGCGTGTCAAGCGGTTCGAGGCGCTGGCCGAGCTCGTCGGCGAGCTGCCGCCCGAACGGGTGGCGCAACGGACCGGCATCCCCGCGCTGGCGATACGGCGGCTGGCAACCGACTTCGCGGCCGCGAGGCGGGCGGCGGGCTACGGCCGCGTGGGCCTCTGCACGCAGCGCCACGGCACGCTCGCGGTCTGGCTGCTGCAGGCGCTCAACCTGGTGACGGGCCGCCTCGACGCGGAGGGCGGCCTGCTGCTGACGACACCCGCCGTCGACGGCGTCGGCATCCTGTCCCGACTGGGTTTCCGCGGCGCGTTCGGCCGCTGGCGCGGCGGCGCGCTGCGACTGCCCGAGTTCACCGGCGAGCTGCCGGTCGCCGCACTGGCGGACGAGATCAAGGCGAGCCGGCACGGGGCCGTGCGGGCGCTGATCACCGTGGCGGGAAACCCCGTCCTGTCCGCCCCCAACGGGCGCCGCCTCGACCGGGCGCTGGGCAGCCTGGAGCACGTCGTCGCGGTCGACCCGTACCTCAACGAGACGACGCGCCACGCGCACATCCTGCTGCCGCCCGCGCCGCCGCTGGCCCGACCGCACTACGACCTGGCGCTCAACGTGTTCGCGGTCCGCAACGTCGCGAAGTACGCGGCGCCCGTGCTCCCCCGGGCCCCGGGGGAGCGTCACGACTGGGAGATCCTGGCCGGGCTGGCCGGCCGCCTGTTCGCCCCGGGCCCGCTCCGCGCGGCGGCCGTCCGCGCCCTCGCGCGGCTCACGCCGGACCGCATCCTCGACCTGCTGCTGCGTCTCGGGCCGCACCGGCTGTCGCTGGCCAGGCTGCGCGCCGCGCCGCACGGTCTGGACCTGGGCCCGCTCCAGCCGGGCCGCATCGCCGGCCGCGTCGCCACGTCCGACGGCCTGATCGACCTGGCCCCGGAGGACTTCGTGCGCGAGGCGCGGACCCGGCTCCTCGACGAGGCGGGGCGGCAGACCAACGGCGATCTGACGCTCATCGGGAGACGCCAGGTGCGCAGCAACAACTCCTGGCTGCACAACAGCCCGCGCCTCGTGCAGGGCCGCGACCGCTGCACGCTGCTCGTGCATCCCGACGACGCCGCGCCGCGCCAACTCGCCACCGGCGACCGCGCCGAGGTCGCATCGGAAGCCGGCAGCGTCACGGTCCCCGTCGAGGTGACCGACACCGTCCGCCGCGGCGTCGTCAGCCTCCCCCACGGCTGGGGTCACCACCGCGACGGCACCCGGCTACGCGTTGCCGGCCAGCAGCCGGGCGCGAGCGCCAACGACGTCACCAGCGAGCGCCACCTGGACACGCTCAGCGGCAACGCCGCGTTCAACGGCCTCCCGGTGACCGTGCGGCGTAGCTCGCGGTAGGATACGAAGCCGCGAGAGTCGACATGAAGAAACGGAAGCTCGCAGTTCGGGGGGAAACACCGGTTGCTTCGGACCCCGAGGCTGGCGAAGACTCGTCCACGACCGAGCGCAGCGGTCCTTTCGCAGACATCTTCGGCGCGCTGAAGGACACGATAGCGATATCAACCGGTACGAACCTGACGGACCCGATCGACGAAGACTGGAACGCTGTGCGATGACGGCCACGTGACCGACTCTCCGTTCGACACCTGCGCCGTCATCTGGATCGCCCGCGATCCCGTGCATGAGCCGACCTCCCGCGAGCCCGCGGCACGCCCACCGCGGCGACCGACGGTAGTTCCTGTCTCGGATCGTCGCGTGCGAGATCGCGAGCCTCGTCGCGAACGCGCCGCTTCCGCTGGTGTCGTTTGTTCTGAATCCGACTTGCGTGGACCAGGAACGCCGTCTGGGGACGCCGCCGGACTCAGGCTGGCTCCGGCGCCATGTCGGCGACGATCGGCGCTGGCCGCGTGGGGATGTCCGGCCGGTGCCGTGATAGCATGACTGCGTGTTCGATACCCATGCGAGCGCACGGGAGCTGACTGGAGCCGGCCTGACTGCCGAGCAGACTGAAGCGGTCACAAATGCTGTGCGCCAAGCCGCTGAGCAGCACTGTGACCATGCGACACGCACCGAACTCGAGTCGCTCGCTACCAAGGGTGACCTAGCCAGCCTGGAGGCCCGCTTAACCTGGTGCGTCGCCAGCGCGATTCTCGCGCAAACACTCGCGATCCTTAGGTGGCGTGCTCGCGATGCTACGCCTGCTGAAATGATCTCGCGACACGGTCCGCAGACGGTGTAGACCAATCGGATGGGACGACAAGAAGTCGATCCGTACGAGATCCTGGGCTTGGAGCGGGGAGCGACCTGGGCGGAGATCAGGCTCGCGTACCGGCGTCTGGCAAAGAAGCACCACCCGGACAAGAACCCCGGGGACAAGGCATCCGAGTGGATCTTCAAGGAGGTCGGCTGGGCTTACGAGCAGCTTCGCAGCGTTCACAGTGTCCATAGCCAGACGGGAGATCGTGGGCGGCGCGAACGTGATCCCGCCAAGCGAAGTGACTACGAACACGGTGAGCGGCAAGCGCGGGCACACAGAGAACGCGATCAACGACAACGAGCGGAACGTGTTCGCCAAGAGCAGGAGCGGGCTGAACGACGAGAGCGAGAGCAGCGGGACAGAAGACGAGCGCAGGCTACGCGAGAACGCACGGAGCAAGCGAAGGCAGAGCGGACAGCACGGGATTCCCGTGAAGCGATGGGGCACGAGCAGAGCCGAGGGCGAGAATCAGCCTTGGGCCTGTCCATCGCGGCAATCTTGGCGATGCTGATAGGGATAACCACAGCAATCTACGATCACGCGGACAATCCCCTTCCTGATCGCACCGCGCAGTCAGAAAACGCGACCGAGCGCAAAGCGGCTCCTGCGAGGCCTCCCAGCACCGCCACGGGTCCTCAGAGGCTCGTGGCCGTCGGACAAGAGAGCATTGCCGCGTCCAGTCCATCGCCGACCCGCGTCCCGGTCGGCACCGACGTCAGTCCGAGTCGTACCGTGCAATCAGGGGCGAACGCTGATCGGGCAGGCGCGCCTGCAAGACCTCCCGGCGCTGCGGCGATTTCTCAGGTACCCGCGTCCGTGGCCAGGAATCGCGCTCCTGAGCGCGCGAGCACTTCACCGTCTGGATCCCCCCCACCGTCGGCTGCGCGAGTAGATCATTCCAGGGTCATCAACGGGCAGCGTGCGGCAGATCCACCAGATCGCACCTCGCCTCAGACGCGCACCGGCGCCGCGTTCTTCACGCGGGGCTCGCACGGGGGCGACGGGGTGGGGGTGGAGGGCACGCCCGTGTGGATCGACCGCAATCCCTCGTTGGGATACGAGACCTGGACGTACGG
>JAAXGX010000171.1 GCA_012271165.1 Vicinamibacteraceae bacterium | reverse complement strand
GGACGTCGAGGCGGGCAAGCCGCTCGAGATCGACGGCATGCTGGGCGCGGTCGTCGAGCTCGCCGAGGTGACCGGGATCGCGGTGCCGACCCTGCGGGCGCTCTACGCGTGCGTGAGCCTCCTGGATCGGACGATCCGCGAAGAGGGGCTGCGGATAGCGGGCGCGCCCCGGGAGTCCGCACCGTAGAACGGTGCCGATTCCGCAAGGCGCGCACAGCGCGCCTCGGCGGGAGCGGCGCGGGGCGCAGGGGTCCCCGCAAGCGGACGCCGGGGGTTCGGGGCGCAGCCCCGTCTGATGGAAGCCACCTACCGCGACAGCATGTACGTCATCTTGATGGCGAGCTGCCGGTTGCGCACCCACAGGGGCCGGCGGATGTGCGGATTGAGCATCAGCGGGTCGCCGTCGAGCCGCAGCTCGTCGTAGGCGATGTAGATGTCGCTGCCCGGGCTGTAGATCCAGTTGAAGCGGATGCTGTTGCTCAGCTCGCCGGTCGTGGAGTTCCACTGCGACAGCGAGCGGAACGTCATGCGCGGCGAGAGCGTCAGGTCGAGCCGCAGCGACGCGAGGTCGGCCTCGAACGCGCCCCAGGGCAGCGTGATGTCGCTGCGGTTGAAGATGGCCTCGGCGGAGATGCGGCTCGTCGCGCGCACGCCGAGCGTCCCCCGCACGTCGGTGCGCGTCCCGTCGAAGAACGTCTGCGGCGAGTAGCGCGCCTGGTAGTACACCCGCCGCGACGGATCGGACTGATAATCGAACATCCATTCGTCGAAGCGGTAGGTGCCGGTCGGGATGGTGACGTCGGGACGGATGTGGAACGGCACGTCGAGCTGCTCGAAGTAGTCGTTGTACCACCACATGAAGCGGGAGCCGTCCTCGAAGTAGACGCCGACCATGTTGTGGATGCGCCGCGTCACCAGCCGGTTGCGCTGATCGGTGGTGTAGGTGAGGCTCCACATCGGGTCCAGCATGCGGATGTTGAAGCGATCGGGCCGCGGGTTCCATTCGGCGTGGGCCGAGGACGTCCGGATGCCGAGGCGGGGGACGAAGCCCACCTCCGGGTTGAAGTGCTCCTGCAGGTCGACGTACTCGGTGTAGAAGTGCCACGACGGGCTGAGCCACGTGGTCCGCACGTAGCCGGCCATGTCGCGCGCCGCGACGCCCGGCTCGAGCGGCTCGTAGCGCCCCCCGAACGACTCGTTCGGCGTCTGCGTCTTGGCCAGGAAGGCGGTCATCGAGAAGTTGGGGTGCAGGGCCAGCGTCGTGTCCGCCGCGAACGTGCGGTTGTAGTGGGTGCCGCCCACCGCGTCCTTGTTGATGACGATGGCGCCGACCTTGGAGCGGTCCAGGATGTCGCGGCTGTAGCGCCCCACGAAGAAGTTGTCGCCCGGGCTGCCGAACCCCTCCTGCGTGGTGATGTTCATGGCGGCGATGTTGTGCCGGCCGGTCTTGCCGGTCAGCCGCGCGCCGCCGATGATCGGGATCGGCGTGCCCCCCTCCGACAGGCCGATCCGCCGCGTGAAGAAGAGGTCGACCGAGCGCCCGAACCCGCCCCCGCCGCCGACGTTGAACATGCCGGCGTTCTCGAGGAAGAAGTCGCGCTTCTCGGGGAAGAAGAGCGGGAAGCGCGTCAGGTTCACCTGCTCCTCGTCCACCTCCACCTGGGCGAAGTCGGTGTTCAGCGTCAGGTCCAGGTTGAGCCCCGACGCGACGCCGTACTTCACGTCGAGGCCGTACTCGTTGAATCCGGACGGGTCGAGGCGATCGGCGACCCGGTCCTGCCGCCCGCCGGCCAGCACGTACGGCGTCAGCCGTAGATCCAGGCCGCGGTTGACGCCGCCGATGCCGGTCAGGACGCCCGCCCGGCTGACGCGCGTCAGCGTGTACTCCTTCGAGATCGGGGCCCAGAAGATCTGCTCGTTCTTGCGCCGGATGTTGCGCATGAAGTTGGCGCCCCAGATCTGCGGGTCGGCGGCGGGGAAGCGGAGGGTGACCATCGGGATCGCGATCTCCGCCACCCAGCCCTCGGGCGTGCGGCGGGCCACGGCGTCCCACACGCCGTCCCAGTTCACGTTGATGTTCGGGCTGTTGTTGCCGCGGAAGCCACCCTCGCCCTCTTCGGCCACCTGCTGCTCGAGCTTGGCGCCCAGCGGGCTGATGACGAACATGTAGCCCGAGCGGCGGTCGTGGAACGTGTCGAGGATGATCTGGAAGTTGTCCTCGTCGAACAGCCGCGGCGAGTCGCGCCGCATCTCGGTGGCGATGACGCCCCCGGGCTGCGAGTCGTACGCCTCCACCCCGATGTACAGGGCGCGCTCGTCGTAGAGCAGGCGGACCATCGTCCGCTCGGTCGCCGGGGCGCCCTCGTTGGGCTCCTGCTGCGTGAAGTCCTCGATGACCGCCGCGTCCTGCCAGGCGGCTTCGTCGAGGCGCCCGTCGATGTCGGGGGCCTGCGCCGCGCGCGGCGCCTCGACACGGTACAGCTCGCTGGGCGGCCGGAATCCGGCCTGGCCGAACGCCGGCGCGGCCAGGCCCAGCATCCAGCAACTCGCGACGACCAGCGCGGCGTGGCGCACCCGCCGATTATAGCCCCCGCGTGTGGTATGAGTGTGTGCATGTCGCGCCGGGTCACGCTGTTCACCGGCCAGTGGGCGGATCTGCCGCTGGCCGACGTCGCCGCCAGGGCGGCGGGCTTCGGGTACGACGGGCTGGAGCTCGCCTGCTGGGGCGACCACCTCGACGTCGGCCGGGCGGCGGCGGACCCCGGCTACTGCGCGGCGCAGCGGGCGCTGCTGGAGGCGCAGGGACTCGGCTGCTGGGCGATCTCGAACCACCTGGCCGGGCAGCTCGTCTGCGATCCCAACGACGAGCGCTCGGACGCCTTCGCGCCCGCGGCGCTCGCCGGCGACGCGGAGGGCAAGCGCGCCTGGGCCGTCGAGGCGATGAAGGACACCGCGCGCGCCGCCCGCAGCCTGGGCGTACCCGTCGTCTGCGGCTTCACCGGCTCGCCCATCTGGCACCTGCTGTACTCGTTCCCGCCGGTCAGCCCGGCCGCCATCGACGCGGGCTTTGCGCGCTTCGCCGAGCTGTGGCAGCCCATTCTGGACGTGTTCGAGGAGTGCGGCGTACGGTTCGCGCTGGAGGTGCACCCGACCGAGATTGCCTTCGACGTGGTGACCGCCGCGCGCGCCCTCGACGCCGTCGGGCGGCGGGCCGCCTTCGGCTTCAACTTCGACCCCAGCCACCTGCAGTGGCAGGGTATCGATCCGGTCCGCTTCATCGACGAGTTCCCCGACCGCATCTACCACGTGCACATGAAGGACGCCGCCGTCACGCTGGACGGGCGCAGCGGCCTGCTGGGCTCGCATCTCGACTTCGGCGCGCCGGGGCGCGGCTGGGACTTCCGCTCGGTCGGCCGCGGCGACGTCGACTTCGAGGCGATCATCCGGGCCCTGAACCGCATCGGCTACCAGGGCCCGCTGTCGGTCGAGTGGGAGGACTCCGGCATGGACCGCGAGCACGGGGCCCGCGAGTCGTGCGAGTTCGTCAGGCAGATCGACTTCCCCCCGTCGGGCCGCGCCTTCGACGCCGCCTTCGAGCAGGCCTGATCCGCACGCGATGCCGACCTTGGGCCGGACGCTGAAGATGGGCATGGCCGGGGGCGGCCCCGGCGCGTTCATCGGCGACGTGCACCGGCGTGCCGCGCTGCTGGACGGCGGCGTGGAGCTGGTCGCCGGCGCCTTCTCGTCCAGCCTGCGCAAGTCGCGGGCGAAGGGGCGCGAGCTGCGCCTGGACCCGGCGCGCGTGCATGGCTCGCTCGAGAAGATGCTCGCCCACGAGCGGACGCTGCCGGCGGCCGAGCGGGTCGACTTCGTGTCCATCGTCACGCCCAACCACCTGCACTACGCGATGGCCCGGGCGCTGCTGGCCGCCGGCATCCACGTCGTCTGCGAGAAACCGATGACCTTCGACGTCGCCGAGGCGCGCCGCCTCCGGAGGCTGGTGGCCAGGTCCGGCTGTGTGTTCGCCCTTGCCCACAACTACACCGGCTACCCCATGGTGAAGCTGGCCCGCGACCTCGTGCGGGCGGGCGAGCTGGGCCGCGTGCGCAAGGTGGTGGCGGAGTACGCGCAGGACTGGCTCGCGACGCCGCTGGAGCGGACGGGCATGAAGCAGGCCCGCTGGCGGACCGACCCGCGGCAGAGCGGGGCCGCCGGCGCCGTCGGCGACATCGGCACGCACGCCGCGAACCTGGCGGAGTACGTCACCGGCCGTCGGATTGCAGCGGTCGCGGCCGACCTCACGACGTTCGTCCCGCGCCGGAGGCTGGACGACGACGCCAGCGTGCTGCTGCGCTTCGACGGCGGCGCCCGCGGGGCGCTGCTCGTGAGCCAGGTCGCGGTCGGCGAGGACAACGGTCTGTCGATTCGCGTGTACGGGGAGCGGCGCGGGCTGCGCTGGCGGCAGGAGGCGCCGAACGCGCTGCACCTGACCTCCCTGGACGGCCCGGCGCAGACATGGACCCGCGGCCACGGCTACGTGGCCGCGCGCAGCCCGGCCGCCGCTCGCGCCACGCGGCTCCCGCCCGGTCACCCGGAGGGCTTCATCGAGGCGTTCGCCAACGTCTACGCCAACGCCTGCGACACGATCCGCGCGCGCGTGCAGGGCGGGGAGCCGGACCCGCTCGCGCTCGATTTCCCGACGGTCGACGACGGGCTGCGCGGCATGCTCTTCATCGAGGCCGTCGTCGAAAGCGCCCGCGCCGGCGGAGGGTGGACGCGGCTGTCGCGGTCGTAGCGCACGGCCCACCCGTGCGGCCGGCGGAACTAGGGGACGACAAGATGCATGAAATCTCGGCGGCTACCGCCGAAGTATCCCGCCAACCGCCGTCAGTCGGTCTTCGCGATCCGCCAGAGCGACGAGACGGTGCGGATGATCAGGCTGCCGCGCAGGACCGCCGGCGTGGCGTTGACCATCTCCTCGAGCGGGTTGACGCCCAGCAGCTCGTAGTCCGGGCCGGCGCGGATGACGTAGGTGTCGCCGTCCTCGCTCAGCGCGAAGACCCTGCCGTTGTACGCCCAGGGGGACGAGGTGAAGCCGCCGGTGCCGCG
>JAAXGX010000046.1 GCA_012271165.1 Vicinamibacteraceae bacterium | reverse complement strand
CGCGGCGGCGGCGCGACGTTCGCCGCGTTGCGTTCCGGACCGGCGGCGCCGCCGGTTTCCGGCCTCGCCGGCGCGGGGCCGGCGGCGCGACGGTCCTCCAGCCCCTGGTCGCCAACCAGTTGCAAGCCGACCAGGTACGCGGCGACCGCGCCGACGCTCAGCACCGCGGCGATGGCCAGCACCGATCCGGAGGCCCAGGGCCGGTACGGCACATCGTCGCCGGCGCCCGGCTCCGCTTCTCCCGCCGCCCAGGCCCCATCGTCCGCCGCCCCGGGATCATCCACGCGGTCGAGCAGGTCCGGCAGCGCGCCCTCCGCGCGGGCCTCCACGGTATCGGGTTCGAACGCGATCTCCCGGTCGAGCGCGGGCTCGCCGAGCAGCGAGGGCGCCGGGCTCCGGGTCTCCACCACGGGATCGGGTTGCGGCGCGGGCTCGACCTCCAACGGCGGCCCGGGTGGTGGCGGCGGCTCGAACTCCAGCTCCGGCTCCGGTGGCGCCGCGGGCTCCGCATCCGGTTCGGGCGCCCACTCCGCCGCGTCGCGCCGGCCGCCCGCGAAGCCCTCGGCAGGCTCGTCCCGCAGCATCCGATCGTCGGGCTCGGGCGCCCGCTCGTCGTCTCCGGCGGCCCGCTCCGCCGGGCCGGGCAGCGGGTCGAAGCGGATCTCCGCGGCCGGTGCGGCGGCCTCCCCGGCCGCTTCCTCGTCCTCCGGCCGCTCGGCCGTGACGGCGGATTCCGCCACTGCCTCCGTCGCGGGCGGCGGCAGCGACGCCAGCTCGAGGGCCTCCCCATCGAAGGGCACGCCCACGGCGGCGTGCAGATCCGCCGCGAAGCGCGCCGCGCTCGCGTAGCGGCTGTCCGGACCGTCGGCCAGGGCCGTCTCGAACACGGCCTGCAGCGACTCGACGTCCTCGATTTCGTCGAGCGCGGCGAGCCGCGCGGCGACCTGCGCCCCCGTGCCGGCAGCCCGCTTGCCCGTCAGCAGCTCGTAGGCGACGGCCGCGAGCGCGAACCGATCGGCAGCCGGGCCCCAGGGGCGGCGCGCGATCACCTCGGGTGCGGTATAAGGCCGGCGGATGGGCCCGCTGACGCCGACCTCCTCGAGCGCCGCCAGGACACCGAAGCCGGTCACGCGGCCGCCGCTGGGCGTGACGAAGATGTCGCGGAGGTGCAGCCCGCCGTGCCGCACGCCGCGCGCGTGCGCGGCGTCGATCGCGCCGGCGAGCCGGTTGATCAGGTGCAGCGCCTTCTCGAGCGCGGCGGGCGCGTAGTCGCGCACGACGGCATCGAGCGACTCGCCGGCGACGTACTCCTGCGCGAGATACAGCACGCCGTCGTCGACGCCGACGGCAGTCGCGGGCACCGCCGCCGGGTGGAACGCGCCCGCGGCCACCAGCGCATCGAAGCGTTCGGTCAGCGTATCGGCCTGCTCGGGCGTGATGTCGAGGTGGAACGCCTTGACGGCGAACGGGCGATCGTGAGGCGGACTGTAGGCGCGAAACACTGGTCCCAGGACGCCGGCCCCGATCTGGTGCATCACACGGAAGGGGCCGAATGCACCGGGAGTGCCTCGTGCATCCGCGTCGTCGGTCGTCAGCGGCGGAGCTCCTACGGGCCAGGCGTCAGCGCCGCCGGACGGCGCGGACCCCTGCGGGGTTGCTTGGGCGCCAAGCGGAGCCGCGAGGCGACGATTGGCAGGCTAGCGGTCTGTGATCGTGCGGGATGCATCACCGGTCGACGTGCAGCCGGCGTCTCGGCACGGACTACAGGCTATAGGATGCTACCACGGAACCGCGGGCGCTCAAAGCGCCCGGCGCCGCGTCTTGACAGCCCCGAACCCGTCTGAAAGAGTACGCGGGACGTGCCTGCCGACGCGCCGCCTCCCTCGGCGACACCCTTCAATTCCGCCATCGACCTTCGGCAGTTGTCGTGGGCCACGCCGTTCGCGCGCGACTACTGCCACGCCTTCGATCGCCTCGAGCCATTCTATCCGGGCCCGCCCGGCGCGCCCGGGAGCTGGCGCGAAGCCATCGAGGCACGGCTGGCGGCAGGCGGCCGCGCGACCGATATCGCCGGCGTCCTCACCGCCCAGTTGCGGGGACGCGGGGCGCCCCCGCCCGCGCTGGCCGCCGCGGAACGTCTCGGGGCGGCGGGTACGGTCGCGATCCTCACCGGCCAACAGGCCGGATTGTTCGGCGGGCCGCTCTACACGCTGCTCAAGGCGCTCACCGCCATCGCGCTCGCGCGGCGCGTGGAGTCCGAGCACGGGGTGGTCGCCGTGCCGGTCTTCTGGGTGGACGCCGAGGACCACGACCTCGACGAGATCCGCGCCTGCCAGGTCCTCGACGACGACCTCGAGCTGCACCGGATCGCGCTGGACCTCGCCTCGGAGACCGGGCGGCCGAGCTCGGCCGTACGTCTGCCGGAGGCGGTCGGCGCGCTGCTCGATCAGCTCCGGGAGACCCTTCCGTCGACGGAGTTTTCCGCGGCGGTTCTCGAGCGCCTCGCC
The DNA here is from genome assembly GCA_012271165.1 of Vicinamibacteraceae bacterium. Classification (GTDB taxonomy): domain Bacteria; phylum Acidobacteriota; class Vicinamibacteria; order Vicinamibacterales; family UBA8438; genus JAAXGX01. The sequence goes on along the minus strand of JAAXGX010000046.1, from coordinate 7,235 downwards.
GCGTCGTATGCACCCGGGACCGGGCTGGTCGAGGCCTTCAGCCGGTGGCTCGACTGCGTGCTCGGCGACCGCGGCCTGGTCGTGTTCGATGCGTCCGATCCCGCGGCCAAGCCGCTCGCCCGGCCGGTGTTCGACCGGGAGCTGCGACTGCGCGGCAAGGCGTCGCGGCTGGCGGCGGCGGCCGGGGCGCAACTGTCGGCGCGCGGCTACCACGCGCAGGTGCAACCGGCCGACGACGCGGTCGCGCTGTTCCACCTGGACGGGGCGCGCCGGCCCATTCGCCTGCGCGACGACGCCTTCGCGCTGGGCGACGCCCTGCTGGCGCCGGACGCGCTCCGCGATCTCGTTCGCGAGCAGCCCGCCACGTTCAGCCCCAACGTCCTGCTGCGGCCGATCGTGCAGGACACCCTGTTTCCCACGATCGCCTACGTGACCGGACCGCACGAGCTGGCCTACCTCGGGCAGCTCCGGGAGGTGTACCGGCTGTTCGAGATATCGATGCCGCTGGTGTATCCGCGCCTCAGCGCGACGATACTGGACCGTGGCGCCGTGCGCTTTCTCACCCGCTACGACATCGACCTCGACACCCTGCAGGCCCGCGACGACGGCGCGCTGAACCGGCTGGTCGGCGCGCAGCTCCCGCCCGCGGTCGAGGCGGCGGTCGCCGCCGCCGAGCGCAGCATCGGCGCCGAGCTGGCAGCGATCGCGGAAGGCGTGCCGGCCATCGACCCGACGCTGGTCGGCGCCGTGCGCACCACCCGGCAGCGCATGGAGCGCGACCTGGGCAACCTGCGCGGCAAGATCGTCCAGGCGGCGAAGCGGCGGGACACCACGTTGCGCCGGCAGTTCCACCGGGCGCGCGCCCAGGCGTTTCCGGACGGGGCGCCCCAGGAGCGCGCGGTCGCCTTCGTCTACTTCCTCAACCGCTTCGGTCCGCACGTCGTCGACCGCTTGCTCGACAACCTGCCGCTCGGAGTCGGCCAGCACTGGCTGCTCACGGTATAATCAACCAGCCAAAGGACTTCCGACGAGCCGCAATGAACGAAGAGGTCTTTCACGCCGTTGGCGAGGCGCTGCGCCGGGGCGAGCCCGCGTCGCTCGTGACCATCATCCGCACCGAGGGCTCCACGCCCCAGCGTGTCGGGGCGAAGATGGTGGTGTTCGCCGACGGCAGGACCGTCGGCACCATCGGCGGCGGATGCTACGAGAACGACGCGTTCTGGAAGGCGCGTCAGGCCCTGCAGACGCGCAAGTCCGAGGTCGTGCGCTACGAGCTGTCGGACGACATCGCCGAGGAATCCGGGCTGATCTGCGGCGGTCAGATGGAGGTCTACATCGAGCCGCTCGAGGCGGCGCCGCACCTGCACCTCGTGGGCGCCGGGCACGTCGCGTACCATCTGGCGCGGGCCGCCGGCGACGTCGGGTTCCACGTGCACGTGCTCGACGACCGGGAGAAGTTCGCCAACCGCGAGCGCTTCCCCGACGCGGTCGAGATTGCGGTGGACGCCATCCCGGACTGGCTCGCAAAGGCGAGCTTCACGGCGAACGCCTACGTCGTCATCCTCACCCGCGGCCACCGCTACGACCTCGACGCCCTGCGCGCGCTGATCCCCCACCAGCTCCGCTACCTGGGCCTGATCGGCAGCCGGGCCAAGGTCGCGCGGCTCTATGACGCGTTGCACGCGGAAGGTGTCGCCCCCGAGCGCTTGGCTCACGTGCACGCGCCGGTCGGGCTGGCCATCGGCGCCGTGACGCCGCAGGAGATCGCCGTCAGCATTCTGGCCGAGCTGATCGCCGTCAAGTACGGCAAGCTCGCGGCCGGGACCAAGGGCCCCGACAACGTCGAGGCGCTGCGCTGGAGCCCGCCCGGGCGCCGGCCGGAGACGGTCCTGGCCGGGAAGTGACGGCGCGTCCGGCCCCGATTGGCATGCGGTGCGGGCTGGTATAATGTTGGCATCTCCATCCGGGCCATGGCTCCTCATCCAGTTCGCGAAACTCCGTGCGGCGGCGAGTTGTCCGGTCGGTCACGGAGCATTCTCGCGGGCCTGGTCAGGCAGTACATCGACGAGGGCGACCCGGTCTCCTCGCTCTGGCTGACGCGGCACGGCGGTTTCGGCTGGTCGTCCGCGACCCTCCGCAGCGTGCTCGTGACCCTGGAGGCGCTGGGCTACGTGCACCAGCCGCACGCGTCGTCCGGCCGCGTGCCCACGGACCGCGGATACCGCGCCTACGTGGACCTGCTGCTCGAATCGCGGCCGGCTCCGAAACCCAGGCCGGACGTCGAGGCCCGTCTGCGGCAGGCGGGTACGGTGAGCGACGTGCTGTCGAACGTCTCGCACGAGCTGTCGCTCGCCTCCCACCAGTTGGGCTTCGCGCTGCTGCCGACGTCGGGCGGCGCCTTCCGGCACATCGAGTTCGTCCCCCTGGACGGTTCGCGCATCCTCGTCGTGGTGAGCGCCGACGGGAACGAGGTGGTGCACAAGGTCGTCGATCTGGGAGAGCGCATACCGGCCAGCGAGCTGCGCCAGGGAGCGACCTATCTGAACCGCGAGTTCGCCGGCATGCTCCTCTGGGACGTCCGTGCCACCGTGGCCGAGCAACTGCGCCAGGAGCGCATGCTGTACGACCAGCTCCTGTCGCGCGCGCTGCGTCTCGCCAGCTCGACGCTGGAGGACGTGGTCCCGCAGAACACGCTGTTCCTGGAGGGTGCCGGCTTCCTGGTGGAGCAGGTTTCCGATTCCGAGGACGAGGCCCGCGTACCCTTCGCGATGCTGCAGGCCCTGCTCTCGATGATCGAGAAGAAGGACCAGCTGGTCCGGTTGCTGAACGAGTACCTCGACGGCTCCGGCCTGACGGTGGTGATCGGGACCGAGCACGTCTCGCCGGAGATGCGGGGCTTCAGCATGGTGCTGTCTCCCTACTCCGACGGCCAGCGGACCGGCAGCGTCGGCGTGATCGGTCCGCGCCGGATGCGTTACTCGCGGGCGATCTCGGCCGTCGACAGCGTCTCCCGCGCCGTCAGCCGGGTGCTCTTCACGCAGGGGACGCCGCCGCCCGCCAATGACAGACGACACGAGACCGGAAACGCCTGATTCAGCAGCCGCGCCATCGGAGGTCGACCCGCCGCCGCCCGCCGACGACGAACCGGCGGCGCCGGACGCGGCGGCCCGCGAGCGCGACGAGTACCGCGACCTGCTGCTGCGCAAGACCGCCGAGCTCGACAACTACCGCAAGCGGGTCGATCGGGAGCGCGCGGCGGCCGACGAGGCGGCGGCCGCCGATCTCATCAGCGAGCTCCTGCCCATTCTCGACAACCTGGAGCGCGCACTCGAGACCGACGCGGACACCGCCGCGGCAGCCGCCTATCGCACGGGGGTGGAGTTGATTCACAAGCAGTTGCTCGACCTGCTGGCCAAGCGGCGGGTGGTGCCGATCGACACGGCGGGCCGGGACTTCGACCCGCACTTCCATCAGGCCGTGGCCCATGAAGCGAGCGGCGAGCACGCCGAGGGACAAATCATCGGCGAGCTCCGGCGCGGCTACCTGCTGGCCGGACGCCTGCTGCGGCCGGCCATGGTGAGGGTGGCGAAGGCGTGAGCAAGCGAGACTACTACGAGGTTCTGGGCGTCCCGCGCTCCGCGGACGAGCAGCAGATCAAGAGCGCCTACCGGAAGCTGGCGCTCAAGTACCACCCCGACCGGAACCCGGACGACGCCCGGGCCGAGGAACGCTTCAAGGAAGCGGCCGAGGCCTACGCGGTGCTGGCCGACGCCGGGAAGCGCAGCCGCTACGACCAGTTCGGTCATGCCGGCGTCGACCGCGCGGGTGGGCCGCAGGGCTTCGACCCCACGATCTTCGCCGACTTCGGCGACATCCTGGGCAACCTGGGCGACATCTTCGGCTTCGGCGGCTTCGGCCAGGGCCCCCGGCCCGGAGGTCCGGGCCGGGGCGCCGACCTCCGCTACGACCTGCAGATCGAGTTCGCCGACGCCGCCGCCGGCACCGAGACGGTGCTCAAGATACCGCGCCTCGAGGCATGCGCCCGCTGCGACGGCTCGGGCTCCAGCGGCGGCGCCCCCCGGGTCTGTCCGCAGTGCCGGGGCAGAGGCCAGGTGCGCTACCAGCAGGGGTTCCTGACGGTCGCCCGGACCTGCGGGCACTGCGGCGGCCAGGGCCAGGTCATCACGGACCCGTGCCGGGAATGCCACGGGCAGGGGCGGGTCGAGCACGAACGCAAGCTGACCGTGAAGATCCCGGCCGGCATCGCGACCGGCCAGCGCCTGCGCCTGCACGGGGAGGGCGAGCACGGCCAGGCCGGCGGGCCGCCCGGCGATCTGTTCGTCGTCGTGCACGTCGCGGAGCACGCGTTCTATCACCGCGAGGACGACGATCTGTGGTGCGCCGTGCCGGTCACCTATCCGACGCTGGTGCTGGGCGGCAAGATCACGGTGCCGACGCTGAGCGGCGACGATACCCTCGTGATCCCGGAGGGCACGCAGCCGGACAGCCGTTTCCGCCTGCGAGGGAAGGGCATGCCGCACGTCTCGGGACGTGGTCGGGGCGACCTCTACGTCAACGTGAAGGTCGAGGTGCCGACGGACCTCTCGACGGAGCAGCGGGAGCTGGTCGAGCGGCTGCACGTGACGATGCCTCGGCGGTCCGGGGAGCCGAGCACGCGGGCGGGCAGGGAAGACCGCGACGAGCGTCCCTTCTTCGACCGCGTGAGGGACATGTTTGGGTGATGCGCGACCGGCGCTCGACGTGCGGACCCCCGCCCGCCGACCGGACCTCATCCCGCTCCTCGACGCGCTGCTCGACGACTTCCATCCGTTCGCCGTGGAGCCGCTCGACGCGGTGAGGCGGCGCATCCACTTCTTTTCGGCGGTCGATCGGGACGACGCGTCCCGGGCGCTCCTGCGGCATTTCGGTGCGGCCGGGGTAACGGCGGCCGCCGTCGAGGTGCCCGACGACGACTGGGCGGCTCGCAGCCAGGCGGACCTGACCGCCGTTCGCATCGGCGACATCGTGGTCGCCCCGCCGTGGGACGTCCCCGCCGAGCCGGGCGGCGGCACGCTGGTCGTCATTCGCCCCTCGATGGGCTTCGGCACCGGACACCACGCCTCGACGCGCCTGTGCCTGCGCGCGTTGCAGGCGCTGCCCCTGGCGAACCGCAGCGTCCTGGACGTCGGAACCGGGTCCGGCGTGCTGGCGATTGCGGCGGCCAGGCGCGGCGCAACGTCCGTCGTCGCGATCGACACCGACCGCGACGCGGTGGCGACGGCGCTGGACAACGTCGAGCTGAACGGAGTGTCCGGCCGTGTGCGGGTGTGGTGCGGCGACTTCCGCCGGGCCGATCTGCAGCCGGCCGCAATCGTTCTGGCCAACCTCAACGCGACGCTGGCGGGCCGCCACGGCGCGGTGCTGGCGGGGCTCGTGACCGATGGCTTCCTCGTGCTGGGGGGGGTCACCGCGCCGGAGGAGGCCGCGGTTCGCGGTGGGCTCGGACGCTCCGCGACGCTCGTGGCGAGGCACGCCGAGGAGGAATGGGTGGCCCTCACCCTGGCCGTTCGCGGCGGCGCGACGCGGGGTTTCACCACGGGCTGCTGATGGCGGCACACCGCTTCTACGCGCCGCAGGCGTCCCGGATTGGCCAGACGGTGGCGCTGCCGCCCGGCGAGGCCCACCAGCTCCGGCACGTGTTGCGGCTCCGCCGCGACGCGACGGTGCACGCCTTCGACGGCCGCGGCCGCGAGTTCGTGGCGCGCGTCCAGGCGGTCGATCGCGACGGCGTCTCGATTCGCACCGTGGAGGCGGTGGAGCCGGCGCGTGAGCCGGCAGTGGATCTGGCGCTCGCGCTGGCGGTCCTGAAGGGCCGGACGACCGCCGCGGTGGTCCGCGACGCCACGATGCTGGGCGCGCGCACCATCCAGCCCATCACCACCGCCCGGAGCCCCGCCGGCGCGGCGGCCGCCGGTCTCGACAGGGCGGTCGACCGCTGGCAGGCCATCGCCATCGCGTCCGCCAAGCAGTGCCGCCGCGCCGTGGTGCCCGCGGTCAGACCGCCGCTCCCCTTCGCGGAGCTCGTCGCGCGCGGACCCTGCGGCCTGGGCATCATGCTGGTCGAACCGGCCATCGCCGCCCCGCACGCCAGCATCCGGACCGTGGCCGATCAGCCGCCCCCGGCCCGGGCGACGATCGCGGTCGGGCCCGAGGGAGGCTGGACCGACGCCGAGGTCGAAGCCGCCGCCGGGGCCGGCTTCAGGCTGCTCACGCTCGGCTCGCGCACGCTGCGGGCCGCCGCGGCGCCCGCGGCGGCGCTGGCGATCCTGCAGTACGTGTGGGGCGATCTGTAGCTTTGGACGGGGCTGCGCCCCGAACCCCCCGGCGTCCGCTTGCGGGGACCCCACAGCCCCGCGCCGCTCCCGCCGAGGCGCGCCGTGCGCAGCTTCCTTCAGACGGGCCTGCGCCCCGAACCCCCGGCGTCCGCTTGCGGGGACCCCTGCGCCCCGCGCCGCTCCCGCCGAGGCGCGCCGTGCGCGCCTTGGGCCACCGCGACGATCGGTCCGGTGGCCCTTGCAGCAGCGGGGAGGCGACGCGCCGGCCGGCGCGCGCATTGCTCTATACTGGCGCGACTCCGCATGCTGTACCGAGGTCAGACGCTCGGCAAGTACAAGATTGTCGCCCCCCTCGGCAGCGGCGGGTTCGCTGTCGTGTACCTCGCCCGGGATACCTGGATCGACAAGGACGTGGCGATCAAGGTACCTCATCGGCAGAACATCAACTTCGCCGAGCTGCTGCGCGAGCCGCGCCTGCTGGCGACGCTCGATCATCCCAACATCGTCTCGATTGCGACCGCCGAGAAGCAGGAGAACGTCTTCTTCATCGTCATGGAGTACGTGCAGGGAGACACGCTCGAGGATCTCATCGGCGGCGGGACGATGGACGTTCGCAAGGCGCTCGATCTCGCCCGGCAGGCGTGCGAAGCCGTCCGGCACGCGCACGGGCAGGGCGTCATCCATCGCGACCTGCGGCCCGCGAACATGCTGGTGTCCACGACGGGCGTGCTGAAGATCGCCGACTTCGGCACGTCGCGCTTTCAGGAGATTGCCGCTCGCGGCACGACCGTCATCGGCAGCCCCGCCTACATGGCGCCGGAGCAGTTCGAGGGCAAGGCCGTCTTCGCCTCGGACATCTACTCGCTCGGGGTCACGATGTACCAGATGCTCACCGGCGTG
>JAAXGX010000119.1 GCA_012271165.1 Vicinamibacteraceae bacterium | reverse complement strand
GACTTTCACCACAGGCTGCTAGGGCGCCGACGCCTGCAGCTCCTCGTCGAACACCGCGAGATCTATCGAGCCGCCCATCGCCGCGTACCCGAACACGTTGGGGTGGATGCCGTCACAGTCGTAGATCGGATTGATGAGATTGGGATCGCCGGCATCCTTCATGACCGCGTCGAAGTCGAGCACGGCGTGCAGATCGTCGTTGTTGCGGATCCATTCGTTGACGGCGTGCCGCCGCGCGTTCTGCTCCGGCCCGAACCCCAGCTCCGGCGGCAGGCCGCGCGGCGTCGGATTGCGCGCGATGATCGTGGCCGCCGCGACCTTCAGTCCGCGCGCCCGGGCCCGACCGACCACCTCGTCGAGACCGGCAATCACCTGCTCCGCCGTCGCCTGCCGGCGCAGGTCGTTCGTGCCCAGGTACACGACGACGTGCGTGACGCCGGCCAGGGCCAGCACGTCCCGGTCCATCCGCTCCACGCCGGGCGTGCTCGTGACCGGGGGCACCCGAATCACCGTGTTGCCGCCGATGCCGGCATTGACCACCCCGAGGCGCGCCGTGCCGGCTGCGTGCAGGAGCCGCGTGTACAGGATGTCCGGCCACGTGTCGTGACCGTCCGGGGTGGCGCAGGAGCCGTCCGTGATGGAGTCGCCGAAGGCGACGATCGCGCCGCGGGCCGAGGACGAGAACACCTCGATGGCCGACAGCCAGTGCATCCAGGGCGTCGTCTCCGTGTACGGCTCGCCGTCGACGTTGCCGGTGTGGTCCCCGGCGCCCGCCTCCGTCAGGTACGACGTGGCGAGCGCGGTGCGGTGCATGCTGCTGCGCAGGTTGGCGCCGGGTACGTGCAGGCTGACCGCCAGCCCCTGCCCGGCCCCGACCGCCAGGTCGACCGGGTCGCTGAGCACGTACTCCCCCGCCGGGATCGTGACCGAGCCCGAGCCGCCGAAGCGCAGCCCGCGGCTCGACCCCGCGACGAGCGAGGGCCCGTTGTTCTGCAGGCCGACGGCGGCCGCGCCGACCGTCAGCGGCTCGCTGCCGTACGTGTTCTCCAGCCGCACCCGCACGCGGTCTCCGGCAACGGTGGACCGCGCCATGAGCCGCACGGTGGCGTTCGTGACCGTCGCCTCCTCCGGCGACAGCCCCTGCAGGGACGATCCCCACGAAGCCACCCACTGCTGCGCGCCGGCGCTCGGCGCGAGGCCGACCGCGAGAGCCACCTGGACGATCGCCCCGACCAGCAGGTACGCCCTGCCGCGCTTGTCGCTGCTCTCCATACCCGCGCTGCCTCCTTCACGGCACCGTGATCGACAACGGCACGATGGTCGTGCCCCAGTGCAGCCGCAGCTCGGCGTCCTTCCTCTCAACGACGGAAAAGTAGAACGCGAGCGTCTCCATGTGGTCGCCGCTGGTCGGAGCCACGTTCAGGCGCAGCGCGTCGTGCTCCTCACCGGGGTACGGCTGGTGGAACACGTCCGCGGCGCGGCTGAAGATCAGCGTCCACTCGTCCGGATCCGGGATGGCCCAGATGCTGTACTTCCCGGCCTCGAGCGGTTGGTCGTTGATGGTGACCGGGCGGCTGAACGCGACCGCCGTCGCGTCGTTGGCCCCCGGGTTCCAGATCTGGCCATAGGCCACGATGCCGCCGTACAGCTCGCGGCCGCGCGCCACGGGCCGATCGTACGTGACGGTGATCTCCGTGTTCGCGACGGTCTGGGACACCGACCCGCTCTGGCTCGCCTGGACCTGGTCGAGCGGCAGGATGGGGAGCTCGGCCTCCGCGGCCGAAGTTTCCGCGGCCGGGGTTCCCTCGGCCACCGGCGCGACCGGCGCTTCCGGCGCCGGGTCCTCCACGCAGGCAACCAGGGGCAGCACCGCCACCGACAGCAACACGAGCAGCTTGCGCATCTGACACCTCCTCCGCAGCCCCACGACGGTAGCGCGAAGACCGGCTTCGCGCAAGGATCGGCGGCCGGCTACCGCCGCCATGCCGGCGGGTCCCTGCGCGGCAGCCGGTCGTCGAGCATCGCCGTGTTGTAGGCGAAGACCGCGGCCACCACCGCCATCTGCATCAGGTCGTCCCGCTGCAGCCGGTCGAAGAAGTCCATGTTCGAGTGGTGCGTCCGCGAGTTGTACTCGAGCCGATCCTGCATGAACTGGAAGCCCGGCAGACCGACCTCGTCGAACGCCACGTGGTCGGTGCCGCGCGTGGCGCGCGGGCCGAGCGCCGCGACCCCCAGGTCCGCCAGGGGCGCCAGCCACGGCTCGAAGACCGCACCGACTTCGGGGTTGTCCTGCAGCCACACGCCCCGAATGCGTCCCGCCCCGTTGTCGAGGTTGTAGTACGCCGACAGCCGATCGTAGCCGGGCTTGCGCTCCAGCGTACGCCGATCGGCGAAATGCCGCCGCACGTACTCCCGCGAGCCGAGCAGGCCCTGCTCCTCGGCGCCCCACAGCGCGATCCGGATGGTGCGCCGGGGAGCGGCGCCGACGGCCCGCAGGATGCGCAGCGCCTCCATCATGGCGGCCGTCCCGCTGGCGTTGTCGGTGGCCCCGGTTGCGGCGTGCGTCGAATCGAAGTGGGCCCCGAGCAACACCACCTCGTCCCGCAGGTCCGTGCCGGGGATCTCGCCGAGGATGTTGAAGCCGTTGAGCCGTTCGCCCTCCGGGTGGAAGCGCGTGCGGATGTTGATCTGCACCCGCACGGGGAGACCGCGCTCCAGAATCCGGACCATGCGGTTGTAGTGCTCGACCGCGATGGTCGCCGCCGGCACGACGCGGCCGGCGTCGTCGTCCCACGGCCCGCCGCGCTCGACGAACACCGTGCCGCCGTCGACCCGCTGTGTCGGCCAGCGCAGGCGGCTGCCGCTGGGTGCGCCTCCCACCATGAAGTAGTCGCTGCCGCGGTCCAGCACCGCCGCCACGCCCTCGTCGAGATAGAACCGCTCGACGACGCCGGCCGGCAGCCGGGCCAGCCGCGGCCTGCCGGCCGGCCGCGACGGCGGCTGCGGCTGGCGCGCCGCGGCCAGCAGCGCCCGATCCATCCGCAGCACCAGGTCGCCCTCGAGCATGCGCACTTCCCGCACGGGTTGCGGGAGGACGATCGCGCCGCGGAGCGTGCCGCGGTACCGGTCGAGGTCCGCGCGCGACCGGATGTCGACACGGACGACGTTGGCGGTGACCGTGCCGTCCGTACTGCTGGTCCACGACTTCGGATAGCCGATGATCGGCATGACCTGCGGCGCGACCATCTGCGCGTGGAACTGCTCGAGCGACCAGCCCTGGCCGAATGCGAACCGCTCCTCGTGCACGTCGGCGAGGCCCCATGCGCGCAGTTGCCGCATGGCCCACTCCCGGGCGGCCTCGATGGCCGGCGAACCGGTCACGCGCGGGCCGTACACGTCGCTGAGCCAGCCGGCCAGCTCCATGACCTGCGACCGCTGCAGGCCCTCCTCGCGGATGGCCGCCACCATCGCGTGGTCCGGCTCCTGCCCCGCGGCGGGGAGCGCCGGGGCGACGGCCAGGCTCACGAGCGCGAGGTACAGGCCCTTCATGTTCCGTTCACTCGGAGATCGTCCCATCCGGCGCAACGACGAGCACGAACGCGCTGTTGCCGACCACGGTTGTCAGCGGCGTGCCGTTGGCGAACACGCCCGTGGTCACGCGCCCGTCGGCGAGCAGGCCCGGGACGCCGGTCGCGCCGGGGATGACGGGCATGCGTTCGCACTGGTTCACGTCGTGGACGGTCAGCGTGTGCTGCGTGTTGGCCGGCACGTCCCGGAGCAGCGCGGCGAACGTGTTGGAAGACGTCGAGACGAGCGGCACGCGCTCGGGATCGTAAGCGTTCGTGAAAGGGTTGTCCCGCCAGCTCGGGCGGACGTGGGTGCCGACGCTCCCCAGGCGCGCCAGGCAATTCTCGACCTCCCGCCGGTTGGGATGCGGCGTGGCCGGCCTGCTCTGGAGCACGATCTCGACGGTCGCGATGCCCGTGGGCACGGCGCCCCGCGGAGTCTGCTGGCAGTCCGTGGCCAGCGAGGCCAGGACCGGGAACACGAACCACCAGCGCCGCAGCGCGTTGCGTATGCCTCGCATCGTCCGATGACGACTAAAGCTTATCAGTCCATTAGACGGGGCTGCCCCCCGGACCCCCGGCGTCCGTTTCGGCGCGGTTCTACGGCGCAGACTCGTGGCCGGCGGGGGCGACCGCGTGAATCATCTTCACGACGTCGAGATACACGGGCTCCACCGCCCGGACCTCGAATCCGGCGCTGGCCACGTTGGCGACGGTGTCCCGGTTCAGCTCCGGGCCGAACCGGCGCGACAGCGGGGTCATCAGATGCAGCATCAGGCTGAAGGGAAGGTAGCGGCTGCCGGTGTGCTCGAACATGTGCAGCTCTCCGCCCGGCTTCAGGACCCGCCTGAGCTCGCGGAGCCCGGCGACCGGCTGCGGCACCGAGCAGAAGGTGCACGAGGTGAAGGCCTGGTCGAAGGCGCCGTCCGGATAGTCGAGGTGGCGCACGTCGATCTGCCGCAACGCGAGGGTGCCCGGGTACGCCGCCGCGCGCGGGCGGGCGGCCTCCAGCATGCGGCCGCTGATGTCGATGCCCGTTATCTGCCGCGCGGGCGGGAAGAACTGGATGTCCTGACCGGTCCCGACGGCCGCGAAGATCACGTTGCCCCGCATCAGCGCGAACAGACGCCGCTTGAACGGCGCCCAGCGGCGCTCCGGCCCGTACCCGTTCACCAGGTCGTAGGCGCGGGCGGCGCGGTCCCACTTCCGCCGGGTCAGGGCGTCCACCGGGTCCCCCCGGCCCGCAGGCGCGCGTTCAGGATGTAGGTGGCCGCGAGCACCGCGACACCGGCCGCCGCGCCCACCGCCGCGGGCGCCCGCGCGGAGCCGGACGCGGCGCGCATGCCAACCAGCATCCCGGCCGCCATGCCGGTGGTCATGACCGGCAGCATGACCTCGAGCGCACCGAACAGCAGCGACGCCGCCGCCGACAGGATGGTCGCGACGAGCCCCCCGAGCACCATGCCCGCGGCCATGCCTGCCGGCAGCGGCCAGCCGTCGCCCACCAACTGCGCGACCGCCGCGCCGACGACCGCGCCGGCGCCGGCGTTCGACAGCAGATCGCCGATGACGAAAAAGGGACGTTTCTCGAACATGCCGGCCGGGGCCGCGCCCGCGCGCCGCGGATCGTTGATCGGCCGCCGCGGCCAGTCAATCGGCGCGCTAACCTGACTATGGTATCCTGCAGCCTGTCACTCGTTACGAACTCGCTCGCTTCACCCGCGTTCGAGAGCGACGAGCAGAGCCTCGCCCTCCTTCCCCAGGTGATAACGCAGCGACGGAAGTGCTCGGCTGCTCGCCCAGCGAGTCCAGGATAAGGAGTCAGCTCATGGGTCGGAGGTTGTACGTCGGGAATATTCCGTATTCGGCGAGCGAAGACGACCTGCGCGCCCTCTTCGGCAAGATGGGCGCGGTCGAGTCGATCAGCATCCCCACGGACATGGCGACAGGCCGGCCGCGGGGGTTCGCGTTCGTGGAGATGTCGGCGGAAGACGACGCGGCCCGGGCCATCACGGAACTCAACCAGGCCGACTTCCAGGGACGTCGTCTGACCGTCAACGAGGCCCGCCCGAAGACCGCCCGCCCCGCCTCCGACCCCGGCTTCGATGGCGGACGCCGCGAGCCACGCTGGTAGCATCCGCGGGGCGCGCGGTTTACCATGAACGCGGGCGGAGGGTATCGTCCGTTGCGCCCGGCGGGCTGTTCGGACATCGGCAGTGGAGGTGCGCGAAGTTGGCAAATCGGGGACGACCGACACAAACCAAACGGCAGCGGGAACGTGCACGGCTGGAGCGCTCGAAGATGAAGGACATGCGACGCGCCGAGGCCAGACTCCGGCGGGCCGCCGCCCCGCCGCGGCCTACCGACCACGACCCGGACATTGAGGGGATGGTTCCCGGACCGCAGGAGCCGCCCGATTGGCAGCGTGAGTTCTTCGAGGAAGAGCAGAAGGCCAAGGAGGCCGCCGAGCTCGAGCAGCAGAAGAACCAGTAGCGGTTCCGCCGCTGCTCGCCGTCGGCGCGGCGCCCGCACCCGTTTCGCGGCGTGCGTGCGGCGGTTGTCGGCTCACTCCCTGTCGGCCGGCAGGCCCGGGTCGAGCTTCACCTGCATCGACCGCAGCATGTCCACGAGCGCGGCCCGCGCTTCGCGAGTCACGATGGGCGCGACCATCCAGCGCATCAGGAGCGGGATGGACCGGCTCAGCGTGACGACCTCGCATTCCATCAGCACGCCGCCGGCGACCTCCTCGTAGCGCCAGTACACGTTCAGCCGCCACAGGAAGCCGCGGTCGTTGCCCACCGGCTTCTCGCGCTCCTCCGGCGACCCGAAATCCTCGAGCTCGGCAATCCGCGTCGACTCGCTCCGGCTCCAGGCCCG
>JAAXGX010000088.1 GCA_012271165.1 Vicinamibacteraceae bacterium | reverse complement strand
GCGCGGGGCGAAGGGGCCCCCGCAAGCGGACGCCGGGGGCTCGGGGCGCAGCCCCGTCAATTAGAAAATCGCCACCGGGTTGAACGGCGAGCCCGTGTTGCCCGGAATGCGTATCGGCGCCGCCACGAACAGGAACTCCCAGCGGTTCAGCTTCGCGGCCATCTCCGCGACGGCCGTCAGGTCGGCGGCGTCGATCACGTGGACGCCCAGCGCCACCAGCGCGGGCACGTGCACGGGGAACCGGAAGTCGTCGAACACGACGGCATCCTGCGTGCCGTCGCTGCCCATGACGGCGATGTCGCGCTCCTTGAACCAGGGCACGACGGCCGGGTGCCAGCCCGCGGTGGGCACCTGCTGATCGGGCGGCCGCAGCCAGCGGCCCGTGTGCAGCAGGACCACGTCGCCCGGGCCGACCCTGACGCCGGCCTGCTCCTCCCACGCCAGGATGTCCGCCGGTGTCACGGCCGTGCCGGGCTCGAGGTAGGGCACGCCCCGCAGGCGCGGGATGTCGAGCAGGACGCCCCGACTGACGATGGCCTCCTGCAGGTTGTGGATGCCCATCTGCTTGCACCCGGTCTCCGCGTTGACCGCGTCGGCGAACGAGACGCCGTTGTAGAGCTGGCCCTTGTAGCCGAAGTGGCACAGCGCGTCGAGGTGGGTGTGCACCTCGCCGTGGTAGAAGATCGAGATGTTCTCGATGGCGATCCCGTTCTGCGGGATCAGGAAGTCGCGGTGCCAGAACGCGTTCGCCGGCCGCTCGCCCGCCGCGGTGGCCGACGTGGGCAGCACCTGCGGCTGGCGCGCCAGCGAGACGACCAGCCCCTCGGTGGCCAGCGCCAGCGCCTCCTGGCGCTTCGCCGGCGTGATGAGGTTGAGGGCGCCCAGCTCGTCATCCTCCCCCCAGCGGCCCCAGTTCGACAGCTCGTCCATCCAGCGCTCCACGACGGCGGCGGTCACCTCCTCGGGCTGCTGGCCGTTGGCCGCGCCGCCCGGGAACGTCGCGACGAGCACGAACCCGATCAAGCCACCTGCCAGCGCGTTGCGTCTCGGCATCGTCACCTCGTCACCTCTCGACCCGCTGTTCCCGCATCAGCTCGCGCAGCAGGCGCGCCGAGCTTTCGCGAATGTAGACGCTGATGTACAGGACGTGCCCTTCCGCGAGATCCAGCGGTGTTCGCCCGCGGGCATCGCGCGCGTTGAGCCGCGCCCCCTGCTCGACGAGCAACCTGATGATGGAATCGGCGCCCCGCGACGCCGCGCCGTGCAGCGGCGTCCAGCCGCAGCAGAGGCCGCGATAGGGCGACGCGTCCGCCAGGGCGTCGTGGCCGCACTCGCTGCCGGCGTTGATGTCGGCGCCGAGATCCAGAATCATGCGGACGGCTTCGAGCGCGTCCTCCTCCGAACCCGGCGTCTGGCCGTCCAGATAGCCGACGCCCGCGGCCATCGCCAGCGGCGTCGTGTTCTCGACGGTGGCCAGCAGTGGATCGGCGCCGTGCTCGAGCAGCAGGCGCATGGCGGGCAGGTCCGCTGAGCGGGCCGCCCACCAGAACGGCGTCGCGCCGATCACGTTCACCGCGAACGACTGGCCGCTCGCGGTTATCCCCTCGGGGAAGCGCACGGTCCGGTCCCGGGTCATGCCGGCGTTCGGATCCGCGCCGTGCGCCAGCAGCTTCCGCATCAACCCCAGGTAGCCGATGTCGCCCGTCTCGATGACGGCCGCCTTGTCGAGGCCGTCCCAGTTGTGGGTCTGGACCAGGATGTGCAGCGCGGTTCGTCCGGCGTCGATGGCGTTCGGGTTCGCACCGGCGTCGAGCAGATACGCGGCCAGGTCGTAGTGCCCGTTGACGATCGCCAGCATCAGGGCGCTGGTGCCGTCGCGCAGCATGTCGTCGACGTCGGCGCCCGCCTCGAGCAGCACGCGCACGGCGGCGGCGGCGCCGGCGCGGACGGCGAACGTCAGGGCGCGGAAGCCACCCCTCGAGCGCACGCGCACGTCGGCGCCATGCCGGATCAGCTCCTGCACGACCGCCGCGTTCCGGGCCCCCGCGGCGGACATCAGGGCGGTCTGCCCGCGGAGCGCTTCCTTCAGGTGAGGGTCCGCGCCGTGCTCGAGCAGCAGGCGCACCACGTCCACGCTGCCGGTGCGCGCCGCGGTCATCAGCGTCGTCTCGCCGGCCGCGAAGACGTCCGGGTCCGCTCCGGCGCCGAGCAGGGCCTCCACCGCGCCCGGGCTCCCGTTGGTGCCGGCCAGCAGCAGCGGCGTCGCGCCGTAGCGGTTCGCCGCGTTGGCATCCGCCCCGGCGCCCAGCAGCAGGCGCACCAGCTCCAGGTCGTCGTGGTGGACCGCCCAGTGCAGCGCCGTCGTGCCGTCGGGTGCGCGGGCGCCCGGGTCGACGCCGTCCGCCAGCAGCGCCTCGACGGCCCGCGCGTCGCCCCGCTCCGCGGCGTCGACCAGCGCAACGTCGGCGTTGCCCGCCCGGGCTCCGCCGGCGGCGAGCAACAGTACGCCGACGCACAATCCGCCGCAGAGTCCCCGTCTCATGATCGTTCGTCCTGCGTCCACGCCGATCGGGAACGAGCCGCGCGCCACCGCCGGGCTACAGATCCGCGAGCCGCGCATTCTCCCCCGTGGCATCGCTGAGCTCGTCCCCCGGGACGCCCATCAGGTCCAGCACGTTGAGCAGCGCCCGCGTCATCGCCGGGCGATCCGCGTAGCGCAGGTGCCGGCCGCCCCTGAGCCGGCCCGCCGCCCCGCCGGCGAGCAGGCACGGCAACGGGTAGTGGCTGTGGTCGTTGCCGTCGCTCATGCTGCCGCCGTACAGCACCAGCGAGTTGTCCAGCAGGTTGCCGTCGCCGTCAGGCGTCGCGCGCAGCTTCTCGAGGAAGTAGGTGAGCATCTCGATGTGATACGTGTTGATCCGGACCAGCTTCGCGATGTTCTCCTGGTTCTGCGCGTGGTGCGACAGCGAGTGGTGCGAGTTGGCCACCCCGATCTGCGGGTAGGTGCGCGAGCTGGTCTCGTAGGAGATCTGGAACGCGCCGACCCGGGTGATGTCGGCCTGCCAGGCCAGCGCCAGCAGGTCGTACATCAGCTTGATGTGGTCCTCGAAGGTGTCGGGAATGCCCATCGGCTGCGGCGGCAGCTCCAGCGCGAGGGTGTCGCCCCCGCGCTCGCTCATCCGGATGCGGCGCTCTACCTCCCGCACGCTGTCGAGGTACTCGGTGACGCGCAACTGGTCGGCCGGGCCGAGCGCCCGGCGCAGGTCTGCGATGTCGCCGGTCACCCAGTCGAGAATGCTGCGGTCGCGCTCGCCCTCGGCCAGCCGCTCGGCGGCCGTGCCGCCCTCCCCGAACAGACGCTCGAAGACCACCCGCGGGTTGTTCTCCATCGGGAGCGGCGTCGTCGGCGTGCGCCAGGAGATCGTGTAGAGGTACTGGCAACTGTAGCCCACCTCGCAGTTGCCGACGCGCTCGGGCGACTCCAGCGAGACCTCCAGCGACGGCAGTCGGGTTTCGCGGCCGAACTCCGCGGCGATGAACTGGTCCGCGGTGGTGCCGGCCCGCACGTCGATCCCCTCGGTCTTCTTGGGATGCACCCCGGTCAGCCACGTCGCCGTGCCCCGGGCATGGTCGCCGGCCCCGTCGCCCATCGACCGCGCCATCGGATGGTCGAGCCCGGAGAGCACGACGAGCCGGTCGCGCACCGGCGCCAGGGGCTCGAGGATCGGGGAGAGCTCGAAGCTCGAGCCTTCGCCGATCGGCGACCAGGCGTCGACGCCGTGCGCCGCCTCGTCGATGACCGCCCCGTTGGGGATGTAGACGAAGCCCGCCCGGCGCACCGGCCGCGCGGCCGTCTTCGACGCGGCCGACAGCGCCGGCACCATGGCGTCGAGCAGCGGCAGGGCCAGCGTCGCGCCCATGCCCCGCAGCATCGTCCGCCGCGGCAACGACTTCCTGGTGATGAACATGAGTCCTCTCCCGGGCTTCTATCAGACGGGGCTTTGCCCCGAACCCNNCCCGGCGTCCGCTTGCGGGGACCCCTGCGCCCCACGCCGCTCCCGCCGAGGCGCGCCGTGCGCGCCTTGCGCCTCCGACGACATGCGCATCTGGAACGGCACGCTGCGGGCGACGGCCAGCACGATCGACGAGAAGGCGTGGTCGTCGCGGGCGGCCTCGCGCAGGATCGCCCGCACCGTCGGCGCGTCGTAGTGCTCCAGGCCGCGGCCGAGGGCGTAGATGAGCAGCTTCTCGATCAGCGTGTGCACGAAGCGCTCGGCATCGTCCGCCAGGAGACCCCGCAGGCCGGACGGGCCGTCGAACGCGGTGCCGTCGGGCATCACGCCGGAGGCGTCGATGGGGCCGTTCGACTCGCTGCGGGTGCGGGCCTCGCCGACCGCGTTGAACGGCTCGAGCGACAGCCCCAGCGGATCCATCTGCGCGTGGCAACTGGCGCAGACCGGATTCGCGCGGTGCTGCTCCATGCGCTCGCGCATCGACAGGACCCGCCCCTCGGCGTTCTTCTCCTGCAGATCCGGGACGTCCGGCGGCGGGGCCGGGGGCGGCGTGCCCAGGATGTTCTCGAGAATCCACTTGCCGCGCAGCACCGGCGCCGTGCGCGTGGGGTGGGAGGTGACCGTGAGGACGCTGCCGTGGGCAATCAGCCCCCGCCGCGCCTCATCGCTGAGCTGCACCCGCCGGAAGTGGCTGCCGTTCACGTTCGGAATGCCGTAGTGGCGCGCCAGCCGGTCGTTGAGGAACGTGTAGTCCGCGGTCAGCAGCTCGGCGACGCTCCGGTCCTCGCGGAGGACGGTCTCGAAGAGCAGCTCCGTCTCGCGCCGCATGGCCTGCCGCAGGTTGTCGTCGAAGTTCGGGAACGAGAGCGGATGCGGCTGCGCGAACCGCAGGTTCCGGAGGTGGAGCCACTGCCCGGCGAAGTTCTCCACCAGGGCCCGGGAGCGCTCGTCGGCGAGCATCCGCCGCACCTGGCGCTCCAGCTCCGCCGGGTCGCGCAGCGAGCCGTCCGCGGCCCGCGCGAGCAGCTCGTCGTCGGGAATGCTGCTCCANNACGACAGCCGCGACGCCAG
Organism: Vicinamibacteraceae bacterium; assembly: GCA_012271165.1. Taxonomy (GTDB): domain Bacteria; phylum Acidobacteriota; class Vicinamibacteria; order Vicinamibacterales; family UBA8438; genus JAAXGX01. Next base: position 792 of record JAAXGX010000088.1, on the reverse strand, counting down.
CTCGTGGGCGCCGATCCGGTACGGCGTTGCGGGAGCCAGGCCGGCCGGCTCGGCCTCCACACGGAACAGGAACTCGCGGCTCACGAGCAGCGCGCGCACGACCATGCGGATGCCTGCTTCGAACCCGCCGCCCCGGCCGCGCTCCGCCTCGTAGAACCGCAGCAGCTCCGCCACGTCGGCGTCGCCGACCGGCCGGCGCCACGCGCGGCGAGCCAGCGCGGCCGCAACCTCGCCGGCGCAGGCCGGCTCGTCGGCGGCCTGCGCCGGATAGCAGGTGAAGATGCGCCGGCGGCTCTCGGTGTCGCCGGGTCCGGTCGCCCCGTGCGGACCCTCGATGTCCAGGCGCGTGATGTAGGGCAGGCCGTCCTCGAAGTAGTGCACGTAGGCCTTGACGAACGGCTGGCGCAGCGCCGGCCCCTGCAGCGGCACACCGACGAGCGTCGGCGGCCGGTCCTCGAGCTGCGCCGCGCTCGTCTTGGGGAACGTGACGATGACCTCGTGCAGGCCGGCCGTGACCGGCACGCGCACCTCGAAGTCCGCCGTCCGGTAGCCGCCGTGGCGGTGGCTGTCGTAGTCGGCGCGCTCCCCGGGGCCCGGGCCGAGCCCGCCGATGGCGAACGCTTCGAGGCGCTCGCCGTCCAGGCTGAACTCGACCTCGTGGTGGTCGTTGAGGCCGCGGATCAGCTCGTGGACGTTGCGGCCGAGCTTGGCCCGGATGTAGTACTCCCCGTCGACGGGAAAGTGATGCCGCACGCGCAGGCCGCCGCGCGTGCCGAACGGCATCCCGTCGAG
>JAAXGX010000108.1 GCA_012271165.1 Vicinamibacteraceae bacterium | reverse complement strand
AGCGCGCTGAGCCTGACGTTTCAGTCTGCGGTCTGGTACAGCCCGATCATTCAGGTGATGCACCTGGTGGCGGTGGCGTTCTTCTCGGGCGCGCTGCTGGTGGTGGACCTGCGGCTGTTGGGCGTGGGTCTGACGGCGCAGCCGTTGCGGCAGGTGGCCGAGGACGCGCAGCCGTGGCTCGTGGGGGGCCTGGTGGCGCTGGCCATCACGGGCACACCGACGATGGCGTCAACGTCGATCAAGCAGTACTACAGCCCGTTCTGGTGGTGGAAGATGGAGATGCTGGTCCTGGGCCTGATCTTCATCTTCACGGTGCGGCGCAAGGTCATCGCGGCCGACGAGGGCTCGCTCGGCCCCGTCTGGCCGAAGGTCGTCGCCCTGACCTCGATGGGCCTCTTCCTCGGCGTCACCATCGGCGCCCGGCTCATCGGACTGTCCTGAAGGAGAGACGTAGGCATGAGTTCGATGCGGAGCTTCGTCTGCACCGGGTTGGTGGCAATCCTCGCGTTGCCGGCCGTCGCGCCGACTGCCGCGGCGCAGGACTGGACGCAGTGGCGCGGCCCGAATCGTGACGGCGTCGCCGCGGCGTTCGACGTGCCCGCGCCCTGGCCCGACGGCTTGCGCCAGCAGTGGGCGGTCGAGGTCGGCTCGGGCTACGCCACGCCGTTGCTGATCGGCGAGCGCCTGTACCTCTATGTCCGGCAGGCGGAGGACGAGGTGCTGCTGGCGCTCGACCCGGCGACGGGCGAGACGATCTGGCGTGCGGCCTATCCGGCGCCGTACCAGATGAATCCGGCCACCAATCCGCATGGACCCGGACCCAAGTCGACGCCGGCGTACGCCGACGGGCGACTGTTCACGCTGGGCATGAGCGGCATCGTGAGCGCGTTCGACGCGGACGACGGCGAGCTGCTGTGGCAGGTGCCCGGAGGCGCAGTCGAGCCGCTCTATCACACCGCGATGTCCCCGGTGGTCGAGGGCGACCTCGTGATCTTCCACGTCGGCGGACATGACGACGGCGCCCTGACGGCCTTCGACACGGCAACCGGCGACGTCCGCTGGAGCTGGGACGGCGACGGGCCGTCCTACGGCTCGCCGCTGGTGCTCGACATCGAGGGCGTCCGCCAGGTCGTCACCTATACGCAGGACAACCTGGTCGGCGTGGACGTGCAGACCGGCGGGCTGCTGTGGAGCCGGCCGTTCACGACGGCCTACACGACCAACTCGCAGACGCCGATCCGGCATGGGGACCTGCTGATCCAGTCGGGGCAGGGCAACGGCGTCACCGCCTTCCGCGTGTTGCGCGAGGGCGACGCCTGGACGACCGACGACGTCTGGCACGCCCGCGAGGTGGCGCTGGACATGACGAACGGCGTCGTGGCCGACGGCGTGCTGTTCGGGCTCTCGCACCTCAACAGCGGCCAGTACTTCGCGCTCGACCTGGACACCGGCGAAGTCCTGTGGACCGGCAATCCGCGCCAGGCGCAGAACGCGGCGATCCTGCGCTCGGGCGCCACGCTGCTGTCGCTGCAGGACGATGCGGCGCTGCTCGTGCTCGACGCCAGCCGGACGGGCCTCGACGTGGTGGAGCGGTACGATGTCGCCGACAGCGCGACGTGGACGCAGCCGACGCTGTCCGGCAACCGGCTGTTCGTCAAGGACGTCTCGACGCTGACCCTGTGGACGCTCGACTAGGGAAGGACGGAAGAGCCGTGGCATTGAGGATCAACGACGAAGCGCCGAACTTCAGGGCCGAGACGACCGAGGGGCCGATCGACTTCCACGAGTGGATCGGCGACGGGTGGGCCATCCTGTTCTCGCATCCGAAGGACTTCACGCCGGTCTGCACCACCGAGCTCGGCTACATGGCGGGTCTCAAGCCCGAGTTCGACAAGCGCAACTGCAAGGTCCTGGGCATCAGCGTCGACGGCGTGAGCAATCACGAGCGGTGGTCGCGGGACATCGAGGCGTCGCAGGGCCACCGCGTCAACTATCCGCTGATCGGGGATCCCCGGCTCGAGATCGTCAAGCTGTACGACATGCTGCCCGCCGACGCCGGCGACACGTCCGAGGGCCGCACGCCGGCCGACAACGCGACCGCCCGGTCGGTCTTCGTGATTGGACCCGACAAGAAGATCAGGGCGACCCTGACCTACCCCATGAGCACCGGCCGCAACTTCGACGAGGTGCTGCGGCTGCTCGACTCCTGCCAGCTCACGGCCAGCAGGAAGGTGGCGACCCCGGTCAACTGGCGGCAGGGCGACGACGTGATCATCCTGCCCGCGGTGTCGGACGACGAAGCCAGGCAGAAGTACCCCGATGGGTGGCGCTCGCCGCTGCCGTACATTCGCATCGTCCCACAGCCCTGACGGGCCGCGTGGCGCCCCGCCCGGCGGCGGCAGTCCCCGGCTCGGATTTCGCCGGCGCTGCCCGGACGCGCCTGTGCGCGCGGCCGTTGCCGTCTGGCTGCTGGCGTTCTGGGGCTGCGGCGCCGGCGGAGACGCCGCGGACACGCCCCCGCCCGACGCGCTCCCGCTCGTCAGCGAGAACTGGCGCATCGCCGAGATGGCGACCGCCCACGGCGCCTTCACCATCGAGGTCGAGGTGGCGGACGGGGTGGATACCGCCGCCCTCGCGCGGGAGCTGATCCGACCGCTGCAGGACCGTTACGCCGAAGTGCTGGTCTACTTTCACGCGCGAGACCCCGCCGGGGATCTGCCGCGGCTGCGGGTGCAGTGGACGGCCGAGCACGGCTACGTCGAGACGCGCTACCAGCCGGCTGACCCTAGCCGAACAGGGCGTTGACAATGAACGTGGCGGCCAGGATGCCGGCCACGTCCGCCAGCAGGCAGGCGGGCACCGCGTGGCGGGTGTCCTTGACGCCGACGGCGCCGAAGTAGACGGCCAGCACGTAGAACGTGGTCTCGGTGCTGCCCTGGTAGGTGCTGACGAGGTAGCCGATCAGCGAATCGGGGCCGTACGCCGTCATCGCCTCCGACGCCACCCCCATCGCGCCCGAACCGGACAGCGGGCGCAGCAGGGCCATCGGCAATGCCTCGGCCGGAATGCCGATCAGGCCGGTCAACGGCGCGGCGAGCCCGATCAGCACGTCCAGCGCCCCGGACGCCCTGAACATCCCGACCAGCACGAGAATGGCGACCAGATACGGAATGATGCGGATGGCGACCTGAAACCCGTCCCGGGCGCCCTCGACGAGCGACTCGTACACGCGCACCCCACGCACCCAGCCGTAGAGCACGAGCGCGGCGACGACGGCCGGCAGGAGCCAGGCCGACGCCATGTCGCGCAGCACGTCGCCGGCCGGGACGGCCGGGTCGCGGTTGACCAGCGCGCTCGCGGCTGCCATCAGGAAGGCCGCCCAGAACAGCCAGCCGACCGCCCGGCGGCCCGCGGCGGGACGGGCGGAGCTCGCGGCGGCGGGGGACGGGTCGGCCGCCGGTTCATCCTGCCCGGTTGCCGCCGCGTCGGGCGCCAGCGGCGGCGGCGCCGAGGCGCGATAGCCGGGCAGGCGGGCCAGCAGCAGCGCCGCGGTCACGCCGACGGCAGTCGCCGCCGCGGTGGCGAACCACGTGGGCAGGAGGATGCCGGCGGCGTCGGACGAGCCGAGCGCCGCGCGGATGCCGATCATCCCGGTCGGGAGCAGGGCCAGCCCCGACGTGTTGATCGCCAGGAACAGCACCATGTGGTTCGTGGCCACGCCGCGGCGGCTGTTGTGCTTGTCGAGCTCCTCGATCGCCTTGATGCCGAAGGGGGTGGCCGCGTTGGCCAGTCCCATCATGTTGGCGGCGATGTTCAGGAGCATGGCGCTCATGGCCGGGCTGTCCGGCGGCAGTCCCGGAAAGAGCAGGCGCATGACGGGGCTCACCAGCCGCGCCAGGCGGGCCATCAGCCCGGCGTCGGAGGCGACACGCATGAGGCCGAGGAAGAAGGCCATCACCCCCACGAGGCCGATGGCGAGGTCGACGGCGCCGCGCGCCGAGGAGACGACCGCATCGGTCAGGGCCCGCATCTCCCCGCTGAGCGCCGCGGCGAGAATCGAGGCAAGGGCGACGACGACGAAGATGCCGTTCAGCATGTGCGCGCGCTGCAACCCCATGGTAGCAGGACGTTGCCCCCGTGGGGTGCGGGGCGGAACCGCGCTATGCTGTAGCGGAACCTTTTCACGTTTCATTGCCAGGAGATGCCCATGCTGAACGGAGCTGTGTCAGGGCGGACGTTCCCGATTGCCGCGGTCGCCGCCGCCTTCGTGGCGGCGCTCGGCGTGCCGGCCGCGGCGCAGGAGGCCGAGCAGCGGCGCGACTGCCTGGACTGCGAGTCGTCGCGCATGCTGTCTGCCGAGCCGCGGGTCTTTCACACGCAGGAGCAGAGCTTCCGGGTGGTACCGATGAAGGGCCTGGTGCGCCCCTGGGCGCTCGCCTTCCTGCCGAACGGCGACATGCTGATCACGGAGCACGACGGCCGGCTCCGCATCGTGCGCGACGGCGTGCTCGACCCCGAGCCGCTCGCCGGCCTGCCGGAGGTGTTCACGCCCCGCCGCAAGGGGCTGATGGACGTCGCGCTGCATCCGCGCTTCCTGGACAACCAGTTCGTCTACTTCACCTACCACAAGGCGAGTCCGAAGCACCGGCTGGCCGCCACGACGGTGCTCGCGCGCGGCAAGTTCGAGGGGCGGGGCGCGCTCGTGGAGGTGCGGGACCTGTTCGTGGCGGACGCCGACTACATGGGCGCGGCGCAGACCTCGCGCATCACCTTCGGGCCGGACGGCAAGCTGTACATGGTGGTCGGCCAGCCGGCGCGCTACGAGGTGGGCTCGTCCGACTACGCGCAGGACCCGTCCAACCACGCCGGCAAGATGCTGCGCCTGAACGACGACGGGAGCGTGCCCGACGACAACCCGTTCGTCGATACGCCGGGCCACCGCCCGGAGATCTACGCCCTGGGCATTCGCAACTCGAACGGCCTGGCATGGCACCCGGAGACCGGCGAGCTGTGGGAGACGGAGAACGGGCCGCAGGGGGGCGACGAGGTCAACATCATCCGCGCCGGCGCCAACTACGGCTGGCCCGTGGTCTCGTACGGCCGGGCGTATTCGGGCGATCTGACCGGCACGCATTCCGGGCCGCAGCGGACCGCTCGCCAGATGGAAGGCGTCGACGACCCGGTCTTCTTCTGGAGCCCGTCGATCTCGCCGGCCGGACTGATGTTCTACACCGACGACCGCTTCCCGAACTGGCAGGGCGACCTGTTCGTCGGCGCGCTGCGGGGCGCCGAGCTGCAACGCCTGATCTTCAACGATCGCGGCCTGCTGGTGCGCCAGCAGTCACTGCTGCGCGAGCTCGGGCAGCGCATCCGGGAGGTCCGGCAGGGGCCGGATGGCCTGATCTACGTGCTGACCGACGAGCAGGACGGGGCGCTGCTGCGCCTCGAGCCGGTGGAGCGGTAGCCTATCTGACGGCGATCGTGGCCGCGTTGCCCAGCGCGTCGGCGGCGCGGATGGCGAGCCGGTCGAGTTGACCGCCGTCGACGTGCAGCCGGAAGCGCTCGACCCTGGAGTCGGCGATCCCGTCGAGGGGGTACAGCACCTCCCAGCGTGCGGTGTCGAGCGAGTACTCGACCCGGCGCACCGGGGAGTGCCCGTCGCTGACGACGAACGCGACGGCGAACCCGCCGGGTTGCGGGCGCGGAGCATCGACATCGATGCGCGGCGGCGCGTTGTCCACCTCGAACGGCTTGCTCTCGACGAGGCCCTCCAGGCCCGCGCCCGGCGCATTGGCGGCGGCGTCGGAGGCGACGAGGCGGACGACGTAGGTGCCGTCGGGGGCGGACGTCGTGTCCCAGGTGTAGATCGAGCCCTCGATCCCGGTCCGCAACGCACGCCACGACGTGTCCGCCTCGGTGCGGACCAGGAAATCGAAACGCAGCGGGTCGTTGTTCGGGTCGCGCGCAGCCCAGACGAAGGTGCGCAGCCCTCGGCGGTGGACGCGGCGTCCCAGCGTCGTCTGCTGGGTGTCGCCCTGCGCACCGCCCCCGCCGCTGCCGGAACCCGCCTCGGGAGGGTCGTCGAGACCCGCAATGGGCGGATCGCCGCTCGCGAACGGCCGCTGGAAGGCCACGCCCGGGTCGTGCACGGTCAGTGACGTGATCTCCGGTCGCAGGTTCTGGGGCAGGTACGCGGCCGTGACCGAGAGCAGCGTCGGGGTGTCGGCGCCGCCGCGCAGCTCGGCCTTCCACTGCAGGTAGCGCGCCCTGGGGCTGGTGATGGGGGCGCCGTCCGCGTCGCGGTACGCGGCCGACCAGCGGCTCCAGGCAGCGTTGGGCGTGGACGTGTTGCCCGACCGGGTGAACAACCGCAGCGAGCTGTCGCCGGGCGTCAGCGCGTGCCAGCGCAGCGTCCCCCAAGTGGCGACCGTCCGGGCGTCACGCACATCCGACACGTACTCGCCCGCACCGGCCTGGCCGGGAAGCAGTCGATAGACCTTGCCGGGGTTGGCCGTGGCGTAGTAGGTGGCGCCGCCGGCCGCGGCCGCGAAGCTGGTGACCTGCCGCGCGGGGGCCCGCGCGAGCAGCCGGACGCGCGGCGGATCCTCGGCGACGTGGTAGATCCTGCCGCTCGGGCCGGTGCCGATCAGGAGGTCCCCGCGCGCATCGATCGAGACGTCGTACGGCGTGTCCTGCGAGGACTCCCAAACCGTGTCCCACGCGCCGTCGGCGCGAATCCGGTAGACGGCGCCCCGCCCCGGCGATGCCGTCCCGGCCGCCTGGGCCGGGCGGGCGCGTGCGGCCGAAGTCTGTCCGGCATCGGCGACCACGACGGCGGTGACCGTGGTCGACGTGGTCACGCGCGGGACGCCGGAAGAGCTCGAGGGCGGCGGGGCGGGCGGGGCGCTGCGCGGCGCCGACTCGCCGACCGCGACGGCATAGAGCGTGCCGTCACCCGCGACGCGGAGCGCCCGGATCTCCGCGTACGGCGAATCGAGGAGGACGAAGCCGCGCCCGTCGGCGCCGATTCGCAGCACCTGTCCCGGCGTGCCGGTGCCGGCCAGCAGGTTGCCCTCGGCGTCGTGAGCCAGAGCGAGAACGTGCGACGCATCCGCCTCGTAGAAAAGGCTTGCCTCGCCGTCCGGGGGCAGGCGGTAGATGCGGCCCTCGTCGCCGGTGGCCACGAAGCGGTTGCCGGCCGCGTCGGCCGCGAGCGCCCAGAGGTACCGGTCGTCAGGGTCGAAGATCCGCTCGGAACGGCCGTTGCCGACCCGGAACAACGCGCCGTCGGGAGAGGTGCCGACCAGCGCTCCGCCCGGGCCGTCGGGGTGGACGGCGTGGACGTTCTGCTCCGCGGCCTCGAAGACCGTCGACGCGCTGCCGTCCGATTCCAGGCGAAACACCCTGCCGTCGCCGCCGGCGCCGATCCAGAGCGCCCCGCCCGCCGGCGCGAGCGACCACAGGAAGGGGGCGGTCGCCTCGTGGAGCAGCTCCGCGTCGCGCGCCAGGGTCACACGCCCGTCCGCGTCGATCGACACCCTGTCGGCCTCACCGGCGAGGAACTCCTCCTGCGTCGAGACCCGCCAGAATACGGGGGACGAGGCGTGGAGCACGACGACCGGCAGGCAGGCGGCGGCCGCGACGGCTGCGCGGCGGAGGCGGGTTCGCCAGCGCGGAGGCGGGCTCGTCATCCTGCCTCGATGTCCACCGTGAGCGTTCGGGAGCCGGACACCGCATGGTCCGTGCGGATCTCCCACTCGCCGAGCGTGGCCTGGGAAAGCCGCCGGAGCCCGCTGCCGCTCCGGTCACCCTCGAGCACCGCCAGCACCGACGGCGGCAGCGCCGGCATCGCCGTGCCCCGGACGATTGCGCCCGGCCGGGAGCTGAGCAGCTTGACGTAGAGCCGGTTGTTGCGCCGCGTCGCGTTGAGGTTGCGGATGATCTGCTCGACCGTATCGGGCGCCTGCGTCGATCGCGACTCGCGCAGCTCCCGCGCGTTCAGTTGCGGCGCATCCGACACCAGGAGCTGCAGCCGCCCTGCCGCGTGGCGGGGAATGTCGACCGTGACGGTCTCGACCAGCTCGGCGCCGCCGTAGCCGCTGGCGAGCACGTGCAGCCGCACCGCATCGCCCGGGCGGATGCGCGGGGCGTCGAGCCAGACGCGCTCGATGGTCGCCGTCCGCGGCCTCTCCGCCGACGTGATCTCGATGTCGATGCCGTCGAGCTCGAGGGGCGCTACGCGGTTGTTCAGCAGCGTGGTCAACGGGTTGGCGATCGCCCCGGCCGCGCCGAACAGGGCGGTGTCGCCGCTGTAGATGTCCTCGAACGCAACGTCGGCATGACCGCGGACGCGCGTCGTGCTGCTGAGGGCATACGTCGACGCCCCGCGCTCGCGGGTCCACGACAGGAACGTGCTGAGCACGCCGGTGTAGGTCAGCAGCGGCGTGAACAGCCGATCCTCGACGACCTCGAACGCGAACTCGCGCGTCAGCCCCCGCGCCGGCTCGTGCAGCCGGACGCGGACGGGAACCATGGCAGGCCCCGGCCCGAGCACGCCGAAGATGCCCGTCGAGCGGTCCTGATCCAGGGTTCCGACGACCTCCCCGATGGCCGCGATCTTCGACGAGAGGGCGAGGCTCGGCAGCAGCGTGGTCACGGAAGCCCGGGTCATGGGAAAGCGAATCGGCCCGAGGTTGTAGAACGGGTGGCCGAAGGCGTAGACCCGGCCGTCATCCACGAGCGTCACGGTGCCGGTACCGGCCATGGTCAGGTCGCCGCGCACGAGCGTCGCGCCGATCGGATCGCCCGCCTGCAGGGGTGCGACGCCGTCCGGGCGCGAAGTCTGGCCGGCGCCGACGGCGGTGACGAAGCCGCCGCCGTGGAACGCGGCGGTCCACAGCTGCCGGACTTGCGGATCGAATCCGTTGAGCACCACCGGCGTGGCGATGGGCCGCAGCAGGGTGCCCAGCCGTTGGCCGGACGCCGGCGGCAGGCCGAGCGCGCGCACGTGATCGGGCTGCCGGGCGAACGGACGCATGCGGTCGAACGCCGCGCCGATCACCGCCTGCAGGTCGGCGGGCGTTGCCGGAAACGCCGGCGGCTGCGTCGCCGCCCGCGCGACCTCGGCGCGGTTGGCGTCCGCCGCCGCCATCTCGCCGATGGGGGTGATGCCGGCGATCGGCTCCCTGGGAAACGAGCCCAGAGCGTAGGAAACGGCGCCGATCAGCCGGTCGTCGATGTAGACCGGGCTGCCGCTCATGCCCTGGATGACCCCGGTCTCGGCCAGCGGCCCGCCGGACAGCCGGGCGACGATGACGTTGCGGCGCGGGCCCATGACGTTGCGCAGAACGCCCAGGACCTCGACGCCGAATTCCTCGCGCCGGGTCCCGTCGAACACGGTGAGGCCGACGCCGCGCATGCCCGGCCGCACCTCGTCCAGTGGCATTTGCGTCGTCGCCGCCGGGAGCGCCGCGGCGCACAAGCCGGCTGCCAGGAAGAGGATGGGGGCGATTCGTCTCATGGAGCGGACCGCAGCGTCGACTGCGTATAGCCGTTGTGTATAGCGGACCGCAGGCGGCAGGTCAAGCAGGTCGGGGAGGTTCGGGGCGCCGGACGAACCGCGCTATGCTGTAGCGGAACCCTTTCGTGATCAGGAGATGCCGATGTTGAATGGAGCCATCCCACGCGCGCTGCCGGCTGTCGCCACGGTCACCGCCGCGCTGCTGCTGGGCGCGCCGGCCTCGGCCCAGGACTTCGAGCCGGCGATCGACGACGCCGAGCGGCTGACCGATTGCCAGGGCTGCGAGCCCTCGGCCGCCCTGTCCGACGAGCCGCGGGTCTTTCGCACCCAGGAGCAGACGTTCCGGGTGGTGCCAATGAAGGGGCTCGTCCGGCCGTGGTCGCTCGCCTTCCTGCCGAACGGGGACCTGCTGATCACGGAGCACGGCGGCCGGCTCCGCATCGTGCGCGACGGCGTCCTCGACCCCGAACCCCTGGCGGGTCTCCCGGAAGTGTTCACCACGCGCCGCAAGGGACTGATGGACATCACGCTGCATCCCCGGTTTCTCGAGAACCAGTTCGTCTACTTCACCTACCACAAGCAGAGCCCGGAGCACCGCATGGCGGGCACGCCGACGCTTGCCCGCGGCAAGTTCGAGGGACGTGGGGCACTCGTGGAGGTGCGGGACCTGTTCGTCTCCGACGCTGCGTACATGGGGGCGGGGCAGACGGCGCGCATTGCCTTCGGGCCCGACGACAAGGTGTACATGGTGATCGGGGTGCCGACCCGCAACCCGGTGGGCCAGGCCGAGAGCGCCCAGGACCCGGCCGACCACGCCGGCAAGGTGCTGCGCCTGAACGACGACGGGACCGTCCCCGAGGACAACCCGTTCGTCGACACGCCCGGCTACCGGCCGGAGATCTACGCCCTCGGCATCCGCAACGCGAACGGGCTGGCGTTCCACCCGGAGACCGGCGAGCTGTGGGAGACGGAGAACGGGCCGCAGGGGGGCGACGAGGTCAACATCATCCAGGCCGGCCTGAACTACGGCTGGCCGGTCGTCTCGTACGGCCGCGCGTACTCGGGCGACCTGACGGGCACGTACTCCGGGCCGCAACGGCCGCAGCGCTGGGCGGAGGGCATCGAGGACCCGTACTTCTTCTGGAGCCCGTCGATCTCGCCGGCAGGACTGCTGTTCTATACGGGCGACCGCTTCCCCAACTGGACGGGGGATCTGTTCACCGGCGCGCTGCGCGGGCGTGAGCTGCAGCGCCTGATCTTCAACGATCGCGGCCTGCTGGTGCGCCAGCAGTCGTTGCTCCGCGAGCTCCACCAGCGCATCCGGGAGGTCAGGCAGGGGCCGGACGGCCTGATCTACGTGCTGACCGACGAGCAGGACGGGGCGCTGCTGCGCCTCGAGCCCGTCGACGCGGAGGTCGCGCGCTAGAAGGACTGCGCGGGCCGGTCCGGCAATTGACAGCCCGTCGCGCCGTCTGCTACGGTCTGACGTCACATGATCTGCGGTCGAATCCGGCGCTACGCCCACTACCCTCAGGCCGTAGCCAGTTGCGGCTGGTGGTGGCGCTACGTGTTCAGCGTGCCCGCTGGAGGGGCTGACATGTAGGCCGGCAGGTCGACATTCAGACGAGACGGATTTCAGAGCCTCTTCAGCCGCAGCGGTTGAAGAGGCTTTTTTTGTCGGGAGCGGGTGGACGGGTGCGAGCCAGGCTGTGCGCGACGGTGACGGGCCGAACGATGGCGGAGCTGCGCGCGAACCGGGACGGGGTCGAAGGGGCGGACCTGGTCGAGCTGCGCCTGGATCAGGTTTGCGACCCGGATGCGGCGGCGGCGCTCGCCGGCCGGCGCACGCCCGTCGTCGTGACCTGCCGGCCCGCCTGGGAGGGAGGCGGCTTTCGCGGCTCCGAAGAGGAGCGCCGCGGACTCCTCGAGCGGGCGCTCGAGCTCGGCGCCGAGTACGTCGACCTGGAATGGCGGGCCGGGCTGGACGAGGTGATTCGGGCCAGGCGCGGGCGGAACGTCGTGCTGTCGACGCACGATTTCGAGCACATGCCCGGCGATCTGACCGACCGCTACCGGGCGCTGCGGGCGACCGGCGCCGAGATCGTGAAGATCGCCGCCAGGGCATGCAGCCTGACCGAGACCCTGGCCCTGCTGGAGGTCGGCGCCGGCGACCCGGGCCGCGTGCTGGTGGCGATGGGGCCGGCGGGCGCGGCGTCCCGCGTGCTGCCCGACCGCTTCGGGTCGGCCTGGACCTACGCCGGCGACGGCGTCGCCCCCGGTCAGATCGACCTGCGCCGCATGCTCGACGAGTTCCGGGTCCGCTCGGTTTCGGACTCGACCCGGCTGTACGGCGTGCTCGGCGCGCCCGTCGGGCACTCGCTGTCGCCAGCGATGCACAACGCCGCCTTCGCCGCCGCGGGGTGCGATGCGGTCTACCTGCCCCTGGAGGCGGCGAGCGCGGACGACTTCTGGACGTTCGCACGGACGATGAGGCTGCGCGGCGCAAGCGTGACGGCGCCCTTCAAGGAGGCCGTCGTGCCCGGCCTGGCCGCGACGGACGCGCTGGTGGGGCAAGTCGGCGCCGCCAACACGTTGCGCGCCGGCGCGCGCGGGTGGGAGGGCATCAACACGGACGTGCCGGGATTTCTCGAGCCGCTGGCAGGCCGCCTGGAGCTGCAGGGCAGCCGCGCGACCGTGCTCGGCGCCGGCGGCGCCGCGCGCGGCGTCGCGGTGGCCCTCGCTGGCGCCGGGGCGCAGGTAACCGTCTGCGCGCGCAACACCGAGCGCGCCGCGGGTGTCGCACGGGTGGTCGGCGGCCGCGCCGGCGGGCTGCCGCCGCCGGCCGGCTCGTGGGACCTGCTCGTCAACACGACCCCGGTCGGCACCGCACCCGGCGTCGCGGACAGCCCGCTGCCCGGGGGTCCGTTCGGCGGGCGACTGGTGTACGACCTGGTCTACAACCCGGCCACGACCCGCCTGCTCGCGGAGGCGTCGGCCGCCGGATGCGGCGTCCTCAGCGGACTGCCGATGCTGGTGGCGCAGGCCGTCCGGCAGTTCGAGTGGTGGACGGGCACGGCCGCGCCCCGCGACGTGTTCGCCGCGGCGGCGCAGCGCCGGCTCGCCGCCACGGAACACCAGGAGCGGCGCGGGACGGTGGGGTCCCCGCAAGCGAACGCCGGCGGTACGGGGCAGAGCCCCAGCTGGTGATGGAGGGGCCACCGACGCAATCGTCATGGTGGCCCCAAGCCGCGCACGGCGCGGCTCGGCGGGAGTGGCGCGGGGCAATGGGGTCCCCGCAAACGGACGCCGGGGGTTCGGGGCGCAGCCCCGTCTAAACAATGCACGACACGTCGTTCGACGAGTTTCGGGAGCGCGCACGTGACGGCACCTTCGTGCCGATCTGCAAGGAGGTGATGGCCGACCTGCTGACGCCCGTGTCGGCCTTCCTCAAGGTCGCCGAGCATGCCGACAACGCCTTTCTGCTGGAGAGCGTGGAAGGAGGCGAGCGGCTGGCGCGCTACTCGTTCCTGGGCAAGGACCCGTTCATGGTGCTGCGGGCCCGCGACGGGCGCACGGTCATCGAACGCGGCGCGGAGCGCGAGGAGCGCGCGGAGTCCTTCATCGACACGCTGCGCGACGTGATGGGACGCTGCCGGTCGCCATGGGTGCCCGGGCTGCCCCGGTTCACCGGCGGGGCCGTCGGGTTCCTGGGCTACGAAGCCGCCGGCTGGTTCGAGCCGTCCCTCGCACGGGCCTGGGCGGAGCACGGCAAGACGGCCGAGACCGGCCGCGAGCTGGCCGCCTTCATGCTGTTCGACACGATTCTCGCGTTCGACCACGTGAAGCACCGGATTCTGATCATCGCCAACGCCGCCGTCGGCGACGGCGGCGATCTGCGAGGCCACTACGACTTCGCGCAGACCCGGATCCGGTTCCTCGAGCGCGAGCTGCGGCGCAGCCTGTCCGAGCGCGACGCCGCGCCGGACGACCGCTTCGAGGTGCGCTCGAACACGACGCGCGAGGCGTTCGAGGACAGCGTGCGGAGCGCGAAGGAGTACATCCGGCGGGGCGACATCTTCCAGGTCGTGCTCTCGCAGCGGTTCGAGGCCGACGTGACGGTCGATCCGTTCACCGTGTACCGGACGCTCCGATACGTGAACCCGTCGCCCTACATGTACTTCATCCGGATGGGCTCGCGCGCCCTCGTCGGGTCGTCGCCGGAAATGCTGGTGCGCGCGGAGGGGACGCGCGTCGAGACGCATCCGATAGCCGGCACGCGGCCGCGAGGGCCTGACGAGGCCGAGGATGCGCGGCTGGCCGCGGAGCTGCAGCAGGACGAGAAGGAGCGGGCGGAGCACGTCATGCTGGTGGACCTGGGGCGCAACGATCTGGGGCGCGTCTGCCGGTTCGGGACGGTGCAGGTGCCCACCTACCTCACGCTCGAGCGCTACTCCCACGTCATGCACCTGGTCTCGCGCGTGGAGGGGGAGCTGGCGCCCGGCCAGGACCGTCTCGACGCGCTGGCTGCCTGCTTTCCGGCGGGCACGGTGTCCGGCGCGCCCAAGATCCGGGCCATGGAGATCATCGCGGAGCTCGAGCCGACCACGCGCGGCCCGTACGCGGGCGCCATCGGCTACCTCGACTTCGCCGGGCACCTGGACTGCTGCATCACCATCCGGACCATCCTCATCGAGGACGGCAAGGCCCACGTCCAGGCCGGCGCCGGGATCGTCGCCGATTCGATCCCGGCCGCCGAGTTCAAGGAGACCTGCGACAAGGCGTCGGCGCTGTTGCGCGCGCTCGAGATGGCCCAGCGCGGCCGCGGACCGACGATCATGGGAGTGAGCTGAGCGTCATGGTGCTCGTGATCGACAACTACGACTCGTTCACCTACAACCTCGTGCAGTACCTGGGCGAGCTCGGCGCCGACCCGCTCGTGCGGCGCAACGACGCCGTGTCATGCGACGAGGTCGGAGCGCTCGGGCCGCGGCAGATCGTCATCTCGCCGGGGCCGGGACGGCCGGAGGACGCCGGGGTCACGGTGGCGCTGATCCGGGCCTACGCCGCCACGATCCCGATCCTGGGCGTCTGCCTCGGCCACCAGGCAATCGGCCAGGCGTTCGGGGCGTCCATCGTCCCCGCGCCGGCGCTGCGCCACGGCAAGCGGTCGACGGTCGAGCACGACGGGCGAGGCGTCTTCGCCGGCCTCGAGCAGCGCTTCTCCGCCGGCCGGTATCACTCGCTGGCAGTCGCCGAGCAGCCCTGGCCGAACGTGCTCGAGATTGCCGCGCGGGCGGTGGACGACGGGACGATCATGGGGCTCAGGCACCGCGACCATCCCGTCCACGGCGTGCAGTTCCACCCCGAGTCCGTGCTGACGGCGGCCGGACGGCAGGTTCTGCGCAACTTCCTGGGGACCTAGATGTTTGCCCGCCTCATCGAGAAGCTGCAGCGGGGCCGCGATCTGACGGAGCAGGAGGCGGCCGCGGCGATGACCGAGATCATGGCCGGCCGGGCCGCCCCGGCGCAGATCGCCGGACTGCTCGTCGGTCTGTCGATGAAGGGCGAGCGCCCGGGCGAGATCGTCGGTCTCGCCAAGACCATGCGCGCGGAGTCGGTCACGCTGTCACGCTCCTTCAACGGCGTGTTCGACACCTGCGGGACCGGCGGCGACGGCCTGGGCACGTTCAACGTGTCGTCGCTCGCCGCGCTGGTGCTGGCCGCGTGCGGCGTCCGGGTGGCGAAGCACGGCAACCGCTCGGTGTCGAGCCGCTGCGGCAGCGCCGACCTGTTCGCGGCGCTGGGCGTCGACGTGGCGGCCGCACCGGCGGTGGTCGAGCGCTGCCTGGCCGACGTCGGCATCGCCTTCTTCTTCGCGCCCACGTTCCATCCGTCGATGCGGCATGCCGGCCCGACGCGGCGCGAGCTGGGCGTGCGGACGGCATTCAACCTGCTGGGGCCGCTCACGAATCCGGCGGGCGCGACCCGGCAGGTGATCGGCGTGCCGAGCCCGGAGTACACGGACTTGATTGCCCAGGCCCTCGTGCGGCTCGGCTCCGAGCACGCCTGGGTGGTGCATGGCGCCGAGGGGCTCGACGAGATCTCCGTCGGCGGTCACACGAAGGTCTCGGAATGTCGCAACGGCAAGGTGCACACGTTCTACCTGCACCCTGCCGATTTCGGGGTGGAGCCTGCGCCGCTGGAGCGCGTGCGGGTCGCGGGTATCGAGGAGAGCGTGGCGCTGGCGCGCGGCGTGCTGGACGGGGGGAGTGGCGCCGCGCGTGACTTCGTGGTGGTGAACGCGGCCGCCGGACTGCTCGTCGCCGGGCGCGCACCGTCGCTCCGTGAAGGGACGCGGATGGCCGCCGCCGCCCTCGACGATGGATCGGTCGCAGCCAAGCTGCGCGAGCTGGCGGACGCCTCGACGGCGGCGGCGGAGGCATGAGCATGGTCGAGGATGCCGCCGCGCGGAGGCAGGCGGCGCAAGGCCCGGATCTGCTAGAGGCGATCGTGGCTGCCACCCGGCGCGAGGTGCTGCTGCGCGAGGAGCAGGTGAGCAGGGCGGCCCTGGAGCGGGCGGCGGCCCGCCGTGCGCCGCGGGCCGCCGCGTTTCGCGCCGGCCTGGCGGCCGGCGGCCGCTTCAACGTCATCGCGGAGTGCAAGCGGCGGTCGCCGTCGCGGGGCGTCCTGCGCGCGGACTACCGGCCGGAGCCGATCGCCCGGGAGTACGCGGCCGCCGGCGCCGCGGCCGTCTCGGTGCTGACGGAACCGACGTTCTTCGACGGCAGGCTCAGCGATCTCGCGGCCGTGCGCGCCGCCACCGACCTGCCGCTGCTGCGCAAGGACTTCATCGTGTCGCGCTATCAGCTGTTCGAGGCGCGCGCGGCGGGGGCCGATGCGGTGCTGCTGATCGTGGCCGCCCTCGACGAGTCCCGGTTGCCGCTGCTGCACCGCGCGGCCGAGGAGTGCGAGCTGGCCGTTCTCGTCGAGGTCCACGACGCCGCCGAGCTGTCGCGGGCGCTCGACGCCGGGGCGCGGATCGTCGGCGTGAACAACCGCAATCTGCGGACGCTGGAGGTCGACATCGAGGCGTCTCACGCGCTCATCGACAGCATCCCGCCCGCAACGGTCTCCGTGGCCGAGAGCGGGCTGCGCAGCAGCCGGGACCTGGTCCGGCTGCGCCGGGCCGGGTACGACGCCTTCCTCGTCGGCGAGTCGTTGATGACCCGCGAGCGACCCGGGGCAGCACTGGCGGACTTGCTGCAGGGCGCGGCCGCGGCGGCATGACATGGTGAAGGTCAAGGTGTGCGGCATCACGCGGCTGTCGGATGCGCTGCTGGCCAGCGACCTGGGGGCGTCGGCGATCGGGTTCGTCTTCTGGGAGCGCAGTCCGCGGGCGATCGATCCGCAGTCGGCCGCGCGGATAGCGGCCCGGGTGCCGGCCGATGTAGCGCCGGTCGGCGTGTTCGTCGACGCGTCGCCGGCGTGGGTGCGCGACGTCGTGCAGCGCGTCGGCCTGGCGGCGGTCCAGTTGCACGGCGACGAACAGGTTGAGCATTGGCTCGACCTGCCGGCGCGCGTCATCAAGGCGGTGGGCCTCCGCTCGGCGGCCGATGCGCAGGCGGCGCTGCGGCTGCCGGCGCACGTGACCGTTCTGCTCGACGGGCACGACCCCGTCCGGCGCGGCGGCACGGGACGGACGCTGGACTGGACGCTCGCCGCCGAGGTGGCCCGCGGGCGCCGCACGTTTCTCGCCGGCGGGCTGCGGCCCGAGAACGTGACGGCGGCGATCGCGGCCGTGGGCCCGTACGGGATCGACGTGTCGTCGGGGCTCGAGGCGTCGCCGGGCGTCAAGGCGCCGGCCAGGCTGCGGGCATTCTTCGCCGCGGTCCGGGTCGCGGCGGCGTCTGGAAGGATGGTGGACGAACCGATGGGTAATGCTGCCGACGCGCCGCTGCCCGTGTTCGGGCGGAGAGACCCGGACGAGCGCGGCTACTTCGGGCCATACGGCGGCCGTTTCGTACCGGAGACGCTCGTCGAGCCCGTGGAGGCGCTCGAGCGGGCCTACCTCGCGGCCCGACAGGACCCCGCATTCGGCCAGGAGCTGGCCGAGCTGCTGACCCGCTACGCCGGCCGCCCGACCCCGCTCTGGGAGGCCTCGAGGCTGGGGGCCGATGCGGGCGGGGCCCGCCTCTTCCTGAAGCGCGAGGACCTCGCGCACACCGGCGCCCACAAGATCAACAACGCGCTCGGTCAGGCGCTGCTCGCCGTCCGCATGGGCAAGCGGCGCGTGGTGGCGGAAACGGGCGCCGGCCAGCACGGCGTGGCGACGGCGACCGCGTGTGCGCTGCTGGGGCTCCGCTGCGAGGTCTACATGGGCACGGAGGACATGCGGCGCCAGGCGCTCAACGTCGTGCGCATGAACCTGCTGGGCGCGACGGTGACCGGCGTCGAGGGGGGCAGCCGCACGCTCAAGGACGCCATCAACGAGGCGATGCGCGACTGGGTCACGAACGTCGAAGACACCTACTACCTCCTGGGATCGGTGCTCGGCCCGCACCCGTATCCGCTGATGGTCAGGGAGTTTCAGTCGGTGATCGGACGGGAGGCCCGCGCGCAGTTCGCGGCGCAGGTCGGCCGCGTTCCCGATGTCGTCGTCGCCTGCGTCGGGGGCGGCAGCAACGCGCTCGGCATATTCGACGGCTTCGTCGCCGATGAAGCCGTCCGGCTCGTCGGCGTGGAGGCCGGGGGCGAGGGGCTGGCGCCGGGACGTCACGCCGCCCGCTTCGCCACGGGGACCGCCGGCGTGCTCCAGGGCACCCGCAGCTACGTGCTGCAGGATGTTCACGGCAACATCGATCCGACCCACTCGGTCTCGGCGGGACTGGACTACGCCGCGGTCGGTCCCGAGCACGCCTGGCTGCGCGACCTGGGCCGGGCGGAGTACACGCACGTCTCCGACGCCGAGGCGCTGGCCGCGTTCGAGCGTCTCGGCCGCCTGGAAGGGATTCTCCCCGCGCTCGAGTCGGCCCACGCGGTGGCGTACGCCTGCCGGTTGGCGGCGGAGCTCGGCGCGGACCGCACGGTCCTGATCAACCTGTCGGGTCGCGGCGACAAGGACGTGGAAACGATCAGCGGCCGCACGGCCGGCCAGGAAACCTAGCTGGATGTCGCGTATCGACGAAACGTTCGCGCGGCTGCGGTCGGATGGCCGGACGGGGCTGGTGACGTTCGTCACCGCCGGGGATCCGGACCGGGAACGCTCGGCGCTCGTGCTCGAGACGCTGGACCGGGCGGGAGCCGACGTTCTGGAGGTCGGCATCCCGTTCTCCGATCCCCTGGCGGACGGACCGGCGATTCAACGCTCGTCGGAGCGGGCGCTCGCGGCCGGCGCGACGCTGGCGTCGAGCCTGGACCTGATAGGGCGCGTCCGGCCCCGCATCGAGGCCCCGGTGGTCGTGTTCAGCTACGCCAACCCGGTGCTGGCGATGGGACTCGACCGCTTCGTCCGGCGGGCGGCCGACGTGGGCGTCGACGGTGTGCTGGTGCTCGATCTGCCAATCGAGGAGGCCGACGAGCTGCGCGACGCGGCGGCCGGCGTGGCCATCGATCCCATCTTCCTCCTGAGCCCGACGACCACGGACGCGCGTATTCGGCGCGCCGCGACGCTGGGCCGGGGCTTCCTGTACGGCATCTCGCGATTGGGCGTCACCGGCGAGCGCGATACGATTGCAACGGGCGCCCGCGAGCTGGTCGAGCGCATCCGGGCGATCACCGCGCTGCCGGTCGCGCTCGGCTTCGGCATCTCGCGTCCCGAGCACGTCGCCCAGGTCGGCGCCTGGGCCGACGCCGCGGTCGTCGGGAGCGGGCTGGTGAACACGGTGGCGCGGGCGTCGCAGGGCGGGGACCTGGCCGGCGAAGTGGACCGCTACGTACGCTGGTTGAAGGGTGGGAGCTCGACGAACCGATGACCGACAAGCCGAAGGATCCGGCGGCCGACCAGGACAGCGCAGCGACGGACGCGGCAGCGCGGATGCGTCAGTTTCGGGAACGCATCGACCGGCTCGACGCCGAGATCGTCCGGTTGCTGAACGTTCGCGCGGAATGCGCCCTGGCGTTGGGCCGGCTGAAGGAAGCCGTCGGTCTGGACACGTACCAGCCGGAACGGGAGCTGGCAGTGCTCGCGCACGCGCGGGCGGCGAACGACGGGCCGCTCGACGGCGAGGCCATCACGCGTCTGTTCGAGCGCATCATCGACGAGAACCGCCGGCTCGAGCGGCTGGCCGAATGCAAGGACACGCACCCGTAGGAGGTTGCAGGACCCATGGTTGTGGTAATGGAGGAGCGGGCGTCGGAGGATCAGATACAACACATCATCGCAACGCTCGTCGACAAGGGATTCGACGTCCACCGCTCGACCGGCGCGCTGCGCACCGTGCTCGGCGCCGTCGGCGGCAATCGGTCGTTCGACGAGCGGTTGATCGAGGTGATGGACGGCGTGCACGAGGTGCTGCGGATCACGGAGCCCTACAAGCTGGCGAGCCGGACGTTCAAGCCCGAGCCGACGGTCGTGTCGATCGGCGACGTCCGGATCGGGGGCGACGAGGTGCTGGTCATCGCCGGCCCCTGCTCGGCGGAGTCCGAGGAGCAGGTGGAGGCCGCCGCCGCGGTGCTGGCCAAGGCGGGCGCGAAGATGCTGCGAGGCGGCGCCTTCAAGCCGCGGAGCTCGCCCTACAGCTTTCAGGGGCTGGGCGAGGAGGGGCTCAAGCTGCTTCGCTCGGCGGCCGACCGACACAACCTCAAGCTCGTGTCCGAGGTGATGGACATCAGTCAGATCGAGCTCGTCGCGCGCTATGCCGACATGCTGCAGGTCGGCGCCCGCAACATGCAGAACTTCACGCTCCTGCGCGAGCTCGGCCGGATCAGGACGCCGGTGCTGCTCAAGCGGGGCATCTCCGCGACGATCGAGGAGTGGCTCCTGTCGGCCGAGTACGTGCTCTCCGGCGGCAACACCGACGTGGTGCTGTGCGAGCGGGGCATTCGAACGTTCGAGCGGTACACCAGGAACACGCTCGACATCTCGGCGGTCCCGGTGATCCACAAGCTGAGCCACCTGCCGATCATCGTGGACCCGAGCCATGGCATCGGGCTGCGGGACAAGGTCGCGCCGATGGCCCGCGCGGCAGTGGCGGCCGGTGCGGACGGCCTGATCATCGAGGTCCATCCGGATCCGGACCATGCCCTCAGCGACGGCGCCCAGTCGCTGTTCCCGGGCCAGTTCGAGCACTTGATGGCCGAGCTCCGGATCATCGCGCCGGCCATCGGCCGCAGCATCTGCGTCGAGCCCGTTCCACGCCGCAGGTGGGGGACCTGATCGCCGGCATGGCAGAGACGAGGCGCCACCTGCCCGTCATCCAGCCGGGCGAGTCCCCGGCGGAGCCGCCGGTCTTCGACAAGGTCGCGATCATCGGGCTGGGCCTCGTCGGCGGGTCGATTGCGCTTGCCGCCCGCGAGCGTTGGCCGGGCGGCCTGGTGATCGGGGTCGATCGCAAGGAGGTGCTCGAGCTCGCCATGGTCCGCCACGCCATCGACGTGGCGGCCGACGACCCGGTGGTGATCGCCGAGGCGGAGCTCGTCATCCTGGCCGCGCCCGTACGGCAGAACCTCGAGCTGCTGGCGGCCCTGGACGACCAGGTCCCCGGATCCGCCGTCGTGACGGACGTCGGCAGCACGAAGCGCGAGATCGTCGCGCGCGCGCAGTCGCTGCCGCCGCGTCTCACGTTCGTGGGCGGGCATCCGCTCGGCGGGGCCCCGCGCGGCGGACTCGGCAACGCGCGCCCGGATCTGTTCGTCGACCGACCCTGGCTGTTCACGCCGACCAGCGACGCCGACGGCCCGGCACTGGAGCGCCTGCAGCAGTTCGTGGCCGGACTCGGCGCGCGGCCGCACCTCATGTCGCCGGCCCAGCACGATCGCCTGCTGGCGTTTCTGAGCCATCTCCCGCAGCTCACGGCCAGTGCGCTGATGCACGTGGTCGGGACCGCCGCGGGCGCGGACGGACTGGCCCTGACCGGACGCGGACTCGTCGATACCACCCGCCTGGCCTCGAGCCCGGTGAGCGTCTGGCGGGACATCTGCGCGAGCAACTCCGACGAGCTCGGCCTCGCGCTCGACACGTTGATCGCGGAGCTGCGGCAACTGCGCGAGCAGCTCGAGACCGGTGACGCCGTCGACCGCGTCTTCGAATCGGCGGCGGCCTGGCGCGCCGTGCTGGCCGAGCGCGGCGGCGGGCGGCGGTCCGGGTCCTGAGCCGGCGCGGCCGGGGGATGACCCGTGCGTGGAGACGCCGTGCGGGCGGCCAGCCTCACGATCCGGCGCGCTGCCCTGGACGTCATCCGCAGGCACGCCGCCGACGACCTGCCGAACGAGTGCTGCGGCCTCCTGCTCGGCTGCGCCGGGTCGGTCGAACGCGCCCTGCGGGCACGCAATCTGCGTCCCTCGCCCAACCGGTACCTCGTCGATCCAGCCGACCACTGCGCGGCGCTGCGCACGGCGCGCGCCAGCGGACTCGAGGTCGTGGGCGTCTACCACTCGCACCCCGCCGGCTCGCTCCGCCCGTCGGCCGTCGACCGGCAGGAAGCGTCGTACCGCGAGTTCGTCTACCTGATCGTGTCACCGCAGCCAGCGGCAGACGGCGCCGTGAACCTGGCCGCCTACCGTCTGAACGCCGACGGCTTCGAAGAGATCCCGGTGGCGGTCGCGAGCCAGGACTCCGCCCTGTAGCGCAGCCGGCGCAAGGCGCGCACAGCGCGCCTNNCTCGGCGGTAGCGGCGCGGGGCGAAGCGAAGGGGTCCCCGCAAGCGAACGCCGGGGGTCCGGGGCGAAGCCCCGTCTGAATGATGCTACGCCGGGGTGCGGGGCGCCGGCCCCGTCTGATTGCAGCGCCGGCGCAGCCGGCGCAAGGCGCGCACGGCGCGCCTCGGCGGGAGTGGCGCGGGGCGCAGGGGTCCCCGCAAACGGACGCCGGGGGTTCGGGGCGAAGCCCCGTCTGAATGATGCTACGCCGGGGGTTCGGGGCGTAGCCCCATCTAGACGAAAACTCAGTCGAAACGACCGAAACGGCCGCCGCGCAACTCGACGACGGTGCGGGCCGACGCGACCGTGTCGCCGCGCCTCTTGAGGTTGATGCGCACTTCGTAGCGCCCGCCGTAGTCGAAGCGCCGGCGCTGGGAATAGCGGCGGCGAATCTTCGTGGTGCCCGGCTCGTACGGCTCGCAGTCCGGGGTCGACTCGGAGCGGGTATCGTCGTCCCAGTCCCACTCGACGGTCGCGCAGTAGAAGTCCTCGTAATCGTCGGCCCCGCCCCGCAACTGCGCCACGAACAGGATCTCGGCAGGCGCGAAGGCGACACGCGGCGACGCGCGCAGCGACAGCTCGGGCCGCTCGTCTCCGCCGCGCTGCGCCCGGCCGACGAAGCCGGGCTGGGTTGCACTGGCCCACAGCAGCGCCGCGAGGAGCGCCAGAAGCGGCCGACGGAAGCTGCCGGAGGGTAACGCGGGCATCCTCGGTTCCTAGCCTACCGCAGAGCGTCCCCGGTGTGAAGTCGGAACCGGGCGAGCGGCCACTATAATGCACGGATGCCCAGCACGCCGGATACAAACGTTACCCAAATGGAGCCTGCTGTTCGGGGAATCTCCGCGGCCCCGTCGGAGGTGTCCTGCGATCTCCTGATCGTGCCGGTCTTCGAGGACGACTCCCTGGCCGATCTCGCCGGGTTGGACGAGGCGGCCGGCGGGGAAGTGGGCCGTGCGCGCGCCTCGCGCGAGTTCAGACCCAAGCCGAACGAGCTGTTCGTTACGCGGCTGGCCGGCGGACAGTGGCAGGCGGCCAGGGTCGGGCTGGTCGGCCTCGGCGCCGCGGGTACGGATGGCGAGGCCCACCTCCGCGCCGCGGCGGCCAGGGCGCTGCGGGCGGCGCGGCAGCAGCGCGCGCAGACCGTGGCCTTCCTCCTGCGCGGCGCCATCGACGCGGAGCGGGCGGCCCGCGCCGTCACCGAGGGCGTGCTGCTGGGCAGCTTCGACGACCGGCGCTTCAAGACGGACGATGAGGATGCCGCGCCGCGGGTGTTGCGCTGCGACATCGTGTGTCCGGGCGCTGCCGCTGCGGAGGTGCAGCGGGCGGTCGAGGTCGGGCGAACGTTGGGGGAGGCGTCGAATCGTGCCCGGGAGCTTGCCAACGCGCCGGGCAACCTGCTGACGCCGCGCGCCTTCGCCGATCAGGCCCGCGCGCTGCTGGCCGACACCGGTGTCGCGGTCGAGATCCTGGACGAGACCGCCATCGAGCGGCTCGGAATGGGGCTCCTGCTGGGCGTCGCCCGCGGCAGCGCCGAGCCGCCGCGCCTGATCGTCATGCGCCACGAGCCGCCCGGCGCGCCGGCGTCGCCGGTGCTCGGCCTGGTGGGCAAGGGGGTCACCTTCGACAGCGGCGGCGTTTCGCTGAAGCCGGCCGACGGGATGGAATGGATGAAGGACGACATGGCCGGCGGCGCCGCCGTCGTGTGCGCGATGCGGGCCATCGGCGGGCTCGGTCTGGGCACGCGGGTGATCGGCATCGTGCCGGCCACGGAGAACATGCCCGGCGGGCGGGCGACCAAGCCCGGAGACGTGCTGACGGGCGCCAGCGGCACGACGGTGGAGGTCGTCAACACCGATGCGGAGGGCCGGCTCATTCTCGGCGACGCGCTGTGGTACGCGCGCGAGCTCGGCGCGACGCACCTGGTCGACGTGGCGACGCTGACCGGGGCCTGCGTCGTCGCCCTGGGCAAGGCTGCGAGCGGACTGTTCGGGCAGCCGCAGTCGTGGGTGGGAGCGGTGCAGCGGGCGGGCGAGCGCGCGGGCGAGCGGGTGTGGCCGATGCCGCTGTACGAGGATTACAGGGAGCAATTGCGCTCCGAGACCGCGGACCTGATGAACATCGGGGGGCGCGAGGCGGGAGCCTGCACCGCAGCCGCCTTCCTGCGCGTGTTCGCCGGCGACACGCCCTGGGCGCACCTCGACATCGCCGGCACGGCGTGGGCGAGCGACTCGCGCGCCGGTCAGGCGAAGGGGGCGACCGGCGTCATGGCGCGTACGCTGGTCGAGCTGGCGAGCGCCAGCGAAAGCTGGTAGGCTCGGATTCTCCGCTTGCGGTCGTCGACATGCCGTCTCAACCCCCGACACCGTTCGTCTACGAGGTGGTCGAGCCCACTACCGCGCAGACGACCGTGGTCGACGTGGTCCTGGGCGCCGTGGCTGTCGCCGGCGCCGTGGCCGTCGTCGCCCTGGTGCTCGGCCTGGCGTTGGCCGGCCTGATGATCGGGATCCGCCGGATGCGCGGAGACGACGGGTTGACCGGCCACGACCGCCAGGGCGCCAGCCTGCGCCTCGGCAGCTAGCGAACACAAAGGCGCGCACGGCGCGCCTCGGCGGGAGCGGGGCGGGGCGAAGGGGTCCCCGCAAGCAGACGCCGGGGGTCAGGGGCGCAGCCCCGTCTAAACTTAGTCCTGCTGCGCCAGCCGTGCAGCGGGCTGCAGGCGGTTGCGGTAGCGGAGGATGCCCTCGAAGAGAGCGTCGGCGATGCGATCGCGGTAGTCGTCGGTCGACAGCAGGCGCGCCTCGCGGCTGTTCGACAGGAACGAGACCTCCGCCAGGACGCTCGGCATGCGGGCGCCGATGAGGACGATGAACGGCGCCTGCTTGACGCCGAGATCCGGGATGTCCGGGTCGGCCTGCCGCAGAGCGGCCACCATGGAACTCTGGATGACGCCCGCGAAATCCCGGGATTCGTTCGCCTTGCTGTTGCTGGCGATCGTTTCCAGCAGATCCCCCAGGTTGTTCATCGTGCCGCCGCCGGCCACGTTCTCCCGCGCAGCGATGCGCTCGGCGTTCGGATCGGGCGCGAAGTTCAGGAAGTAGGTCTCGATGCCCCGCGCATGGCTCTTGTGGCTGGCGTTGGCGTGAATCGAGAGAAACAGGTCGGCCTGCACGCGGTTCGCCAGGGCCGTGCGCTCGCGCAGCGGAATGTACGTATTGTCGCGGCGGGTGAGCACGACCTCGATTCCCGGCTGCGTCAGGAGACGCCGCTCCAGGCGGCGCGCGATGTCGAGCACGACCTCGGACTCGCGCAACCCGTGCCCTCGCGCGCCGGGATCGTGCCCGCCATGGCCGGGATCGATGACGATGCGCGAGACCTGCAATCCCAGCTGGCGGGCCAACGAGAAGGCGCCCGTCTCGCCCGGCGGCGGCGTGGACCACGGGGACTCGCGGGCGGCGGCGGTCGCGGCCGCCGCGCGTGCCGGCGCCGGGGCGGCCGCGGAGCGATCCTGCCGCAGCGCCTCGGCCACGACGTGGAGCGGCGAGCGCGGGGCCTCCATGAGCGCGGCCAGCAGCGGCTGCAGGGGGGTGGCGGGAACCACGGGGTGGAGCTCCGGACGTCGGCAGTCGACGACGACGCGATAGGGCTCGTACACCGTGAAGATGCTGCAGGCGTCCGCGTCCGCCGTGTCGATGACGACGCGGGTGGTGCGGTTCGGATGGCGGCCGAGCCTGATCCTGTGCACGCTGCGGTGATCGTCGTCGAAGGTCAGGGTGGTGTCGCGGAGCCCGGCGAGAGCGTCCGTGTGGGGAAAGTCGAAGAACAGGCGGTCCGGGTCTGCAAGCCGCTCCGAGTGGAACGCCACGTCGCGATCGAGACGAATCAGCACCCGCACCACGTCGTCCCAGACCTCGCGCTCGATCGCGGTCAGTCGCGCGAAGCGGGTCAGCGCCTCCAGCTGGCCGCGCCGCTCGGTCACGCGCGCGGCGAACGGACTGCCGCGATGGAAGCGCGCGAGCCGGCCCAGCAGCCGGATCCCGACCTCGAGGTCGAGGTCGTCGCGGTACCGGTCATAGACCTCGACCGCCAGCCCCGCGGCCTGCCAGATGGCGCGATCTTCATAATCGCTCGTCGGGAAGGCGAGCACGATCGATTCGTACGCCGCGATGAGTTCCCGGAATTCGCCCACCGCCGGCTTGGCGCCGGGTTGGCGCAGGCTACGCTCCCGGGCGAGCGCGTCCTGGTAGCGCTCGGCCGGCGACTGGCCGGCGGCCGGCAGCGGCAACATCAGCCACACACCGGCGATGCCGGCGATCAAGGTTCGCGACAGGTGCGATCTGGTCATAGGGGCAGCCGCGGCGATCACCGCGCCGCGTGAGATCTATCGACCGACGACGACCCGAACCTTACCCGCCCCGAGAAATTGCCCGGTCAGCTTCCGTTCAGACGGGGCTGCGCCCCGAACCCCCGGCGTCCGCTTGCGGGGACCCCACAGCCCCGCGCCGCTCCCGCCGAGGCGCGCCGTGCGCGGCATCCTCCAGATGGGGCTGCGCCCCAAGCCCCCGGCGTCCGCTTGCGGGGACCCCTTCGCCCCGCGCCG
>JAAXGX010000003.1 GCA_012271165.1 Vicinamibacteraceae bacterium | reverse complement strand
TGTTCTGGAGTGCGTGCGGGATCTCCAGAGATTTCCGCACGCACTCAATCTTCCCTCGCGGTTACCGCCGACGGCGATCGGTGGTTTCTCTTCAATGTTTCCCCGGACATCCGGCAGCAGATCCAGGCGACGCCCGAGTTGACGCCGGCTGGCGGGGGCGGGCGCGCGACGGCCATTGCGGGCTGCGTGCTCACCGACGCGGAGCTGGACCACATGTCGGGGCTGCTCCTCATCCGGGAAGGGTGCGCGTTCCCGGTCGTTTCGACGCCGCTCGTGCGCGAGTGGCTTACCGAGCACTTCCCGGTGGCGCCCGTGCTGTCGCACTTCGCCCCGCGTCCGTGGATCGATCTGCCGCTGGACGAGCCGACCGATCTGCCGGCGGGCATCGACGGCGCGCCGAGCGGCCTGCGGCTGCGGGCCTTCGAGGTGGGACGGGACGTGCCCCGCTTCGTCGTGGGGGCGCAGGCGGCCGACGCCGTCGGATCCGTCATCGGCCTCGAGATCACGGACACCGCCCGCGCCGCGCGGCTCGTGTACGCACCGGGCGTGCCGACGGTCAACGAGGCGCTGCGCGCGGCGGCCGCGGGAGCCGACGCCCTCCTGATGGACGGCACGTTCTGGTCGGACGACGAGCCGCGCGCGAGCGGCATCACCGACGTCACGGCGCGCGAGATGGGGCATCTGCCGGTGGACGGTGACGCAGGCAGCCTGGCGTGGATCGGCGGCCTGCCCATCCGCCACCGCGTCTACGTGCACATCAACAACACGAACCCGATGCTGAACGCCGCGAGCCCGGAGCGTCGACGCGTCGACGCAGCGGGCGTGCGGGTCGGCGCGGACGGGGACGTCTTCGATCTCTAGCAGCCTGCGCCCCGGAACGGGCAGACTGCCGGAGAGGATCGGTTGGGCGGCAAGCGGAGCGACAATGACACCGTGGTCACGCGACGAGTTCACTGAACAGCTCAGGGCCATCGGCCAGGCCCGCTACCATGACAAGCATCCCTTTCACCGGCTGATGAACGACGGCCGGCTGAGCCGGGAGCAGCTTCAGCTCTGGGTCGCCAACCGCTTCTACTACCAGAAGAACATTCCGATCAAGGACGCCATCCTGCTGTCGCGGTGCCCCTTTCGGGCCATCCGCCAGAAGTGGATCCAGCGCATCCACGACCACGACGGCACGGACGGGACGCCGGGGGGCATCGACAAGTGGCTCCGCCTCGCCGCCGCCACGGGCGTGGCCCCTGAGGAGCTCGAAGACGATCGCCGGCTGCTGCCGGGTGTGCGCTACGCCGTCGACGCCTACGTCAAGTTCGTCGAGACCCGCCCGTGGGTGGAGGGAGTCGCCTCGTCGCTGACCGAGCTCTTCTCGCCGAACCTGATGGCGACGCGGCTCGCGGCGTTCGAGAAGCACTACACGTGGATCGATCCACAGGCGCTCGCCTACTTCCGGTCGCGCCTGACGCAGGCGCCGCGCGACACGGACCACGGGCTGGGGATCGTCCTGGACCACTGCGTGACGCGCCCGGAGCAGGAGCGGGCGGCGGCGGCGCTGCGCTTCAAGTGCGATCTGCTGTGGGCGCAGCTCGACGCCGTCTACCACCAGTGCGTGACCCCGACCGACGGGGCGGCCGGATGAAGGCGGTCGGCTGACGATGGCGGACGGAATCCGGCGTCCCGTGCTGGCGCCGCACGCACGCTACCGCTGGGACAAGGTGCGCAGCGAGCACCAGCTCGTCTTCCCCGAGGGGATGATCGTGCTCAACGAACCGGGCAAGGCTATCGTCGAGCTGTGCGACGGGCGGTCGCTGCGCGAGATGGTGGCGGCGCTCAAGGAGAAGTTCCCCGGGGCGGAGCCGGAGGACGACGTCCGGGAGTTCATCGGCCAGCTCGCCGAAAGAGGACTGGTGCATGACGCCGCCGAGTGAGCTGGCTGCGGACCGGCAGGTCCGACGGTGGGCGGCGCCTGGGGGAGGACTGGTGCATGATGCCGCCGCGTGAGCTGCCCCGGCCCCGTGCGCTGCTGGCGGAGATCACCTACCGCTGTCCGTTGCAGTGCCCGTACTGCAGCAATCCCCTGGAGCTCGCCCGCTACAAGAGCGAGCTGGACACCGCTACCTGGGTGCGGGTGTTCGAGCAGGCGGCGGCGCTGGGTGTTGCGCAGCTCCACCTCTCCGGCGGCGAGCCGCTCGTCCGCCGCGACATCCTCGACCTGATACGCGCCGCGCGCGACTGCGAGCTCTACTCGAACCTGAGCACCGGGGCCACGGTGGCCGACGAGAAGATGATCGAACGCCTGCGCGAGGCGGGGCTCGACCACCTGCAGGTGAGCCTGCTCGATACCGATCCGCAGGCCAACGACTGGCTGGCCGCCGCCCCGTCCTACGACCGCAAGCGCGATGCCGTGCTGGCGGCCAAGCGGATCGGGTTCCCGGTGACGCTCAACGTCGTGCTGCACCGGCACAACCTGGAGCGCATCGGCGAGGTCATCGAGACCGCCTTCGCCTGGGGGGTCGACCGGCTGGAGCTGGCCAACACGCAGTACACCGGGTGGGCGTTCCGCAACCGCGCGGCGCTGATGCCGACGCGTGCGCAGGTGGAGCGCGCCCAGCGCGTCGTGGACGAGAAGCTGGCCGCGAGCACGGGCCGGCTGGACGTCGTGCACGTGCTGCCCGACTACTTCGAGGAGTTTCCGAAGGCCTGCCTGCACGGCTGGGGCATGGTCTTCATGGCGGTGGCGCCGGACGGGGCGGCTCTGCCGTGTCAGACCGCGCGCGAGATTCCGGGTCTTCAGTTTCCGAACGTACGGGACTCGTCCCTGGAGGAGATCTGGTTCACGTCCGACGTCTTCCAGCGGTTCCGCGGCACCGACTGGCTGCCGGAGCCGTGCCGGAGTTGCGACCGGCGCGAGATCGACTTCGGCGGATGCCGCTGCCAGGCCTACCTGATGACCGGCGACGCCAACGCCACCGACCCGGTCTGCCACCTGTCTCCGCACCACCACCTGGTCGCCGAGGCGCTGGCGGAAGCGGAGAAGCCGGCCCCGCCGCTTGCGTTCCGGGTCATGCGGACCTGATTCCGCCCCGACCAGTCGACACGGTCCAGCGGGCGCCGGTGTTGACCGTTCTTGCCGCGATGTTCGCCGAATAGCCCGCCGACTCAGTTCGTCGGGTCCGCGATCCCCGCCAGCCGCTTCGCGTAGCGCACGCTCGGCTTGATGTCGTGCTGCCGCCAGATGGTCATCTTCTCCGCCTCGATGCTCCCCTCGGCGTGCACCGCCAGCACCGCCTGGTAGCCGCCGAAATCCGTGGCGGTGATCTCGGCGATCAGGTTCATCAGGCGCAGCCGGTCGCGGGCCGACGCCCCCGCGGCGCCGAGGTACTTGTCGATCAGGGCGCCCAGCTTCGGGTCTTCGAGATCCTCGGCGCTCGGGCCGGTCGCGAGCAGGCCGCCGGCGATGTCCTGCACCCAGGCCAGCGCCTGGTGGTAGTTCGTGGCGAAGTGCAGCTTGGCGATGTTGATGAGCTCGGCGTCGGGCACCGCCACGCCGTCCACGATGTGCGCCTCGCGCGCCGCCTCGCGGGTCATGCCGCGGCAGATCTGCGCATAGCTGATGAGCCTGGCCAGCTTGTCGCGGACGTGGCCGGCGCGCAGGACGCCGTTGTATTCCGCCATCAGGTGCGAGGCGCCGACGAACAGATCGACGAGCGGCAGCTTGTAGCT
>JAAXGX010000031.1:5937-12945 GCA_012271165.1 Vicinamibacteraceae bacterium | reverse complement strand
TTGAGGAGCACGCCGACGGCGCGCGAGAGCGCCGGGTTCGTCCCGGCCGGCATGTTCAGGCAGAGCACCTTGCCGGCGTCGATGACATCGTCGAGCGGCGGCAGCGGCCGGACCAGCGGGGCGACCTGGTCGCCGGGCGCGACATCGTCGCCGGGCGCGGGGCCGGCCGGCGCGGCAGGCGCGGGCCGCGGCCGTCTGGGCGGGCAGAACACCGCCGCCACGTCCGGCATGTCGAAAACCGACAGGAAGACGCTGAGGCCCTCGACGATGCTGGAGCGCAGCTTCTGGTCGAGGGCCTTCCAGTCCTGCGTGTACCAGCGCACCACAGCGTCGAGCCGCTCCCGGCGCACCGGGTCGGCCGGCGCGTCGACCGCGAACGCCACGCCCAGCTTCTTGAGTTGCTCGCGCAACGCCTCGCCGTCGGCCGTGCGGACCGTGTCGTCGCCGGCCGAGGTCCACTGCCACGCCGTGAGCGCCTCGGCGTGCCCCGACAGGTCCGCGGCCCGGATCCGGATCGCCGGCGGCGGTCCGACCCTGGCCTCGACCTCGGCGATCAGCGTCTCGATCCGGTTCGCCTCCAGCGTGCAGCGGTACACGTCGCGCAGGGTCACCCACCGGCGCGGCGACATCCGGTAGAGCACGATGATCCAGCGCACCAAGTTCACGTAGGCCTGCTGCCAGAACGGCTCCTTCGAGCGCCCGAAGAGCTGGTTGA
The DNA here is from genome assembly GCA_012271165.1 of Vicinamibacteraceae bacterium. GTDB lineage: Bacteria > Acidobacteriota > Vicinamibacteria > Vicinamibacterales > UBA8438 > JAAXGX01. The sequence continues at coordinate 12,230 of JAAXGX010000031.1, read as the reverse complement.
TGAGGCTGGCGACGGTGTAGGCGAGCGAGTAGGAGTCGAGCTGGTCGTCGCCCAGCGGGTTCCACTGCCAGCGCCCGCCGAGACCCAGCTCGATGTAGTCGTCGCCGCGGCCGGCGTCCTCCAGGATGCCGCGCACCTGATCGCAGAAGTCGCCCTTGACTTCGAGCACGAGGCCCGCGGCGCGTCGCTGCGCGTCGCCCGCCTGCCAGCCGAAGAGCTGGCGGGCGAACGGGCGCATGCAGGCCGAGGTCTTGCCCGAGCCGATCGCGCCGCAGATGAGGATGCCCGTGTAGAGGCCCAGCTCCGGGATGACGAGCCATCGAGGCGCGGCCACTTCCCGCTGGACGACCGGGTGATGGACCTCGCCGACCACGACGGCGGGCGCGGGATCGGTCGCCTCGACCGGCCACGCCGGCAGCTTGCCGCGGACCCGCCCGCGGGAACGGCCCGTGAACCAGACGCGGCCGACGGCCACGGCCATGGACCACGCCATGACGACGGCGACCGCGGGCGCGAGGTAGTGCCAGGCGCGGATCGCCGCGTGCAGCCGCGGCGCGTTCAGCGCGACCAGGTCGACGATGGGGTCGGCGCCGAGCGCCGGGAACGGCCACCAGACCCAGACGGCGGCCGCCGCGGCCAGCGCCGCCAGCAGGCGGCTCATTCCGGCACCCTCCGGGACCGCCACGTGCGGCCGGCCGTGATCCGCGCCGCCGGTGGCCGGGGCTGCACTGCCGCCGATTCCAGTGCGGCGCAGCGGGCCACGGCGCCGTTGAGGCCGCCCCAGGCCTCGAGGGCGCTCGTGTCGAGCGTGGCCACCGCCTTGCGGATCGCGGCGATCTCCGCCGCCGCCTTCGCCGCCGCCCCGGACCCGGCGCCCCCGCCGGTCCAGCCGTCGAGCACGCGCCGCGCGTCGGCCAGGCGCACGGGGTCACGGCCCGCCACCACGACATCGACGGCGCGGCCGGACTTGCGAAGCGCCGCCCACAGCCCGGCGTGCTCGTCGCCCCACGTGCGCACGGCGCTCGGGGTCACGTCCTCGGCCTGGACGTACACGAACGTCGCGCGCCCGTCGTCGAGGGCGAGCGGCAGCTTGTGGGCGAAGTAGCGCCGCTGCGAGCCGACCGCTCCCCGGTAGACGCGGCGCGGCAGCACGGTCTCCGGGACTCCCGCGTCGGCCAGCGCCGCCACCTTCTCCTGCTCGGTCGGCAACCACGGCTGGTCGAGGTGGTCGAGCACGTAGTCGAGCGATAACAGCCGCCGCAGCACCACCGCTGGCGATGCCGCGCGCCGATGGCGCACGTCCTCCGCCCCGAGCGCCCGGTACAGAGGCCGGGCGGCAATGTGGCACAGCCGCAGCCCGGCCCCGTTCCAGGGCTCCTCGACCGCCGCCCTCCCGCAGCGCTGCACGAAGTCGCCAGCCGGCCAGCGATGCCGCGCCCCGACGAAGGCGAGGTACTGCTTGCGCAGGAAGACGCCGCTGTGCAGGCAGACCAGCGCCAGCCACTCGGCGTCGCGGCCCGTCCAGCCGAAGGTCGACAGCGCCTCCGCGCGGCCGTTCAGGTGCGGGATCATCTGTCGCCTCCGCTCGTGACGATGCGGTCGCCCTGGAGGAACGAGATCACGATCCCCATCGGGTTGCGGACGACCAGCTCCGCGGGAATCTGCGGCAGGAACGAGAAGCGCATCGAGACCGACCAGGACTCGCGGGCCAGTTCCTCGCCTCTCCGCATCCGCACCAGATCGAACGTCGCCGCCGCGCCGTGCGGCTCGGTGGGCTGCGGCAGGATGCGCACGGCCACGTCCTCGACATACAGCTCCTCGTCGCGCAGCCCGACCGCCGTGGCCGCGACATCCTCGGCCTGCTCGGCGTAGGCGGCGTTCGCCACCTCCGGCGTGAGGAACCACAGCGACCGCTCCCAGTACTCGCGGACCGTGCCGCGCCTTCGCGAGTAGTGGTCGACGACGAAGCGGTGCAGGAAGAAGCCCGTGGTCGGGTCCAGCGGGTCGGCCTTTGCCTCCATCGCCTCGTAGGCGACCGCCTCGGCGCGGCCGACCTCGTCGACGCGCACCACGAGCGGCTTCGGCTGCGGCGCCCAGGCCAGCCGCACCAGCGCGACGGCCAGCACCAGGATCACCAGCGACAACGCCCCGGTCACGACACGCAGATGCCGCGCCGCGTGCATCTGCTCCCCCCAGATCTCCGCGAACTCCCGCGCCGCCATCACACCCCTCCCGTCACCGCCACGCGCGCCACGGTCGCCGCCTGGACGGCCCGCGTCGACGCTCCCGAGCTGGCGTTGCCGCCGCCCAGGATCAGCATCTGCGTCAGCTCCCCCACCTTGCCCGCCGCCAGACAGGCCGCCACGATGTAGGGCACCGTCACAATCGAGCGCCGCAGCGCCGTCGTGATCCCGGTCGGTCCCGACCACTCGATGTCCGGGTTGCCGATGTCGCCGGTCCAGCCCTGCACGACGAATACCCCCAGCTCGGTGATGATGCGGAAGACCGCCGCCGCCACCGCGCCGTAGAGCGAGTAGCTCAGCACGGTCCGGAACCAGCCCCAGAAGAGGAAGGAGAGCTGCGGGACGACGATCCAGGGGATGAAGACCGGCCCGAGCAGCAGCGCGATCGACAGCGCGATCTGCGCCCACATCACCTGCGCCTGACCGATGGCGAAGACCACCAGCAGGCCCATCGCCAGGAGCATCATCAGGGCCAGCGTCACGACCAGGTCGAACGCCGCGTCGAACAGGCCCGGCAGGTCCGTCAGCGCATCCCAGCCGAAGCCGAACAGGCCGCCCGCGAGGCGCCCGCGGGCGAACAGCCCCTGCCAGGCGCCCATCGCCTCGCTGATCTCCTGGACCATCGCGGTCCCCGCGTCGGCCACGATCATCACCTGGAGCCACTCGCCCATGCCGGTGATCAGGTCCGGCACGCTGCGGCCCGTGCCCGGCAGGGGAGCCGTGTAGAACTGGAGCATGCCGAGCGGGAGCGACAGGCCGATCACGAGCCGCACGACGGTGGCCATGTGGATCCCGTGGCCCGAGAGCGCCATCTGCGCCCCCGTCCAGACGACGACGATCAGGGCGAGCCCCTGCCAGAGCTGCATCCCCGCCCCGGCGACGGCGGGCGCGACGGCGGCCATGAGCTGATCGACCAGGATCGCGGCCTGCTGGAGCATCAGCACCAGCTCTTGCAATGGCGACATGGATTACCGTTCCTCTCCTTCGTGGATTCGGGGCTACCAGTTGGCTGGCGACGGGACGAACCGGTGGCTGTCGATCACGGCCCCGGCGACGGCGGCCACCTCGGCGTCGAAGGTGGCCTGCTCCGCCCGTGCCCGCACGGCGTCGGCCTGCCAGCGGGAGAGCGCCTCGCGGCGGGCGCGCTCGGCCTCGTAGCGCGCTCTGGCCTCGCGTGCCGCCTCGTAGGCCGCGAGCTGCGCGCGCGCCAGCGCGACCTCGGTCCCGGTGACGGCGGCGGCGAGCTGCGCCTGCCCGACGCGCTGCGTCCGCATCAGGTCGTCGTTGCGCAGGTCGGCCAGCGCCGCCGACGCTTCACCCACCTGTTGGGCCAGGAACGACGCCGCCTCGGCCTCGGCGTGCGCGTGCACCAGATCAGCGGACCGTACGGCCCGCGCCCGCCGGTGCGCGTCGACGAGCCGCGCCTGTGCGGCCGGATCGGCCACCGCCGCCCGCAGGTCGGCGTCGGTCAGGACCGGCGGCGCCAGCGCCTCCAGGTCGTCCCACACGCCCCGGTAGCTGCGCCCGCCGCTCCCCATCGCCTCCAGCGCGGTCAGCACGGCGGTCGCCTCGGCCGGCACCGTCCACGTGTCGAACGCGCCGGGCAGCGCCGCGAGCACCTCCGTGGCCGGCCGCGTCGCCAGCAGCGTCGTCTCCGGCGCCGCGAGCACCTGGAGCCACCCGGCTTCGTCCGTCAAGCCCGGAATGCGCTGGGAGAAGGCCCCCACGCCGCCCGTACTCGTGCTCGAAGACAGGCCGATCCCGTGGCGGCCGAGCCACCAGCCGGCGTCGGTCACCTCCCGCAGCCGGCCGATGTTGCCCATCCCGATGTCGTTCGAGTTGACCAGTTCGGTCGTCGTCGCCAGCACGCCGTCGAGCGAGGAGAGCTGCTCGACCATCTTCCCGATCTGCGTGACCATGTGGGCGATCTGCGTCACCTGGTTCGCGATGATGATCGCGTCGCACGAGCCGAACAGGCACGCCTCCGCGCGGCGGCTCGTCCACGTGCCGGCCGCCGCGAGTACTACGATTCCGACCACCAGCCAGCGCCATCTCTTCGTCATCTGAACATCGCCTCCGGGTGCGGCTCGGGCCGCGGCACGAGGAAGTCCGAGGTCACCCACACGCGCAGCCGGTGGCCGGCGCGGATGGTGACCGTGGGCAGGCGGTTGAGGAACCGCCCGAGAATCTGCGTCGCCGACTGGCCGAACCCCTGCCCGGCCGCGGCCCGGAAACCGGCCCCGCCCCCGGCGTACGGGTCCGAACCTTGAAGCGTGAGGCCGGCGAGCAGGCCCACGGCGCCCGCCGCGGCGAAGGTCGACGCGTAGTGCCGCTCGACCTGATCGGCCAGCGCGCTCTCGCCGATCCCGTTCAGGCCGTGGAGGGCCAGGTCGACCCAGCGGCCGTCGGGCCAGACGAGGCGGTGGAACCCGACTGCCAGCCGGCCCTGGTCCTGCTGCTCGACGGCCTGCGCCGAGCCGAGCAATCGCGCGCCGCGCGGCACGAGGATCCGCTGGCGGTCGGCCGAGTAGAACGGGATCGCCACCTGCGCGAGGACCGGGCCGGTGAAGTCGCCGTCGAGCTGCGTGACCAGGACTGCGCTCAGTACCGACCCTTCGTAGACCCGCTCCCAGCCGGCCGGATCAGCGGGTGACGTCACCACCGCCGGCTCCGCCGCGGCCTCGACCGGCGGCCCGGTCACGCCGGGAACCGTCCGCGCCGGGGGCGTGGAGCCGGCTACGCGGTCACCGGCCAGTCCCGCCAGCAGGGCCGCGTTCGCGCCCTGCATCCGGTCGGCGATGGCGGCGGGATCGGGCGCGGCGGCGTTGCTCGGCGCGCCGCCAGCGGCGGCTACCGGCCGAGGGACCGGTTCGCCCCTGTCGGGACCGGTACCCTCGTCGGCTTCCGCGCGCGCCTCCGGACTGCGGAACGTCTGCACGACGCTCGGCGTGCGCAGCGACCGCGTCCGCCGTTCGAGCGCCTCCAGCCGCAGCCGCTCCCGCAGCTCGACCTCCCCCGCCGTCGGCAACGGCAAGTCGCCGGATCCCGCATCGCCAGGCACGGATCCCGGCGCGGGCGGCAGCACGGGCGGGAACCCGTCCGCCGGACCGGCCGCATCCGCGGCGGCGCGCCGGTTGCGGTCCTCCTCCTCCATCTGGCGCCGCTCGGCAAGCTGCGTCAGGCGGGAGCGGATCTGGCCGACCACGCCCTGCCCCGCGACGCCCGGTTCGGCATCGCCGGCGGCGGCGTCGCCGACCTCCGGGTCCTCGCCCGACTGGCTCAGCACGAGACCGACCAGCAGCAGGGCGATGATGCCCACGCCCGCCTTGGTGACTAGGTTGGCCGGCAGCGCCCCGGACGGCGGCTGGAGAAGCTGCTTCCAGCTCGCCATCACGGACCCGCCTTCCGCGGCCTCGCCGTCCACCCGAGCCGCTCGCCGCCGACCTCCAGCGCGCCCGCCCCCAGCACCCGCGGGACGACATGCAGCACGCCGTCATGCACGGCCGACACGGCTACCGGCTCCAGCTCGCCATCGGTCCGCTCATGCAGAACGGGCGAGAGCGCCCGCGTCCGCAGGTACGTCCGTCGCCCGTCGTGCCACATCCCTTCGACCAGCCACGGATGGTCGGCTGCCGCTTCCGGCCAGCGGTAGTCGAACTGCAACCGCCGGGGGTATGCCTCGCGGCTCGCATCGAGCCGGTCCTGCGCGGCGGTCCGGGCCGCCTCGACCCGCTCGGCCGCTTGTCCCTCCGCCGCGGCGACCGCCTCCCACGCCTCGGCCGCCCGCTGCGCCGTCGCCGCTGCCGCGTCCCTCGTCGCGAGCACCGGCCCGCCATTCGCCGAAGCGCCGGCCGGCGTCTCCACCTGCACGACCGCGTCGACCGCAGCGTCGGCGCTCTCCACGACGGCGACCGGCACCACATCGCCGGCCGCCGTCAGCAGCACCACGTTCGAGCGGGCACCCTCGACCAGCGGCCGGACGAACACCAGGTGCGCCGCGACCGACACGTCCCAGTACTCGGGATCGCCGGCCACGACCTCGACGATCTC
>JAAXGX010000031.1:2030-5870 GCA_012271165.1 Vicinamibacteraceae bacterium | reverse complement strand
CCCGCTCCGGTCAGCACCGGGCGCCAAGCCGGCGCCGAGGGCGACCGCTCGATCCGAGCGGCGCAACGCTCAGCCCGCTCGATCAACCGCGTCAACGACTCGACCTGTCGGTCGAACTGATCGCCGACCAGGCTCATCAGCTCCGCCGACTCCGAGACCACGCCGCCGTGCAGCAGCAGGGTCTCGTCCAGCTCCGACATGGCCGCCGCCAGTTGCGCGTGATCGGAATCCGCCACGCCGTCCTTCTTCGTCATCGCCTCCACTTCGGCCTCCCGCCTCATCGCCCCTGCACGAGCACCGCCGCCACTGCCGCGAGCATCCCGCCCACCACCGCGCGCGTCTTCCACGTCCATTTCCGTTCCTCCCGGCCGACCTTCCAGTCGGTCTCCGAGTCGCCGATCCGCAGCCGGCCCGGCCCCAGCACGTGGTCGGCCACGTACAGCCCGTCGTCGAACACCTCGTACGAGACGAGGCTCGGCTCCAGGCCCTCTCGGCCGAAGCGACGGTGCGCCTCCCGCAGCTCGTAGAGCGCCGGCGTCTCCTCGGCCCGTGAACGGAGGTACGTGAACCGCCCGTCGTGCCACAGCGCCTCGACCTCGAAGGGCGCGGCGAACGCCGCCTCGTCGAGCCGGTAGGGGAACCGCAGCCGGCGCGGGTACTCGTCACGCCACCGCGACCACGCGGCGTCGTGCTCGGCCCACACCGTGGCGACCTCCGCCGCCGCGGCCTCGTCAATCGCCCGAAGCTCCGCACGCGCAGCCGCCTCCTCGGCTTCGTGCGCGGCCAGGTCCGCACCGCCCACGAACGCCGGGGCGTGCCGCGGTACGTCCGCCGCGGGCCGCGTCCGGTCCTTGATGTGGATCACAAGGTCCGGGTCCGTGTCGGACGACTCGGCCACCAGCAGCGCCCACACCCGGCCGCTGCCGGCGACCAGGGTCACGTTCGACGCGACGCCCGCTTCGAGCGGCTTGACGTACGCGATGTTCTCCGCCGCCGACACGTCCCAGTAGTCGGCGTCCCCCGCCACCACGTCGACGATGGTCTCCTCGCGCGGCAGCACGACGGTCGTCGTGTGCCGCACCTGCGCCGTGACCGGGATCGCAGCCTCGTCCGCCCCGCCCGGCACCGTCCGGATACCCTGGGCCGCAGCCGGCGCCGCCGCCAGCACGGCGCACCAGCCGAACGCCGTCAACCTCCGTCTCATCGCTCCTCCCTTCGCCTTCACCCGAGCACCGACGCCCGCTTGTGATCCAGCCCCGCCGCAAGCCGCACGATCGCGCCCTCCACCCCGTGGCGCGCCACCATCTCGCGCCTCCCCGGCCGACGACGTGTAGAGCCAGTAGCTCTCCGGGTCGACCGCCAGCCGGAGGACCGCGGCCGTGGTCGGCCTCCGCAGGTACATCTCGTGCTTCGGCTCCAGCTCGCGGACCGTTCGCAGCTCGTCGTCGTTGAGCTGGAAGGTCGCCTGCCCCGCCTCCGGGAAGTCCGGGTTGGCAAGGAACAGCCGCGTCGGCATCGACTCCAGCAGCGCCGCCGCGCCGGCCGTCTCCGTGATGTCGGTGACCGACTGCGTGGCGAGGATCAGCGCCGCGTTGCGCTTGCGCCACGTGCGGGTGGCCTCGGTCAGCCGGCCCAGCACCACCGGATCCCGCAGGTAGCGCCACGCCTCGTCGACGACCATCAGCTTCAGCCGCGTGGCCTCGGCGGGCGATTCGATCTCGGTCCGCAGCCGTTCGAGCAGGTAGAGCAGCGCCGCCTCGCACCAGTCCTCGTGCTCGACCGCGCCGGCAAGGTCGATGACCTGCCAGTCGGCCAGGGCAAGGTCGGCGTCCTCGGCGGGCGCGTTGTCGAACCACTTGCCCCAGGCCCCCGAGCCGTGCCACCGCGAGAGCGCCGGCCACATCGGCGCGGGGAGCGAGCGCACGAGGTTGCCCAGCGACCGGCGAGCCGGGGCCAGGGCGTACAGGTCCTCGATGCGTGCCCGCACCTCGGAGAGGTCCCCGCTCGACTCCTCCCAACCGCCTATGCGCAGCAGCCGGAGCACCCACGCCGAGAGGAACTGCACCGTCCGCTCGGTCGGCTCCAGGCTGAACGGCCGGAGCGGGATCGCGTCCTTCTCTGGAGACACTTCCAGGTAGCCGCCGCCGAGGAACTGCGTCAGGGCGCGGTAGCTGCCACCGAGGTCGAGGATCAGGACGCGCGGGTCGTACTGCAGCGCCTGCACCAGCAGGAAGTTGAGCGTGAAGCTCTTACCCGCGCCCGTGGCCCCGAGCATCAGCGTGTGGCCGACGTCGCGCCCCCCGAACAGGTCGTAGTGGTAGGGCGTCCCGGCCGGCGTCTCGAACACGGTCAGCGCCGGGGCGTTTAGATGCGCGCAGCGGCGGTCCCCTCGCGGGGGGCCGAACAGCGGCGCCACGCAGGCCGCGACCCCCGCCGAGACGAACACGCGACGCGGCTGGCGCGACGCCGGCTGCCCCGGCAGCCGCCCGAACCAGACCGCGAGCTGCCCGTAGGACTCGCGCGCCGCCTTGGCGTCGAGCCCGCCGAAGACGCGCTGGATCTCGGCGCCCCACTGCTCCAGTTGCTCGGCCGAGCCGCGCACTGCGACCGACAGCGCCACGTCGCCGTACGCCACCCCCTCGGTCTCCAGCTCGACCAAGGCGTCGCCGGCCCGCTTCGCTTCGATGCTCGCCGCCGCATCCTCGAGCGCGGCGGCCGTCCCTTCCTTCTCCTGCATGTGCGCGACCATCGAGTAGCGCTTGGAGAAGTAGTGCCGCTGGGCCGAGCGCAGCTTCCGGCGCGCCGCCTCCCGTGACCACGGCCGCCACTCGACCACCGTCGTCATCGGGGCCGGCAGCGCATACAGCTCATCCAGCCCGTTGGCCGTGACCGCGCCCGGCGGCGCGACGCACGACCAGATCCCGAACTGCGCGCCGCCGACGTGCAGCGCCTGCCGCTCGGCGGCCACGTCCTCGCCCGCGAGCCGCCAGTTGACCCCGGCGTCCGTCCGCATCCCGGACACCCAGCGGCCGAGACCGCCGTTGACCAGCCGGTAGAGCACGGACGCCGCCCGCTCGGCCGTAAGCACCTCGATGGGCGTCACGTCGACCACCCGGGCGGCCGACGCGGCGACCAGCGCCGCCTCCGTCTTGACGGCCCGCGCAATGTCCGCCGCGAGGTAGACCGATTCGTGCGGCGCGCGCCGGCTACGCAGCCACTCGGCCAACTGCGCCCGCCACCAGCCGCGTCCGCGGCTCCCGGCCGTCCGCCGCAGGCCGGGGTTGAAGCTCCAGACGACGTGCGCCTCGACATCCTGCACGCGGCCTTCGAGGAAGGCCTGCCGCTTGCGCTGAGCCAGGCCCGCGATGTCCGAGCCGGGCGGCCGAAGGTCGAACGCCGCCGGCCGCCGCTCGACGATCCACGACACCCGCATCTCGGGTGGAAGTCCCGACAGCATCCGCTGCCAGCGGCCCGCCACCGCGTCGAGATCCTCCGCCGTCCGGCCATCCGTGACGACCGGCGTCAGCCGGCCCACCGTCACCAGCTCGCCGTGCCGCGTCAGGCAAGTCCGCTCGTCGACCCAGCCCCAGTACGGCAGCTCGTGCGCCAGCGCCCCGGCGTCGTCCGTCATCCCTCACCCCGCTCGATCACGACGTACGGCGAGCGGTCCTCCAGCCGGCCCGCGTCGTAGCGGCTGCGGTAGCGCACCGCGGCCCGGACCACCCCGACCAAGTTCTGGTCGCGGCGCCACGCGAGCCAGCCGGCCGCGTACAGCACGCCGAAGACCAGCCCGCCGGCCGACAGGCTGTTGACAGCGTTCCAGATGGCCGCGCCCAGCGT
>JAAXGX010000031.1:0-1914 GCA_012271165.1 Vicinamibacteraceae bacterium | reverse complement strand
AACCGCCGCTCGACCCCGAGCACCGTGAGCGGCTGGCTCAGGATCGCGTAGCCCCGCCACTGCCTGCGTCCGCGCATCAGAAAAGCCAAACGATGAAGTTGGCCGCGCCCAGCGCCATCCCGAGACCGAAGATGATCCCGGCCAGCGCCTGCTTGCTGCCGCCTTCCTGAAACGCGAACATCAATCCACCGACGACGATCGCGACCAGCGCCAGCCCGCGCGCAATCGGCCCCGTGAACGCCGTCTGGAGGTTGTTGACCGCCTGCACCCAGGGCGAGACGCCCTGCGCCAGCGCGACCCGTTCGGCCGCGGCCATCAGTGCGGCCACCACGCCGCTCCACACCCACGCACGCTTCCGCATCGATCTCCTCCTCATCACCGAACTCCGCACATTGCCGCCACGAGCCACACCGCCGCGGCGAACGCCCCGAAGGCGACGCCCGTCGCCAGCCCGGCGTCGACGCCGTCGCCATCGCGCGGCAGCCGCGCCAGCAGCGACCATCCGAGACCGCCCGCGCACAGGCCCGCCGCCCACAGCACCACGCGCCCGCACTCGGCCGCTTCGCTCATACGTAGTCCCCCGCCTCGTCGCGGGCGAGCGCCTCGGCCAGCGCCGCGTCCTGCCCGCCCCCGCGGCGGATCGCCTGCTCCACCACGTCCACCTTGCGGCCCACCGCGCCGAGGCCCACCGCCCGCGCGATGACGTACAGCCCGGTCCCGAACGCCGCCAGCGCCAGTCCGCCGAGCGCGGCGACGTACCGGCCGTGGTCCGTGGCGACCACCTTCCAGAACGGGTGCAGGTAGGCCGTCTCGGCCCAGAGCGCCCACACGCCGAGCGCCCCGGCCGACGCTGTCAGTCCCACGCCCACCTTCCACGGCCTCACAGCTCGATCACCTCTTGCTCCTGGCGCGGCCTGCCGCCGCCCCGGCGGCCGTCCGCGCCGCCCCCGAGCGCCCGCCGAACCACGGAGGCGGCGCGGCGCGACGCGGCGTACATCGCGAAGCCCGCCTTCGCCTTCGCCCGGATCGCCTGCCCGCGGTAGTGCTCCGACGCCACCTCCACGTTGCAGCGTCCCTTGCGGCCCGCCGCGTCGACGTACTCGATCTGCGCGTCGGGCACGAGCACCTTGCCGCCCTCGACCGGCAGCCCGAGGGCATCCGCGGCCTGCCGGCGCGCCTCGTCCGCCGCCTCACGGCTGGCCGCCTGTCGCGCGTGCTCCGACCGGGCGGCCAGCCAGCCCTTCAGCTCCGCGTCGATGCGGACCCGCACGACGCGTCCGCCCGCCGCCTCGATCCGCGCCTGCTCGATGCCGGCGGCGCGGTACACCGCCACGTCGTGCCCCATCTCCGCCAGCTTCACGGCGCCCGCGAACGCCCGCTGCCCCGGTCGGCCCGCATCGCTCCACAGCCCTTCGGCCCGCGCCGCCCCGGCCGCCGTCGCCACCACGACGGTGTACTCGCCGCCCTTCGGGCCGCGCGCCTTCCGCCGCTCGACCAACCCCTGACGCGCCGCCAGCGCGACGCCCTGACGCGCCGCGAACGGATGCCCGTCGAACTGCCGCTCGACCAGATCCCGCAGCGCCACCGCCCGGAACGCCCCCACGTCGCGCACGAGACCGTCGAGACGCTCGTCGAACGAACGCCGCGGCTTGCTCGCGTCGTACTCGCGGCGATGACCGCTCCGCGCGCGGCGCTCCGGCCGCACGTCGCACCCCTCGTCCCGCGCCGGCTCCCTGTCGGGCATGCGGGCCGTCATCGAGTGAGTCCCTCCAGTTGCGCGCCCCTGTTCGCCAAGGTGGGTACGACGCCCTGCGCATGCTGGGCGAATGCCGGCGAATCCCGGTCCGCCAGCCGCCAGTCCGGACCCTCCAGCCCGACCACCTCCGAGCGGCCCACGATCCGGCTCGACAGCCG
>JAAXGX010000132.1 GCA_012271165.1 Vicinamibacteraceae bacterium | reverse complement strand
CGCACGCGGGTCTGCCACGTCGGGGCGAGCACCGACGGGGCGTTGATGTAGGTGTTGCGGTGGATCATCCCGAGCCGCACGAACTCGGCCTGCTCGAGGCCCGGAATCAGCCGCAGCACGCGGCGCTGCTCGGGCCACCGCAGTTGCGTCTGAAAGCCGACCAGGCTGAAGTGGTCGGCCGCCAGGTTGTCCTGCCGGAGCTGCACCACGGCGTACGGCCGGCGTCCGGTGGCCGGGTCCGTGAGTCCGACCGGCTTCATCGGTCCGAACCGCAAGGTGTCGACGCCGCGGTGGGCCATCACCTCGATCGGCAGACAGCCTTCGAAGAACGGCGTCCGGTCGAAGTCGTGCAGCTCGGCCAGCTCCGCCGTCACGAGCGCGGCGTGGAACCGCTCGTACTCGGCCGCGGTCAGCGGACAGTTCAGATAGTCCCCCTCCTCTTCGCTCCCGGCGGCACAGGTGCGGCCGGCCGGGGGCTCGGCGGCGCGTTCCTTGCGGCCCCGCCGCGAAGCGCGAAACACCTTCGAGCGGTCTATCGACTCGGCATGCACGATCGGGCTTATTGCATCGAAGAAGTAGAGCTGCTCGCGGCCCACCAGGGCCGTGAGCTCGGCGGCGAGCTCCGGCGACGTCAGCGGCCCGGTCGCCAGGACGACCGGCGCGCGGGGTGACGACTCGGGAATTCGCCGCACTTCCTCCCGGCGGATCGCGATCAGCGGCTCGGCCTCCAGCGCCGCGGTAACGCCTTCCGCGAACCGCTCGCGGTCGACGGCCAGCGCGCCGCCCGCCGGCACCCGCGTCTCGTCGCCGACGCGCATCACCAGGGAACCGAGCCGGCGCATCTCCTCCTTGAGCAACCCGACCGCGTTCTCCAGGGAGGCGCCGCGGAAGGAGTTGCTGCAGACCAGCTCCGCCAGGCGATCCGTCCGATGGACCGCGGTCGAACGGACCGGGCGCATTTCGTGCAGGGAAACCGGGACGCCGCGCGAGGCGATCTGCCACGCCGCCTCGCTGCCGGCCAGGCCGCCGCCGATGATCCGGACCATGGACCTCCGCAAACGCCGCGCTTCAGGCGACTTCCCGGCGCGATCGGCCGCCCGCGGTCGCCTTGGCGCTCTTCCTGCCGGGTTGCCGCGCGGCCGCCGCCTCGGACTGCACCCAGCGACCGTCCCGGTAGACGGCGCGCCAGCGCGTCGCCTTGCCGTTCTCCTCGGATGTGACGTACTGCTCGCCCGCCTTGCGCGAGAAGCGGACGATGGCCGGCCGGCCGTCGGGATCCGCCTCCGGCGCCTCGAGCAGGTACCGGAACTTCGGATCCAGCTCGGACGCGTGGACCTTGAGCTCCGACACGGCCGGCGCACGGGTCTCCCGGTTGCGGGGAAACCCGCTGGCAGCGAGGAACAGCCCCGCGGCGCCGTCGCGCAGCACGTAGTGATCGTCCACGGTCCGACAGCGCAGCTCCGGCATCGGGACCGGATCCGCCTTCGGAGGCGCCGGCTCGCCGCTCCGCAACACCTTGCGCGTGTTCTTGCACTCGGCGTTGGTGCAACCGAAGAACTTGCCGAACCGGCCCGAGCGAAGCTGCATCTCCGCGCTGCACCGATCACACTCGATGGTCCGCTCCGCGAGCAGCCCGGTCTTGAACGCGCCTTCCTCCACCTCGTGGCCGACGCATTGCGGGTTCTTGCCGCAGACGTGAAGCTTCCGCCCGGCATCGACGATATAGCTGTCCATCGCGGTGGAGCAGATCGGGCAACGTCGCTTGGCGCGCAAGGCACGGCTCTCGCCCTCGTCGTCCCGGTCCGCATCGGCCGCCTCGTCCGCCGGCGTCAGATCCATCGTCTGCGTGCAACGCTCCCTGGGCGGCAGCGAATACCCCGAGCACCCGAGGAAGACGCCGGTGCTGGCCGAGCGCACCTGCATCCTGCGGCCGCATGTAGAGCAGTCAACCGCGGTTTCCGTCGGGGAGTTGGGCCGCATGCCGTCGGGCCGGGCGGCAGAGGCGAGCTTGCGCGAGAAGCCGCCGTAGAACGTGTCCAGCACGCTGAGCCACTCCCGGTTGCCGGACGCGATCTGATCGAGGTCCTGCTCCATGCCCGCGGTGAACGAGTAGTCGAGCAGGTCGGCGAAGCTCTCCACCAGGCGATCGGTCACGATCTCGCCGATCTTCTCCGCGTAGAAGCGGCGCTTCCGCAACGTGACGTAACCGCGATCCTGGATCGTGGAGATGATCGATGCGTAGGTCGACGGGCGCCCTATGCCGCGCTTCTCGAGCTCGCGCACGAGGCTCGCCTCGCTGTAGCGGGGCGGCGGCTTGGTGAAGTGCTGCGCGGCATCCACCTTGGCGCAATCCAGCCGTTCCGCCTGCCGGTAGGCGGGGACATCTACCAGCTCGCCCTTGCGGGACGCGGCCGGCAACACGCGCGTGAACCCGTCGAACCGCAGCACGCGCCCCCGCACGCGAAGCTCGAACGCACCGGCCTCGACCGTCACCGTCGTGCTCGTGTACTCCGCCGGCGTCATCTGACAGGCGATGAACTGGCGCCGAATGAGGTCGTACAGGCGGCGGGCATCGGCATCCGCGATAACCAGCGTCTCCGGCTGCACGTCCACGTCCGTCGGCCGTATCGCCTCGTGCGCCTCCTGGGCGCCCGCCTTGCTGG
>JAAXGX010000029.1 GCA_012271165.1 Vicinamibacteraceae bacterium | reverse complement strand
ACCCCCCCCCCCCCGTTGCATCCCCCGTTCCGAAGCGGGTTTCGGTGGACCAAAGGCACTGTCCACAGACCCACAGACTCCACAGACGGACCGGGATCGGAGACGCCCCTCGCCGCTGGCGTCGCCGACGGCCCGTACTTGCCAACCGGACAGCCGCCCGAGCCGCCGTGGTAGGATAATCCGGTGTTCGACACCCACACGATCGCAAGGCAACTGACCGGAGCCGGTCTCACGACCGAGCAGGCCGACGTGATCACCGACGCGGTGCGCCAAGCCGCCGACCACGGGGACTATGCGACGCGCACTGAACTTGAATCCCTCGCCACGAAGGTCGATCTCGCGAGCCTGGAGGCCCGTCTGACGTGGCGCTTCGCTGGTGCAATACTCGCACAAACGCTCGCGATCCTCGGCGGCGTACTCGCGATGCTGCGTCTGCTGGACTGACGGCTACCGGCTGGCGGCGTCGATGCGGCCCTCCTGGGACGAGATCCGGGCGCGGGCTGTCGATTGCGCTCGCGCGAGTGGGCTGACGCCGCGTACAAAACGGCGGGATTGCCGGACGACCGAAGCCGGCCGCGGATGATCGGCTGCTCGAAGAGCCGAGTGTGTCCGGCGACGACGGGGCCGTTGATCTCCCGAAAGCCGTCGCGCCCCGCGATGTCGCCCAACCCACGAGCCATTGCGCGTCAGTTCATCGTAGCGCGTTGCAGACGCGTTCGACCCGAGCGTGGCGCGCGGGTTGGGTAACGCCAAGGGGCGAATGAGGCCGCAGCCATTGCGGCCGCGGAAAGAGGTCCCGTCGGACGGTCCAGCGCCGGGGACCATGGCAGCACTTCAATGCGGCCGCTCTTCACTTGGAGCGGGAGTGCGGTGCTCGCCAGGACACTTTACGCTGTTAGCTGCTATGGTACAACAGCCTTGTGCTATGCTGTTGTTCGGCTCGCGGGATCGCGCCGTGCCGATCTCTTCAGAGGAGGATACGTGACTACGCTCACGATTACGCACTCGTGGACGCGTTCGGAGACCATTCAGACTCGCGTCACGCTGTCGAGCGACGATCCGTTGGAGCGGAACATCACGCCGCCGCCCACGCCGCGCAGTTCGCGCGTCGCGACCCTGAGCCCGCCACTGCGCGGGATCGCCGCCGCAACCCCCGACTCGACGGACAACGGACGATGAGCGTGACACTGACCGTTTCCTCGTTGCACGACGCGGTCGCGCGGCACGCCGCCGTCCGCCGGATCAGCCGCCTCCAGCCAGTCGGTGGGGCCGGCGACAAGATCTTTCCGCCGACCTATCCCGCGGCCCGGCGCGGCGAGACGCCGCGACACGTGTTCGAACGGCGCCGAGTAGACGGCCGGGAGGCGTGGTGCGTGCTCATCGACAGCGTTCAGAGCCAAGCGAACCGGCTGGAAGAAGCATTGCTGGCCGCTGCCGAACGCGATGGCCTGCCGCTGCCGTACGTGACGGTGGACTTCCGCAATGCCGGCCTCGATCCGCTAGAACGGATCACGTCCCTCGACGCACCGCATCGGGTCTATGACGCGATCCTGCGCGACAGCCTGCGGGATGACGAACGCTTCATGCAGAGCAAAGCGGGGCGTCGCCTCGCAGAGGCCACAGCGGCGGACGCGACAGCGCTGCTGGAGATCTCGCCGACGGCGCTGCTGTTCGGGGCATGGCACAGCCAAGGAGAGGGCGGGGGACTCGGCGCGAAGTTCCCGCGGGCGCTGGTCTCGGAAATCATGGGAATCAACGCGCCCGTGGATGAGGTCGTTGCGAACCAGCGGACCGGCGAGACGGAGCCGCGCACGGCGGGCCAACGAACCGGCAGTCGGATCGATCCGCTGGGGGTGCAGAAGAACGTCAAGATCTACCGCTCCGCTCAGGACGACAAGGATTGGACGCCACAGGAAACCGAAGCTGCTCGCAACCAGGCGGGGCCGATTCTGTTCTCGCGTAAGAGAGGGGACAAGGCGGGCAAGCCGTCGGTCATCAATCACGGCAACGTCACGCCCTCCGTTGAACCTCTTGGCGCGACCTGCGCCTACGCCGAGCACAGAGCCGTCATCACGCTGGCCGGGCTGCGGCGACTGC
Organism: Vicinamibacteraceae bacterium; assembly: GCA_012271165.1. GTDB lineage: Bacteria > Acidobacteriota > Vicinamibacteria > Vicinamibacterales > UBA8438 > JAAXGX01. The sequence goes on along the minus strand of JAAXGX010000029.1, from coordinate 16,475 downwards.
GCTTCGGCAGCGATATCCGCGACGCTGCCGGGCGGGTGCTGATCGCCGCGCTGGGCCTCGTGGCGCTGGCCGAGCAGGATGCCCGCGGATACGCCCTGCGGTCACGCTGCGATCTGGTCTGTGACGGCCGGGCACCGTTGGAATTGGTTCGAGCCGACGGGGCGACCGACACCATCGAACTGGATCGCGAACAGGCACGGGCGCTCTACAGGGAGGCGTACAACCAAGCCGCTTCGGCCGGATTCCGGTTCGAGTCGATCACGCTGAAGCCGCAGGACAGACTGATTGAGATCGTCAAGCGCAGCCGCGAGTCGGCTCTGGAAGGCGCGGGCGGCGAAGCGGATGAGGACTGATGAGTCTCGTTCTGGAGATCGAGTACCTGACGGGCGTCTGCCGTGCCGCACGGGGTCCGGCGAGCGACGAGCCGGACTGGCCGCCGCAGCCGGATCGCGTGTTCTCGGCGCTGGTGTCGGCGTGGGCTGCGCGGGGCGAACGCGGAAACGAACGGGCCGCCCTCGAATGGCTGGAAGCGCAGGCGCCTCCGGCCGTGCACGCGAGCGGTCATGTCGCTAGGACGGCGCCCGACGTCTTCGTGCCGCCGAACGATTTCAAGGCGTCGAAGGCTGAGAAGACGTACATCAAGGTGATGCCGGAGAGGCGACCGCGCCAGCCGCGTCGGTTCCCGGTGGCTCGGCCGGACGATCCAGTAATGGCACTGATCTGGGAAGATGAGCCGGAGTCCTCCCTGTGCGCGGCGTTGGACGCAGTGGCGCGCGACGTAGGCTACCTCGGCCATTCGGCTAGCTTGGTACGCTGCCGCTTCTTCCGCGGCGATGCGGGCACGCACTTCCAGCCGGAAACGCCCCTGCGGCGACGGATCTACCCCGGTCGCCTGTCCGAGCTGGAGGCGGCGCATCGCGCGGATCCGGTTCGACCCGACATTTCGCCCGGCGCGTCGGTTCCTGCGTTCACGCCTAGCCCGACGGGATCGCCGCCGTCGGACTGGCTGGTGCTCGAAGCTGTCGACGGCGATGTCCCCGATATCCGCGCCGCCGCTCTGGTCTGCCGCGCTCTGCGGCGCGCGTTGATGAGCGGCTATCGTCGCGCGGGGCTGGGAGACGCGATCCCTGAGATCGTGTCGGGTCACACCACGGATCGCATGCCGACCCGGCAGCCGCATCTCGCCATCGTGCCGCTGGCGTTCGCCGGTTTCCGGCATGCCGACGGCCGGGTCTTGGGTTTCGCCCTCGTGCCGCCGAGCGGAACGGAGCTTCTGGACATCCCCGGGTTGCTCCATGCTTTCGAGCGGCTCGCGCCATTCGACAGGGGAACGGAGCATCGTGTGGTGAAGTTGATGGGAGCTCCGCTGCTCGCGCCGCTGTGTCTCGCGCCGACGGGTACCAGGACCCGCCGATCGCTCTCGCCGGAACCCTACCTGCGGCCGGCCCGGGTGTGGGCCAGCGTGACGCCCATCGTGCTCGACCGGCACCTCAAGCGGAACGGCGAGGGCGAGATCCGCGACATCATCGCGGACGCGTGCGAGCGCGCCGGTCTGCCGCGTCCCGATCCGGATCGGGTTCACGCCGGCAAGCGCTCCGCCATCGAAGGCGCGCCGTCAGCGCGACCCTCGGCGGGCGCACCTCCTTGGACGCGCTGGAAGGTGCCCAAGTCGTTGGCCACGCGATCGCTCGTCCACGCGGTCATTGATTTCGGGTGTGAGACCAATGGCCCCGTCCTGCTGGGCGCGGGGCGGTTCACAGGGCTCGGCCTGTGCCGCAGGCTGGGAAGTTGAGCATGGTTCTGGACGCCGCCGACTTCGCGCGCTTCTTCCACGCGATCCACGGCCACGATCCATTTCCCTGGCAGCAGGATCTGGTCACGCTGCTGGACGAGACGGACAAGTGGCCCGACGTTCTGGATCTACCGACCGGATCGGGAAAGACAGCGGCGTTGGACGCGGCCGTCTTTCACCTAGCGTTGCGGTTCGAGTGTCCGGCGCGTGCTGCGTTGCGGATTGCCTTGGTCGTCGACCGGCGGCTGGTCGTGGACGACGCCTATGCTCGCGCAAGCCGGATCGCATGCGTCCTGGCCCATCCTGTCGGCAGTGCCACCGAACATTGCGAATCGTGCCAAGGGCCGTGCGCTCGACGGGCTCCTGCCGCAGAATCTCTCGCCCGCGACGACGACGTACGCTGCGCCGCATGCAGCGAGGCCGACCTGGAGCGGTGTCCGCTTGCCCGGTCGGGCTCCGCCGATCCCGGATGGGCTGTCGTCGCTGAAGTCGCTGCTCGACTTCAAGAGCTGGCCGGGGACGGCGAGCCGCCGCTTGCGGCCCAACGTCTCCGTGGAGGGACACCGCTGGAGCACGACTGGGCGCGGACGCCGACCCAGCCGGTCATCCTGTGTTCGACCGTAGATCAGATCGGGTCGCGGTTGCTGTTTCGCGGCTACGGTGTCTCGCACCGCATGAAACCCGTCCACGCCGGACTGCTTGGGACGAACACCCTGGTGCTGCTTGACGAGGCGCACTTGTCCGAGCCGTTCAGACAGACGCTGACCGACGTGCGGGCCATTGGCAACGCCGCGATCAGAACGGTGTGGCTCTCGGCGACCCCGAGCGTGGCCGCGCAGCGACGATTCCCACAGCCGCCGGCCGATTACAACCAGCCAGCATACGACCACCCTGTCCTGAAAGCCCGGCTCCACACGCGAAAGCCCGCCAAGCTGAGAGTCGTTCGAGGTGCGCCCGAAGAGGGCTTCGCGGCAGCCGCTCGTACGCTGGCGGACCAGTTGCGCGCGACCGGTGTGGCGGCGCCGGCAGTCGGCGTTGTCGTCAATCGCGTCGATCTGGCGCGCAGCATCTTCGAGAACCTGCGGAGGGAGGAAGCGTCCGACGCCATACTGCTGATCGGACGATCGCGCGGGGTCGGACGGGATCGGATCGTCAAGACGCTCTCACGCTTTCGCACCGGCGCTTCCCGGACGCGGGCCGCGTCAACGCACGTAGCGGCGACCGCTGGCGGTCAACCGGATCTCCCGCTCTTTCCCGAAGCACCAGGTGACTCGCCGGCCCGACCGCTGTTCGTGGTCGCTACGCAGTGCCTCGAAGTGGGGGTGGATCTCGACCTTGACGGGCTTGTGACTCAGGCCGCGTCGCTGGACGCGCTCCGGCAGCGTTTCGGTCGCTTGAACCGCGCCGGGCGGCGCGTGCAAGCCGCGGGTGCGATTCTGGCGCTTCCCGGGGACATCGCGAAAAAGGCCGATGATGCAGTGTACGGAGATCGGCTCGTGAAGACCTGGGATGCGCTTGGGCGAATGGCACACGGCGACGAGGTGGACTTCGGGATCGCCGCGTTCGAGACCAGACGACTGGAGTGCTCCATCGACGTTGAGGCGCTCGCGGCGCCCAGGGCGCCGGCGCCGGTTCTGATGCCCGCCTACCTCGATCTCTGGTCGCAGACCTCGCCGCCGCCAGCGGCCGACCCGGATGTCGGGTTGTTCCTGCACGGCGTCGAGCGCGCATCGGCAGGCATTTCCTTCGTCTGGCGCAGCGATATCACCGAGGCCGATCTAGCGCCCAATGCGGGCGATCTCCTGAAGACGCTATTGACGCTGGTGCCGCCGCGCGCGGAAGAAATGGTCGAGGTACCGCTCTGGGCCGCAAGGGCGTGGCTGCGCGGGCATTCGGACAGCGTGGAAACGGCCGGTGTAGCGGATGCGCCCGAGCGCGACCGTGAGGAGCCGGACGCGGGTTTGGGCGCACACGGACGATGGGCATTCCGGTGGGCCGGCACCGACGACCCGCGCACCGGGAAGGTGTCGCCGTCTCGCCTGCAACCCGGTGACGTGCTGGTCGTGCCAGCAACGTACGGTGGATGCGACGAGTTCGGTTGGGCGCCGGCTCGCACCGATCCGGTTGCAGATGTCGCCGACGCAGCGGCGCGTCCGTTCCGCAGACGACGGCACGCGGTCCGGATTGCGCCGGATATTGTCCCGGAAGCCGGTCAGTGGGAACGCTTGTCGGAGATCCTGGCGGACGAAGGTACCGATGGCCCCCTGTTAGTCGAGCGGCTGTTGGAGGTGTTGCCAGCGGATCCCGCGTCGGATGCGGACACAGTACTCGCGCGATCCGTCCGCGAGCCGCTGGAGGCGCTACGCGCCGCGCGCGGGCAAATCAGCGTGCACTTTCCCTACGGCGGTGCGCCGGAGACCGACGGCACTTTGGGCGGCGCCGTGCTGGTGGCGGCGCATGGGCTGCGGGATGACGGCGTGGCCGGGGCAGCCGGGTTACGCACGGCGGCTGATGGGGCGCCCGCGACCGAGGATGAGGCGCTGTCGCAGACAGCGTGGCACGCGGTCAGCGTCGATGACCACACCAGCCATGTCGTCGAGCGCGTTACGCGCTTTGTCCAGACGCTCAACCTGCCGCACTCGGTCGCGCGCGATCTGGAACTCGCAGCGTTCCTGCATGATGCGGGCAAGGCGGATCGGCGGTTCCAAGTCCTGCTGTCCGGTGCCAATCTCTGGAACCTGCCCGACGGCCCCGCCATGGCCAAGAGCAGGCGGCCATCTCCGACTGGCGCCTGGGCGCGCGTCGGCCTCCCGCCGGGGTGGCGCCATGAAGCGCTGTCGGTCCGGATGGCTCAGTCCCACCGGCGCTTCGCCGAAGCCCACGACCCGGCGCTCGTCCTCTGGCTGATCGCCACGCACCACGGGTTGGGGCGGCCGTTCTTCGACTTCACCGACCTGCGCGAAGGCGGGGTGGGGCAGGACGGTCACGCCGCCTGCCTCGGCGTCGAGCAGTGGCGGCTAGCGCCTGGCTCCGGCCCAGAGTCGTTGGCCTTCGACATCGACGGTGCCGACTGGCCAGCGCTGTACGAACGGCTCAGGCGGCACTACGGGATCTGGGGGCTAGCGCACCTGGAGGCGATCCTGCGGTTGTCAGACCACCGGGCGTCGGAGTCGGAGCGCGTGCCGACATCGGAGTCGACGCCATGACCGACACCTCGACGTATCGTCTGACAGGGTTGGAGCCGGACAACCTCTTGGCCTTCCTGGTGCTCTTGGGACTGCTGCGCACGCTCGAAGAAGCGCGGCCAGCGTGTCTGCCTCGCGTGGTCTGGACAGTAGACGCGCCACCGGTCCGACCGGCGTTGCTTATGGCCGAGCGACTGACGGCGGACGAGATCCTTGCCGTCGCGGCCACGGGCCTGAACGAACTGGCGCAACGGCACGACTTCGGCGCACTCCAGGATCTGAGGCTGTCCCCGGGCGCGGCGACCGAACGACTACGCGCCGTTGCGGCCGGTGATCGCTACACTGCGGATCTGTGGGCGGCGCTGATCAGCGCCGCCGCCGTGCGTGACAAGAGCAAGGTGCAGGAGGCGGAACCGACACCGCTCTGCCTGCTGTTCGGTCAGGGCCACATGCACTTCCTGTCGCGTTTGGCGTCCGTCCCGCGGGAGGCGGCGCCGCCGCCCCGGGGGCGGCGGTCGGCGAAAACCACGATCTCCGAGACAGATTGTCTGCGTGAAGCGCTGTTCCAGCCTTGGGCGCGACTCGACGCCACGTCGTCGTTTCGCTGGGACCCGCATGAGGATGTGCGCTACGCAACGCGTGCGACGGACCCAACCGATGCCAAGACCAAGGAGAAGACTCAGCATGGCGCCAACCGTTTGGCCGCTATCGGTCTCTCCACGCTGACGGTAGTGCCGCGTGCAGCGCGCAGCGGAGGGGCTCAACTGTCCGTTGTCGGCGGCTCGCGCGAACGTGACGGGCACGCCTTCACGTGGCCGATTTGGCGTTACCCGATCAGCCTCGCCGCGATCCGCGCATTGCTCGGTCACCCCAGGCTAGACAATCCGGTGGCGCGGGACGCGTTTGGTGTCGTCGAACGCCGTCGGGCACGCCGGATCTCGGTGGGCAAGTTCATGAACGTCACGAGGGCCGAGCCGCTCCAAGGCACCTGATGGCTGGCTGTGATTGGTGAGTTAACGCTCCCGAGGAGGGATCGAGGTGCGCGGACCTTGTGACACCGGCTGTCGACGGCGGACCGTTGGGCAGTGCGGCCGGCGAGCGTTCCGAGGCCCCTTCCCGGACGGGAGTATTTCAAGGGGAGCGACCCTGCCGAAGACCTGCGGTCTTCTCAGGGTGCAGGGTGGCAGGGTGTGCAGGGTGGCTAGGCGGGCGACCGCGAATCGGGTTCGATCGTTCGTGGGTGAAATCGTGGGCCTTTTGCGGCACGCCCTACCAAGAACACCAATGAATACGGGCGTTCTTGGCCGTATTCGTACTATCCCTGCCTGACACCCAACCGGGCTCCGGTGCCTGGGATCGGCCGCGCAGCCGCAGGAGCCGCGTGAAGATCGTTCACTTTGCCGACCTCCACCTGGACGCCGGCTTCGCGTGGGCGGGCGCCGATGGATCGGCAGCGCGAAGGCGCCGCCAGTCGTTGCGCGACTCGCTGCTGAGCATCGCGGCCCTCGTGCGCGAAGTCGATGCCGGCGCGCTCTTCTGCGGCGGCGACCTCTACGAGCACGACCGGGTCACGCCCGATACCGCCCGGTTTCTCCAGACGACGTTCGCCGATCTCGCCCCCTGCCCGGTTTACCTCGCACCGGGCAATCACGACTGGTACGGCCCGGACAGCCTCTACGCGCTCGTCGACTGGAGCCCCAACGTCCACGTCTTCAGCGAGCCGCGCCTGCAACCCGTGAACCTCGCCGGCGGCCTGACGCTGTGGGGCGCCGCGCACTGCGCGCCGGCGAACACCGGCAACTTCTTCGACGGCTTCCGGCCGGACGGTCCCGGCGCGCACGTAGCCCTCTGCCACGGGGCGGAGAGGACCGCGCTCGCCGCGCAGGGAGGCGACAAGCAACCGCACGCCCCGTTCGACGCGGACGACATCGAGCGCGCCGGCCTGGCGCACGCATTCCTCGGTCACTACCACCGGCCGCGGGACGCGGCGCGCCACACCTATCCGGGCAACCCGGATCCGCTGGCGTTCGGGGAGGACGGGGAGCGCGGCGCGGTGGTGGCGGCAATCGCCGCGGACGGCAGCGTGGCCAGGGAACGGCGCGTCGTCGCGCAAACGGCGGCGCACGACCTGGCCCTCGACGTCACCGGCTGCGCCTCACGGCAGGACGTGCTCGACCGCGTGAACCGGGCGGCCGCCGACCGGCAGGGCGTCGCGCGGCTGACGGTCGAGGGTGAGCTGCATCCCGACGTCGACCTCCGGGAAGAGGATCTGCGCCAGGCCCTGCACGGGTCCTTCGATGCGGTCCGGATCCGCTTCGGTGCCCTGCACGCCGGCTACGACATCGAGGAGCTGGGCCGTGAGCAGACCGTCCGGGGCCAGTTCGTGCGGGACGTGCTGGAGGCCGGCCTGCCCGACGACGAAGTGCGGCGCGTCCTCGCCGCCGGCCTGCGGGCGCTCGCGGGCCGGACCGACCTGGAGGCGCTCTGACCGATGCGGTTCGAAAAGGTTCGCGCGCACCCCTTCGGGCCGTTCGACCACGAGGCCCTGACGCTGCTGCCCGGGCTGAACGTCGTCTACGGGACGAACGAGGCAGGCAAGTCGACCTGGCACGCGGCGTTGTACGCGGGACTGTGCGGCATGCGAAAGAAAAAGGGTGCGCTGAACGCGTCGGACAAGCTCTTCCGGAACCGTCACCGGCCGTGGGACGGTAGCGGGAAGTGGGCAGTCTCCGCTGTCGTTGCGCTGGAGGATGGCCGCCGCGTCGAGCTGCACCACGACCTGGCCAACGCGGCCAACTCCTGTGCCGTCGACGCCGACCTGGCCGACCGCGACTACTCGAACCAGATCATGCACGACGGCGCACCCGACGGATCGCGCTGGCTCGGCCTCGACCGCAGGTCGTTCCTCGGCGTGGCCTGCGTCCGGCAGGCGCAAGTCCTGGGTCTGCTGGACGACGCCGGCGCGCTTCAGCAAGACCTGCAGCGCGCGGCGGCGACCGCAGGGACTGACGAGACCGCCGCCCGCGCCCTGGAGCTGCTCGCCGCGCATCGCAGCGAACACGTGGGGGCCGAGCACGCGCCGACGAAGCCGCTGCGAACCGCCCGCCAGCGGGTCGACGCGGCGACGTCGGCTCTGGGCGCAGCGCGGCAGGCCCAGGCGCGCTACGTCGCTCGCCGGCGCGACGTCGAGCAGCTCGCGCGGGAGGCGGATGCACGGGAGCGAGAGGTCGCGGCGTTGCGGGCGGCACGGGCGGGGGAGGCCGCCGCCGCGGCCGAACGCCGTGCGGCCCACGCCGCGGACCTTCCGGCCCTGGCCCCCGCCGGGCGGCCTGGCCCCGCGGCCGGCGGCTCCGGGCCGCGGCTTACCGCCGCTTTCCGGGCGGCGGCGCCGTTCCTCGCGGCGGCCGCGGTGGCCGCCGGCGCGGGGCTGGCCCTCGCCGACTCGCGCATGCTCGGCCTTGTCATCGGCGCCCCGGGCCTCGGGTATCTGGCGTGGTGGTGGCTGTCGAGACGCCGTGCGGCGGCAGCGGCGGCACAGGCACGGCGGTTGCTCGCGGAGCTCCGGGCCGACGCCGGGCGCCTGCGTGAGGAGGCGGCAGCGCTCGCCGGGCAGGTCGCCCCGAGCCTGCTCGACGCCGCACGCGGAGCAGCGCCGGAGCGGCTGGCCGCGGCGGAGCGCGAGGCCCGCAACGCACGGGCGGCCTGGCACACCGCCCGCGGCCAGCTCGAACAGCTCGCGGAGGACCTGCCGAGCTTGGCGGACGCGGAGGACGAGCTGGCCGCCACCAAGGGCGAGCTGGAGCGGGTAGAGCGGCTCGACCGGACGCTGGCCAGGACGATCGGGTTCCTGCGGCGTGCCGAGGAGCGCGTTCACCGCAGCGTGGCGCCCGTGCTCCGCGCCACCGTCCTCGAGTGGCTGCCCGGGGTCACTGGCGGCCGCTACACCGACTGCAAGGTCGATCCGGGGTCCCTGCAGGTCGAGGTTCGCGACGCCGGCGGACCCTGGCGCTCCGCCGCGCTCCTCTCTCACGGCACCGCGGAGCAGATCTACCTGCTGTTGCGCCTGGCGCTGGCGCGCCATCTCGTCGCCGACGGCGAAGTCTGCCCGCTGATCCTGGACGACACGCTCGCCGCGGGCGACGCGGAGCGCAAGCAGGCGCTGCTGAATGCCCTGCACGCGGTCAGCGCCGGGACCCAGGTCATCCTCTTCACGCACGAGGGCGACGTGCAGGCGTGGGCGCAGCAGCGGTTGTCGGGGCCGCGCGACGCCCTGACCGAGCTGCCCCGGCCGGGCTGACGTCCGGGCGGCGCCACGACGGCCCGTTCCTTTCCCTGCCGCCGCCACGTGTCGCTTTCACTATGCATTTCATGTGCATCAGATGGCATGAAATGTACTGCCATGCCGGGCAGTCAGTGCGGGCAAGCCACCTTCGAATCGACCTATCCAACTGTCATTCAGCTGCTTACGGGGATGGCCGCCGGTTGGCACCCTCTGTGCGTTGTCCAGGGTCAATAGCGGGCGTCGCGCCGAGCGGAAGGAGAGACGAGGATGGCCATCAGTCCGGAACTGGTCGGTTTCGTCAGGGAGGGCCTCGAGCGGGCGCTCCCGCGGGAGCAGATCGCCGACATCCTGACCCGCGCGGGATGGCCGGCGGACCAGGTTCGGCGGGCGCTGGCCGGATTCGCCGACGTCGAGTCCCCGATCCCGGTGCCGCGGCCGACGGTCTCGACCCGGCCGCGCGAGGCGTTCCTGTACGTCGTGATGTTCACGGCGCTGTTCGTCAGCGCCTTCAGCCTGGGAGCGGTGCTGTTCAGGCTGATCGATCTTGCGCTGCCCGACCCCGCGGGCCTGCCCCCGCAAGTGACGCGCGAGCTGCTCCGCCTGTCGGTGTCGGCGCTCGCGGTGGCGAGCCCACTGTTCGCCCTCGTCGCCCGGGTGGTCCGTCGCGGCATCGAGGCCCAGCCCGGCTCCCGCGCGTCGCGCATCCGGCTGCAACTCACCTACCTGACGCTCTTCGTCGCTTCGTGCGTCCTGGTAGGCGCGGTCACGGCCCTCGTCTACAGCTTCCTCGGCGGCGAGCTGACCTTGCGTTTCGTGCTGAAGTCCCTGACCGTGGCCGCGATTGCGGGCGGCGCGTTCGGCTACTACCTCCGGGATCTGCGCGAGGCGGAGCGGGACCCACGGGAGGCGCTGGCGACGCGCCGCCGCGATCCCGTTCCGGCCGTGGCCGCCGTGGCGGCAGCGGTGGCCCTGGTCGCGGGTCTGGCGGCGCTCGGTTCGCCGGCGGGCCGGCGCATGGAGCGCCTGGACGCACGGCGCGCACAGGACCTCGATGCCATCTCGCGGGCCATCGACCGTCATGAGGCGACGCACGAGCGACTTCCCGGGAGCCTCGACGAGTTGCAGCGCAGCTCCAACGTGCAGGTCGCCATCACGGATCCGGTGACGCGCGCGCCGTACGGCTACGAGGCCGGTTCAGGAACAGCCTACGAGCTGTGCGCCACCTTCGAGCGGGCCACCGTGGAGCGCGAGTTTCGTCGGGGTCGGCCGTTCTCCCGGCACGAGGCGGGCCGCCACTGCTTTCCTTTGCGGGCCGATCCGGATCGGGGCGGGTGATGTCCAGCATGTCAGCCGCGACGACGCATCTGTCCGCGAGCAGGTGCCGGCAAGCCGCATCGCCGCCGTCACAAGGGAGGGGAGCACACGTGCTGTCGGGCAGCTCCCGACAGGGACGCATGCTGCTCCCGGCCGCGTTCTGTCTGCTCTGTCTGGCATGCGCTGCCGAGGTCGGCGCGCAGCCGGCCGCGACGCAAGGGTGGGCATTCGGTCTCGGCACCGGCGCGGCGGCCGTCTCATTCGGGAGCGGCCCGGGCGACGGGGCCGCGCTCGTGGGCCTCTGGATCGGCTACGGTCTCAACCGGATCGTCACCCCGTACCTGGGCGGCGCCTACGCGGACATCAGGAGCCGGGGGCTCGAGGCGTTCGACAGGTTGACGTTCAGCCATGTGGATCTCGGTGTGCGGCTCCACGTCGCCGGCCGCCGCCGGTGGGTGCCCTATGGCGACCTCGCGGTTACGTTCTGGCGGGCGAGCGATGTCCTCCGGAACGGCGAGCGGACCGCCACCGACTTCGCGAGCGTGCCGACCCTGAGCGCCGGGGGCGGACTCGCCGTCTACCTCTCCGAGTCGTGGGCGCTCGATCTGAACGTCAAGGCGGCCCGGGGTACGTTGTCGGGGGCCGCGCTCTCCCTCGACGCCGCATCGTTCCGCCTCGGCGTCGGTCTCTCGTGGTGGCCGTAGGTCACTCGCCACCCGGGTCACGACGCAGGAATACAGCCGTGCGGAAAGATCCTCTTCAGCAGGTCGCGGGCGCGGGCGGTCACCGGGGTGTCCGGGAAGAGGTGATCGTGGATGCCCACCGCCTCTTCGGCGGTCCTGATGTCGAGGCGGCGTATGAGGGTCGCCACGTCCCTCTCGTCGTGTCCCCTCGCGGACCGCAGCTTCATCGCCAGCAGGTAGCGGGGCGATGCTCCCGTCACGACCAGGCTGGGGGAGTCGTAGAGCGTGGGCGCCGCCGTGTCGGGCCTGCGAGGCAGGAAGCTGGTCGCCTGCTCGTTGAGCCAACTCCCGGGCAGTTGGCGTTCCTGAGCGATCTCACGAACCGCTTCGGTGACGGCCGCGTGGGCGCTGTCGATGCGGGCATCGATGTCGTGGGTGCTGCGCTCGCGGGCGAAGGCGAGCGTCATGGCCGCGCCGCCCATGACGTAGACATGGGCTCGAACCCGACGCCGCCGGAGTCGCTGCGCCAGGTCGTCGAGCAGCTCGATCAGGGCGTCGCGATCAAGGGAGCCATTCATGCTTCTCGCCCCCCCTGGCATCGAGGTCCTTCGGGTCCGGCAGCGCGCCGTGGCGGATGAAGGCCGCCGGCGCATGGAGTATCGAGTCGATCCGGATGCGGCGGACGTCCGACAGGACCCAGGGGGGATCGAGGAAGCGCGGAGCTTCGTCGACCCAGTCTGGTACAGGGTGACCGTGAAGCCTGGCTATGTGCTCGGCCGTCGCGGCCAGCAACGCGTCCCAGCGGGTGTAGGTGAGGGGCGGCGCCTCGGAGAGCACGCGCTTCTGGGCACCCGGCGACAGGGCGTGGAACCGCCTCGGCAGGTCGTGGATGATGGCGCGGCCGATGTCGTCGTCCGGCCAGCCGGCATTCACCGCCCGCGTGTATTCGCTCAGGGATAGTCGGGTCCGTCGCATCGCCGTGTCGTCAGCCCGGAGTGCCGCATTATGGCATGGGGCCGCGGATCGGCTGGCGGCGCCGCTCAGGCGCCCGCCACGTCGTAGAGCAGCTTGACGCCGATGACGAGCAGCGACGCGTGGACGACGCGGAAGAAGAGCTCGTCGTCGACCCGGTCGTGCAGGTAGCGGCCGAGGAAGACGCCGACCGGCGCCAGCGGCAGCAGCACCAGCGACGTCAGCAGGTTGTCCGTCGTCCACTGGCCGAGCCAATAGTAGGGGCCGACCTTCGACCAGTTGACCACGAAGAAGAAGAGGACGCTGGTGGCCTGGAACGTCGTCCGGTGCATCCGTTGCGGCAGCAGGAACGCCTGCAGGGGCGGCCCCCCGGCGTGGATCGAAAAGCTCGTGAAGCCGGCGGTGGCGCCCCAGAGCAGGCCGAGGCCGGGGTGCGGCGGACGCGTCCCGCCGCCCGGCCGGTGCCGGAAGTACTGCACCGCGTAGACGAGTGCGACGACGGCGACGAGGACGCGGAGCCCGTCGGCGGAGATCGCGCGGGCGGTTCCGAAGCCCAGAATCGTGCCGAGCACGGAGGCCGGCAGCAGGATCTCGAGGTTCCGCCGGTCCCAGCGGCGCCAGTACGCGCGCAGCGCCAGGACGTCCATCACCATCAGGATCGGCAGCATGACGGCCGCCGCCTGGAACGGGCTGACGACCATGGCCATCAGCGGGACGCCGACGACGGCGACGCCCCCGCCGAACCCGCCCTTGGCCATCCCGACGACGAGCACCGCGGCGACCGCGGCGAGGTAGAAGTACGGATCTGCGATCATCGACGTGAAGGGTACCCAACAGAGGGGAACGACAGCATGCTATTCATCCTGAACGGGGCTCGGGCTCGGGAGCGCGTCGGGCAATGACGAACTCTGCTGCCGGCGGGAACGCCGGCCCCGTCTCCCGGGCGGCCCGCATCGACGCGCTGGACGTGCTGCGGGGCTTCGCCCTGCTCGGCATCCTGGCCGTCAACATCCAGCTCTTCGCGATGCCCGCGGCGGCCTACTTCAACCCGACCGTCTTCGGCGACCTGGAGGGAGCCAACTTCCAGGTCTGGCTCGGGACCCGGCTGCTGGGCGATCAGAAGTTCATGACCATCTTCTCGATGCTGTTCGGCGCCGGCATCGTCCTGATGGCGAGCCGGGCCGGGCCGGCCGGCGCGGCCGGCCGCGTGCACTACCGCCGCATGGGCTGGCTCGCGCTCTGCGGCCTGCTGCACGGCCACCTGCTCTGGGCCGGCGACATCCTGTTCCTCTACGCCGTCTGCGGCGCGCTGGTGTATCCGCTGCGCGGGTGGTCGCCGCGGCGGCTGCTGGTCGTCGGCACGGCCACGCTCGGCGTGGCGTCCGCGATTTCGATGGGCGGCGCCGCGTCGTTGCCCGCGTGGCCCGCGGACGCCCGCGCGGAGTTCATCGCCGAGGCCTGGCAGCCGACGCCCGCGATGCTCGCCGCCGAGCTGGCCGCCTACCGGGGCGGATGGCTCGACCAGCTTCCGGTCCGGTCGGCGCAGGCGCTCGGCTTCGAGACGCTCGTTGCGCTCATGTGGGGCATCTGGCGGGCGGGCGGCCTGATGCTGATCGGGATGGGACTCTTCAAGCTGGACGTCTTCGGCGCCCGGCGCTCCCGGGGCTTCTACGGCGCGCTTGCCGTCGCGGGGCTGCTGCTCGGCTTGCCGCTCGAGACCCGGGGGGTTGTGCTCGACTTCCGCTACGGCTGGGACATCTGGTCGTTCTTCCAGGGGGATCAGTTCAACTACTGGCCTAGCGTGGCAGTCAGTCTCGGCTACGTCGGCCTCGTCATGCTGGCGTGCCGGACGGCGGCGCTGCGCGGCGCCACGCGGCCGCTGGCCGCCGTCGGGCGGATGGCGCTGACGAACTATCTGCTGCAGACCGTGATCTGCACGACGATCTTCTACGGCCACGGGCTGGGCTACTACGGATCGGTGGACCGCCTGGGACAGCTCGGCGTCGTGGCGGGCGTCTGGGCGTTGCAGCTGGTCGGCTCGCCGCTGTGGCTGCGGCGATATCGCTTCGGCCCGGCCGAATGGGTCTGGCGTTCGCTGACCTACGGCACGCGCCCGGCGTTCCAACGTGCCTGAGACCGCCGCACGCGGAGCGTGGCTCCCGTCCTTGACATGCATCCGAATCGTGGCGAGACTGCGGTTGCTCCGAGGAACGTCGATCTCGTGAACAGCGGGAGGTGCAGGATGGCGCGCAGATGTCTCGTGGGGCTGTGTCTGGCGGCGGCGACGGCGTGGCTGCTCCCGGCGGGGGCTGCGGGCCAGACGCAGGAGGCCGCGTCCGACGGCTGGACGGTGTCGCGCACGGCGTGGGGCGACCCGGATCTCGAGGGCGTCTGGTCGTTCGCGACGATCACGCCGCTGGAGCGGCCCGGACGGTACGCGGGACGGGATCGGCTGACCGCCGAGGAGGTCACCGCCCTCAACCAGGACGCGCTCACGCGCGGCGACCAGCCGCCGCCGCCCGGCCAGACGGGGGCCTACAATGCGTTCTGGTTCGACCGGGGCGAGTCGACGGGGCGGACGTCGCTGATCGTCGATCCCGCGGACGGCCGCATTCCGTTCACGGCGGTCGGGAGCGGGCGGCGCGATGCCCGCCGGGCCCTGCTGGACCGGCCGGCCCACGGGCCGGAGGACCGCACGCCCGGCGAGCGCTGCGTGCACCACTCGAAGGCCGGCCCGCCGATGTCGGCAGGCGGCTACAACAACCACCTGCAGGTGCTGCAAGCCCCCGGCTACGTCGTGATCTGGACGGAGCAGAACCACGACGCGCGCATCGTCCCGCTGGACGGCCGCCCGCGGATCGCCGACGCCATCCGCCAATGGATGGGCGACTCGCGCGGCCGGTGGGAAGGCGACACGCTGGTCGTCGAGACGACCAATTTCAACGGCAAGGCCGCCTATCAGGGCTCCGCCGACGGCATGCACCTCGTGGAGCGGTTCACCCGCATCGCCCCCGACACTATCCGCTACACGTACACGGTCTCCGACCCGGAGACCTACACCCGGCCGTGGACGGCGTCGATCGACCTCCAGCCGATGACAGGCGACCTCTACGAGTTCGCCTGCCACGAGGGCAACTACGGCATGGAAGGCATCCTCGCCGGCGCGCGCGCCGACGAGCGCAGGGCGGCGGCGCGGTAGGGAACTGCGTCGGGCGCTCAGGCAGCGACGGCCGGCATCTGATCCCAGGTCCGGCCGTCCAACGTCCCGCCCATGCATGGCGAGGCGCCTACGGCGCCTCGGGCAGCACGTCGTCCGCGCCGTCTCCGCGGGGCCGCCACAGCAGGCTGACGGCCCAGTCGACGTCGAGCCGCTCGCCGCCCCAAGCCGGCGTGGCCGTGTGCGGCCCGATACGGATGCCTGCCCGGTCGAGCCGCGCCGTCACCGGCGCCAGCGGCGCGTCGGTCACTGCCGGCAGCGCCGGCGCCTCGGGCAGNNCAGTGCCGCAGGTGGTGCGCATCGCAGCGGGTTGCCGCGCACCCGGGGAAGCGGCAGTGCCGGTCGCGGGCCGCCAGCGCCCGGCGCAGGGCGGGCGAGATGGTGCGCGTACGCCGACCGACGTCCAGGATCTCGCCGGCCGGCCCGTGCCGCATCGTCACGGTCGCGGCATCACAGGCCAGCCGCCGGGCCGTCTCCGCGGAGACGTGGATGCCGCCGGCCTCGTCGAGAGCCGACTGGCCGCTGGCGGGGCCGGGGCAAGCGGTGCGGCGCTGCCGAGGCGGTCCGTCCACGTCGGGGAGGGGCCGGGACGGGCCATCCGGCAGCGCGGGGGAAGTCTTGTCCGCGGCGGGGGAGACCTCGCCCGCGCGCCGCCGGTACGTTCCAGCGGGAACGTACGGCGCCGGCCTTTCGGGACCAGGGCCTGCGGTGGCGCTGCCGGCGGCGGGCGACTGACTGCGCGGGCTGGCAGCCGTGCGATCGACAGCGGCGCCATCGATGACAGCGGCGTCGCCAAGCCGGGCGACGGCCGCATGGTCCTCGCCCTGCTCACCGTCGTCCGCGAGGGTGTCGGCGTCCACGTGCACGACCACTTGGTAGCGGTCGCCGGCCGTCCCCCTGTCGAGCCCGCCGGCCAGCGCGCACTCGGCCACCATCCCCAGCGCATCGGCCCGCCGCTGCGCGATGGTCGGGGCCAGCTCGTCGGCGGCCTCCCCGGCCGCCCTCCCCCGGCCGTCGCCCCGGGCGCCGC
>JAAXGX010000117.1 GCA_012271165.1 Vicinamibacteraceae bacterium | reverse complement strand
CGTGCCACGAGGGCAACTACGCCATGACGAACGGTCTGAGCGGCACGCGCGCCGAGCAGGCCGCTACGGGCCGCTGAGTCACCAGGGAGTGCGCCGCGCGCGAGGGTAAGGCGCTGACCCGGCTGAGGACGGATTGCAAATGCAACAGACACTGCTGAAAAGGGCCGCCGCGGAGCTGATCGGGACGTTCGGGCTGGTGTTCGCCGGAACGGGCGCCATCGTGGTCAACGGGGCGACCGGCGGCGCGGTGACGCACGTGGGGATCGGCCTGACCTTCGGCCTGGTCGTCGCGACAATGATCCTGGCCCTGGGCCACATCTCCGGCGCGCACATCAACCCCGCCGTGACCCTGGGATTCTGGAGCACGGGGCGCTTTCCGGCACGGGAGGTGCCGTGGTACGTGGCCGCGCAGCTCCTGGGCGCCGGCGCCGCGAGCCTGGTCATCCTCGTGCTGATCGGGGACCACGGCCGACTCGGGGCGACGCTGCCGGCCGGGTCCGCGGGGCAGTCGCTGGGCCTGGAGGTCCTGCTCACCTTCTTTCTCATGTTCGTGGTCATGGCGGTGGCGACGGATGCCCGCGCCAACGGCCAACTGGCGGCCATCGCCGTCGGCGGCACCGTGATGCTGGAGGCGCTGTTCGCCGGTCCCATCTCGGGCGCCTCGATGAACCCGGCCCGCTCGTTCGGCCCCGCCCTGGTCGGCGGCTACTTCGCGGCCCACTGGGTGTATTGGTTGGGGCCGATCGCGGGCGCGCTGCTCGCCGGGCGGGTCTACGACTGGGTCCGTTGCGAATCGGACATCCAGCGGCGTCCGGTCAACGGCTGCGGCTGACCGCCGGGAGGCGGTCTCGTCGCGCCCGCGGCGCCTGCGCACTGAACGACGAGCGACCGTCAGCCGGCAACGCGGGAGCCGTGGCTCGCGCGGAAGCAGGCGTAGTTGTCGGCGGCGGTCGGCGCCTCCAGCTCCTCCTCGAACACCCGCAGGCAGACGGCGGCGGCGAATCCGGCGCGGCGCAGCAGGTCCAGATGGGTCGCGATCTCGAACCGGCCGGGTTCGTACTCGTGCGCCGTGCCGGCCGGCTTGATGAAGTCGCCGTTCAGCAGCAGCCCCCGTCGTCCGAGGACCTTCGCGCACCGCGCGTAGACGCGCTCGACACGGGCCGGGGCGCCCAGGTCGTGGAGCGCCCACGTCGAGACGACGGCGTCCACCGGGCCGGCGAGGTCCCGCCACCAGCGGTCGGCCACGAGATCCGTCTGCGAGAAGGCGACGCGGCCCGCGTGGGAACGCAGCCGTCGGGCGGCGATGCCGAGCATCGGCCGCGAGAAATCGACGCCCTGGTAGCGCACCGCGGGGAGGGCGTCGAGCAGGAAGGCGGCGAGGTGGCCCGGCCCGATGCCCAGCTCGAGGATGCGCCCGTCGGGCGGAATCCGGCTCCGCAGCTCCGACAGCATCAGGTCGAACAGGGCGAGCCGGCCGGGCGTCCGTTCGAAGCGCGCCTCCCAGTGCGCGGCGTACGCCGGATCGTGGAACGCGTGGTCCGCGCCGACGATGGCCGTCATGTCGACGAAGCGTGCCACGCTCAGTCCCGGGGCAGCGTGTAGTTCACCATCCAGCTGATGCCGAACCGGTCGGTCCACAGGCCGTAGTACGCGCCCCAGAACGTCTCCTGCAGCGGCATCCGCACCGACCCGCCCGCCGACAGCCTGGCGAACACCTCGTCGCAGTGCTCCCGGCTCTGTCCCTCGATGGCGATCGAGAAGTTGTTGCCGGCCACCAGCGGCGGCTCGGACGCGGTGGTCCTGTCGCTCCCCATCAGGACGCTCGAGCCGACCGGCAGCGACACGTGCATCACGCGGTCCCGGTCGCCCGCCTGCAGCGGCATGTCCGGCGGGCCGTCGGCAAACGTCTGCAGCACCGAGAAATCGCCCCCGAAGACGGAGCGATAGAGCTCGAACGCCTCACGGCAGTTCCCGTCGAACGTCAGGTACGTATTCAGCGCCATGCACGAGCCTCCCTGGTGTCGGGCCGATCTCGGGGCGGGAGCCGTGCTCGCGCCGCGCCGGCCACGCACCGAATACTACCGGGGGTTCAGCCCACGGGCGCGAACCGGCGGCGATAGTGCCGGGTCCAGAGGGCGATCGCCGGCGCGCCGATGAGAGTCGGCAGGATCCAGGGCAGGCCGGCGAGCGGCCCGCCCGGGTCGTGGGCCCACAGGCGCTGCGAGCCGAACACGGCGAACGCGGTGTGGAACGCGACGCCGCCCCCGGGCATCGCTCCCATGTGGCTGTAGAACCACCCCATGCGGGCCGGCGCACGCATCTCCCGCAGCCCGGCCGCAGGCCGGGTCTGATGCAAGCCTCCGGCGGCCCTACTGCGACGCCGACGTGTCCGTGATCCGCCACAGGTGCGAGCGGGTCCGGATGAACAGGTTGCCGCGGGCGATCGCGGGGCTCGACATGGCGACCTCGTCGAGCGGGTTGGTGGCAATCACCCGGAACCGGTTCTCGGCATCCAGCACGTAGGTGTCGCCGTCCTCGCTGAGCACGAACACCTTGCCGTTGTACGCCCAGGGAGACGCGGTGAAGCCGTTGGCCCCGCGCGCCACGCGGCGGCGGACCTGCTGGCTCTGAATCTGATCCTCTGTGAAGTACAGCTCCTCGCCGGTCTTCGCGTCGTGGACGGTGAAGAAGCCGCGGTCGTGCAGCGTGAAGTAGTAGTCGCCGTAGACGAGCGGCGTCGGATGGTACGGTCCGGCGTCGTCGGCGTACCACACCACGTGCTCGCTGCTGCGCGTCCCGTCCGCCAGGGTGATGTCGCCGGCTGCGCCGGGCCGGATGGCGTACACGGGCTTGACCTGGTCGCCGACGTAGCCCGACGTGACGTAGAGCAGCCCGTGGGCGCTGAACGGCTGCGGGATCGAGATCGAGTTGAGGCCGCTGAAGTGCCACAGCTCGTTGCCCTCGAGGTCGTAGGAGCGCACCCGGTCGCTGCCGGCGGTCACGAGCTCGGTCCGCTGCTCGTTCTGCCACACGAACGGGGTCGACCAGTTCGTCCCCTCGTCCCGGTCGACCCGCCAGCGCTCCGCCCCGGTCGCCGCGTCGAGCGCCACCACGAACGAGTCCTCGTCGTTGTCGTTGACGACGAAGAGCGTGTCCTCGTGCAGCGCCGGCGAGGCGGCGGGACCCCATCCCAGACGCGTGTGGGCCGCGTCGAAGCGCTTCTCCCAGATCAGCTTGCCCTCCATGTCGAGCGCGTAGACGCCGATGTTGCCGAAGTAGGCGTAGACGCGCTCGCCGTCGGTCACCGTCGTCGCGGAGGCGTACGTGTTCTTGAGGTGTCGATCGAAGTCCGGCACGCCGGCATGGACTTCCGTGGTCCAGAGCACGGCGCCGGTCTCAAAGTCGACGGCGGTGACCAGCGAGTGATGGACCGCCTCGGAGCGCTCCAGCAGATCCCCCGGCTCGGGGTCGCGGAAACGGCCGCCCGAGGGCATGGGTTCCGGCGAGCCGTAGGGAAAGTACAGGCCCATGCGCGGTTCCTCTTCCTCGCCCTCGCTGACGGAGGTCGTGAGGAAGATGCGGTCCTCCCAGACCACCGGCGACGACCAGCCGAGCCCCTCGACCGGCGTCTTCCAGACGACGTTCTCCGTGGTGCTCCAGGTGATGGGCAGCCGGGGGTCGTCGGCGGCCACGGACGCGGCATCCGGGCCGCGGAAGGCGGGCCAGTTCTCGGACTCGGCCGAGACGAGCGTCATGGCCGTGAACAGCGTGAACACCGTCGCCGCGAGCGTGGCCGCGGCCGGGGTGTGGAATCGGGGGTGACGCATGCGGTTGTCCTCCATGATGTCGATAGAGCGTCGCGCGATTATACGCCGCCCCGCCGGCGGCGACCGGGGCAGCGTCAGGACATCGCCAGCGTCCGGGTGCGCACCGTGAGGTCGTCGACGCGGTCGACGTCTACCGCCACGCCCAGTCCCGGACGGTGTGCCGGCACGGCGACCATTCCGTTCGCGTCCATGGTCCACTCCGGCGTCACGACGTCGCGCTCCCAGTAGCGCGCGCTGGGGCTGACGTCGCCCGGCAGGGTGAAGTTGGGGAGCGAAGCGAGGGCCACGTTGCAGGCGCGGCCGACGCCGCTCTCGAGCATGCCGCCGCACCAGACCGGCAGGGCGTGCCGGCGGCAGAGGTCGTGGATCGCCCTGGCCTGCGTGAAACCCCCTACCCGGCCCGGCTTGATGTTCACGATGCGCCCGGCGCCGAGGGCGAGCATGTCCTCGGCGGCCTCGACGTGGCGAATCGACTCGTCGAGGCAGATGGGCGTGGCCAGCCTGTCCTGGAGCCGGGCGTGGCGGAGCAGGTCGTCCTGCGCCAGCGGCTGCTCGAGCATCAGGAGCCGGTAGGCGTCCAGGTCGGCCAGGTGATCGGCGTCGCTGGGGGCATAGGCGCTGTTGGCGTCGGCCATCAGTCCCGCGCGCGGGCCGAGCGCCTCGCGCGCGGCGTGGATGTGCTCGATGTCCGCGCCGGGCCGGATCTTGATCTTGATGCGCTGGTAGCCCGTCGCGAGGGCGGCGCGGGCCTTGTCGGCGAGCGCGTCGGGGCTGGCCTGGATGCCGATGGAGATGCCGGTCGCGATGGCGTCGCGCGTGCCGCCGAGCAGGCGCGACAGGCTGACGCCGTCCCGCTCGGCCAGCAGCGTCCAGGCGCCCATCTCGACCGCGGCCCTGGCCATCGGGTGGCCGCGAATCGCGCGTCGGAGCAGGCCGTCGAGCGCGCGTGGATGGGCGACGCCCCGGCCGAGCAGCCGCGGGACGATCCATTCGGTCAGGGCCAGCCAGGCCGTGTCGACCGTCTCGGCCGAATAGCTCGGCTGCTCGCCGGCCACGCACTCGCTCCAGGCCGTGGTCCCGTCCGCGTCCTCGAGCTCGAGCAGCAGGATGCGCCGGTCGGTCGTGCGGCCGGACGAGATCTCGAACGGCTCGCGCAGCGCCATCCTGATCTCCCGCAACGTGACCCGTGCCAGGCGAATGCTCATCGATCGGTCATTCAGCCGGCTCGTTCGTCAGCAGGTACCCGGAGTCGCGCGGCGGCGGCAGATGGCGGAAGCCGGCCACGCGGTAGCCCCGGGCAAGATACCAGGGCAGCACGCGGCGGTGCATGTGCTGCCAGGCGCGGGCCAGCGCCGGCTCGGTCGCCTTGAGCACGTCGATGCGGGCGGGCACGGCCACGCGCACCCAGGGGTCCGCGGGGAGCTCCGCGCCGGGCGCGCGGCCGGCGAGGTCGACCGCCGCCGCCGTGTCCGCGGCGTCCGGCAAGGGGGCGCCGCGGCCGGCCAGCAGGCGTTCGACGCGGGCCCCGGCCAGATTCCAGTCGACGACGAAACGGTCCGTGGCGAGACCCCGGTGCAGCGTGCTGCCGGTGTCGCCGTACATGTCGGCGACGTACTCCACGGGCAGCGCGCCGAGCCCGTTCACGTTGAGATTGGCATTGGCGGCCACGAGCGGATCGAAGCTCCAGCTTGCGATCTCGATGCCGTCCGCGAGCAGCCGCTCGCGTTGGTACCGCTTCAGGCGGATGCCCAGTCCCTGCCGCCGGGCGTCGGGGTGCACGGCCAGCATGTCCGACCAGTGGGCGGGCGCCCCGTCGCTGACGCCGCTGATGCCGAACACGAAGCCGAGCAGCCGCCCGTCGGCGCCGAAGGCGCCGGCGGCGACGCCGCCCACGCGCTGGCTGACCATGAGCAGCGTGGCGGGGACGACGTCGGCGAAGTCCCGGCCCCAGATCTCGCGCTGCAGCCGCACGCAGGCGGCGTAGTCGTCGCGGGAGGTCAGAGGACGCAGCGTCACCTCGAGCGGCATCGGGACTCGCTAGGATACCGCGCCACGGCACCGTGTCGGTCACGGTGAAGGTCGCGTTCGGCGGGCAGCAGGCGACTATGTTTGGCATCCATCGCCCGTTCGCGAATATGATGGCGAGCACGTCGTGCCGACTGGCGAACTTCCTCGCGAACGACCGCCTCATGTTTCGTGCAAGGAACGATCGTCCCGCCTCGGCGCGCGCGTACGCTGACGAGGAGAGCCGGACGATGAAAGCTCGCTTGCGCGGCCCGGCCGCCGGGCAGCCGGCGGCGCGCGTGGCGCTGGCGCTCGGCCTCGCGGTCGCCGGTGCGGCGGCACTTCACGCCGCGGAGCTGAAGGAGGAGACGCTCGCGGCGTGGCAGCGGTACGTCGCGGCGACCGAGCGCCGCATGGCCCGGGAGATCGGGGACGGCGCGCGGTTCCTCGTGCTGGACTTCCACGACGATGCGGAGCCGATGCGCCGGGAGACACTGGCCGGCGAGCCGCTCATCTGGCGGGCGGAGACGCGCGATGACGCGGGCGAATCGATCGACGTGCCGAAGGGCAGTATCCATCACTGGCTCGGCGCGATCCTGATTCCGAACGCGGACGTGGACCACGTGGTCGACGGTCTGCAGTACGCGATTCCGCCGCACGAGCTGCAGAACGACGTTCTCGAGTCGCGCGTTCTGTGGCGCGCCGGCGACCGGCTGGGGACGTTCCTCAAGCTGAGCCGGAAGGCGATCGTCACGATGCACTACAACACGGAGCACGTGGCGGAGTACGTGCGCCCTGGCGGCGGTCGGGCCTGGAGCCGGAGCGAGTCGAC
>JAAXGX010000025.1 GCA_012271165.1 Vicinamibacteraceae bacterium | reverse complement strand
CGAGATCGGGCCGGCCGACAGCCTCAAGGTCGACGAGTACCTGGAGGGCGTGCGCGACATCGAGCGGCGCATCCAGCGGGCCGAGCAGAGGCAGGACTTCGACGTGCCCGAGTTGGCGCAGCCAGAGGGCATTCCCGCCACGTTCGCCGAGCACGTCGAGCTGATGTTCGACCTGCAGGTGCTGGCCCATCAGACGGACCTGACCCGCGTGACCTCATTCATGCTGGGGCGCGAGGTGAGCTCGCGAACCTACACCGAGATCGGCATTCCCGACGCGCACCACCCACTCTCGCACCACGAGTACAACCCCGAGAAGATCGCGTCGATGTCGAAGATCAACGCGTATCACGCGTCGATGTTCGCCGACTACCTGGCGAAGCTCCGCGCGACGCCCGACGGCGACGGATCGCTGCTCGACAACATGCTGCTCCTCTACGGCTGCGGCATGTCCGACAGCAACGCGCACAGCCCGCTCGACCTGCCGGTCCTGCTGCTCGGGGGATGCGCGGGGCAGCTCGAGGGCGAACGTCACATCCGCTACGAGGGCGACCCGCTGATGCCGAACCTGCTGGTGAGCCTGATGGACAAGCTGGGCGTCCCCGTCGAGCGCCTGGGGAAGAGCGACGGGAGGCTCAGCATCGAGCGTCTGACGGGCGTGTGACTGAACCACGGCGCCAACGCGAACGATATACCCGAAATCGCTCCCGAAGGATCCGCCGGGTGGGCTTCTCTTCGCCCCGTTCCAATGCTGTGAGCCGGTCGATGGCGGCTACGCCGCGGGCATCCTGGATGCCGACCTTACATGACGGCATTCTCAAGGGTCAGCCCCGCGGTCTCCCGTGCCCAGACCAGGATGGCAGGATTGACTGCCGGCATCACTACCAGTCCCCGCCCGCGCCGAGGCGACGCAGCAGCTCGACGGTGCCGTTGTCGCCTCCGCGCCCGCGGGCCCGCGCCAGCGGTGTCTGCCCGTTGTCGTTCACGGCGTGCAGGTCGGCGCCGCTGTCGACCAGGAACTCGACGACGCTGTCGAGGCGTCTCGCGGCAGCGGTGTGCAGCGCCGTGTTGCCGGCGGCGTCCGCCGCATCGACGTCAACCCCTGCGTCGATCGCCACCGTCGCCGCTTCCAGCACGAGCCGCTCGTCCGCTGTGGGGTTCGCAGCCAGTCCTGGTTCCCGACGACGGCGGGCGGCGGCCGCCGCCATCAGCGCCGTCGTGCCGTCCTCCATGACGATCTGCGTATCGGCACCACCGTCGGCGAGCACCCGCATGATGCCGGGCTCGGCGAAGTGGGCGGCCAGCCAGAAGGCGGTGGCGCCGACCACGTCGTGGTCGAGCACGTAGTCGGGACTGTTGCGGCGCCCCTGGCTGCCGCGGACCACCGGTGCGTTCGGGTCCGCGCCGCGCGCGAGCAGCGCCGCCGCCAGCGTCTCGTCGCCGCGCAGGGTGGCGGCGTGCAGAGCGGTGTAGCCGGCCTCGCCCGCGTTCGGGTCCGCACCTCGATCGAGCAGGAACAGCGCAAGCGCGGTATGGCCGCTGTGCGCAGCCACGACCAGGGTGCTCGTGCCCGTCGCCGCCGTGTCGTTCACGTCGGCGCCGGCGGCGACCAGATGCCTGGCGGCTTCGAGGTTGCCCTGCCGGGCCGCGAACAGGATGGGCGTGTTGCTGCCCAGCACCGTATCGATGACCCCGGTGGGATTGAACCCGGCTGTGCGGGTGTGGATGCGCCGCGGCAGCGGGGCCGAGCGGGCGTGAACGTCCGCCCCGAGCGCGACAAGCGTTTCCACGACATCGGGATGCTGCTGGGCCACGGCCCACATCAGCGCCGTCTGCCCCCGCGTGTGCTCGCGGGCGTCCAGGTCCGCCCCGTGGGACGCCAGCAGGCGCACCGCTTCGGTGGAGCCGGTACGGGAAGCGGTCATCAGCACCGTCTCCCCCGAGGGCAGCGCCGCGTTCGCATCGGCGCCGGCCGCCAGCAGGGNNTCGTCCCAGTGGGCGGCCCAGTGCAGGGCGGTCGCGCCGTCCGCCTGCAGGGCATCCGCGGAGACGCCCTGCTCGAGGAGCGCGATCACCCGCGCCGAGTCCGCCGCCCGGGCGGCGTCGAGCAGCCGCGTGTCCTGCGCGGCGGCGGGGCCGGCCGTGGCCAGCACCAGCGTCGTCAGGAGCGTCAATGCCGCCGCTGTTCTCGCGTGCACGTTCTTCCCCCACGGGCGGGTGCCCACCGCCCACGTCAAGTCAGCTATCGTACTGTGCACTGCGCCTCGTCGGAGTCGAGCAGCGCCGGGTCCGATGTGAACGCGTGGAACAAACATGGCCAAACACTTGACCGGCTACATCGTTCCGTTGGTGATCCTGGCGGTGTCCGTTCCAATGATCCTGGGCAAGGTCCCGCCCAACGGCGTGTACGGCTTCAGGACGCCCAAGACCCTCTCGTCACCGGATATCTGGTATCCGGCCAATCGGGCGGCAGGTTGGTTCATGCTGGTCGCCGCGGTCATCTCAATCTGCTTCAACCTGGCTCTGTGGTGGACCGTTCCGGAATGGCCGCTCGACAGGACGGCCTCGTGGATGATGGGCGGGACCCTGATTCCGCTGGGGATGAGTATCGTTGCGTCCTTCATCTACCTGCGACGGCTCTGAGGGAAGGGAGCACCGCGCTTCCGCCGCCCGGGCGTGAGCGGCGGAGCGGGTGCACCCGTCCCATCGGCATCGTAATCCGTATTGCGGCCCGCTACGGATCGACGGTGATCTCCCCCACCATCCAGGGATGGTCCTCGCAGTGGTAGAGGAACGTCCCCGGCTCGTCGAACGTGACGAAGCCCCACAGGCCCGGGTTCAGCGTCCCGGTGCTCCAGCTTCCGTCGCGCGCGGCCGGCGTGTGGGGGATCTCGCCGTTGTTGGTGAACCGGACGCGCGTGCCCGCGCTGACCCGCGCGCGGAGCGGGTTGAAGTTGTACTCGTCGAACGCATAACGCCGGCCGCCGACCGCGCCGCGCGGGTTCTCGAGCAGCGTGGCGGTCTCGATCTCGTCGGTCTCGCGCGGGGCGGGACCGGCGGGCTGATCGTCCACCGGCGGATCCGGGGACGGCTCGCCGCGCGCCGGCACCGGGCCGTCGAGCGCGAACGCCCAGAGCGCGGGCCCCATCGGGACGGCGATGTACTGCGTGCCGTCCAGCTCGTAGGTCGAGGCCGGGCCGGGACGCAGCCGCGATCCCTCCTCGCTCGTCCGGAAGGCCCAGCGGCGGTCGCCGGTCCGGACGTCGTAGGCCTCCACCTGTCCGCCGGGCGAGCCGCGGAACAGCAGGCCGCCCGCGGTCACGAGGGGACCGCTGACGCCGAGGAACGCGCTCGGCATCTCCTTCCGCCACACCACGCGGCCGGTGCCGGTGTCGACGGCGGCCAGGATGCCGACCGCGTCAGGCAGGGTCAGGTGGAACTGGGAAGTGTTCCAGACGAACGGATCCTCGAAACGGCGGGCGCGGCCGACGTGCGCACGCCCCTGCGCGTAGATGTAGCCGGTCTGGGGCGAGAACGCCATCGGCGTGACCCGCACCCGCGGGATCGGCAACCCCGGCGCCACCACCGTCTGCTCGTCGACCGACGGGGGCGTGTAGCTGCTGCAACTGAGCTCGAACGGCGGCGGCACCCGGTCGCGCCAGTACGAGCACTCGAAGAGGATGGTCTCGGTCTGCACCGGGAACGG
>JAAXGX010000121.1 GCA_012271165.1 Vicinamibacteraceae bacterium | reverse complement strand
GCGCCGTGCGCGCCTTGCGGAGTCTGTGCTGCGGCAGCGCACCGACTCCCGGCTCAGGATGTGGCGGCCTCGGCGGCGGGCGGTCGGACGATGAGCGGGATGACGGCGCTCACCAGCATGAGGCCGGCGATGATGTACAGCGCCTGATTGTAGCTGCCCGTGCTCTCGCGCAGCGTGGCGATCAGGGTCGGACCCAGCACGCCGGCGGCGCTCCAGGCCGTCAGCATCAGGCCGTAGATCGACCCGACGTGCTCGGTGCCGAAGTAGTCGGCGGCGAACGCGGGCATGGTGCCGAAGCCGCCCCCGTAGCAGAGCAGGATGATCAGCGCCAGCACCGAGAACGCGAACAGGGCGCCGGCCGAAGGCAGGAGCCAGAAGACGAGGGCCTGCAGCAGGAACATGGTGAGGAACACGATCCGCCGGCCGATGAAATCCGACAGCCATGCCCAGAACAGGCGCCCGACGCCGTTCGCGATCGAGATCAGCCCGACCGTGGCGGCAGCCACCGCGGCGGTCGCGCCCGTGATCTCCTGCGTCATCGGCGCCGCCTGCGAGATGATCGCGATGCCGGCCGTCGTGTTGAGGAACAGGAGCATCCAGAGCCCGTACCACTGCCAGCTCCGCAACGCGCCCTGGAGCGTGTAGCCGCTCGCCTGCCGGCCTCCCGCCGCCGCCGGCTCCCAGCCGGCCGGCTTGTACCCGGCCGGCGGGTCCTGCATGAACAGCGCGGCGGCGACGATCATCACGAGGTAGGCGATGCCCAGCCACGCGAAGGTGCTCAGCACGCCGACCGTCTCGATCAGGCGCGTCGCGATGGGAGCGGTGATGAGCGCGCCCGCACCGAATCCCGCCACCGCCAGACCGGTGATCATGCCCCGCTTGTCGGGAAACCACTTCACCAGCGTGGCCACCGGCACGATGTAGCCCAGGCCCAGTCCGATGCCGCCCAGCAGGCCGTAGGAGAAATAGAGCCACCCCAGGCTGCTCGTGAAGCTGGCCAGAAAGATGCCCAGCCCGTACAGGGCGCCCGCGGCGAGCGCGACCACCCGCGGGCTCGACCGCCGCATCCAGATGCCGCCGCCGAACGTGGCGAAGCCCACCACGAAGATCGCGATCGTGAAGGTGAAAGTCACCTGGGATATCGTCCAGCCGAACTGTTCGACCAGCGGCGTTCTGAACACGCTCCAGGCGTAGATCGCACCCAGCGCAATCTGCATGACGACGCCGGCGGCCGCGATGATCCAGCGGTTGGGGATGGGCTGCGACATAGGCGCGAAGGATAGCAGATCGCCTGCACCGAAAAAAGACGCCCCCCCGGAGCCTCCAAGGCGCGCACGGCGCGCCTCGGCGGGAGCGGCGCGGGGCGAAGGGNNGCGGGGCAATGGGGTCCCCGCAAGCGGACGCCGAGGGTGCGGGGCGCAGCCCCGTCGGATGGAGGCTACTGGAACGCCTGGGCGAACGAGCGGCGCTGCTCGAGGCTGCCCAGCAGGAGCAGCTCGCCCCCGCCCGGCAGCACGGTGTCGGCGGTCAGCGGGCTGATGAAACGCTGGTCGTGCTGCACGGCGACCACGCTCATGCCGGTCCGTGATCCGATGCCGGACTCCTGCAGGGTCCGGCCGGCGAGCGAGCGCGGCACGCCGAGCGGGAACAACCTGACCTCCTCCCCCAGCAGCACCGGCTCGTAGCCGTCCACCAGGGACATGACCGCCTCGACGCCGAGTGTCGTGTCGCTCAGCACGAAGTCGGCCCCCGCCCGATGGATGGCCTCCACGTTCCGCGTCACGCGGCTGACGATGTGAATGGCCGGATTGAGACGCCGGCAGTACACGGCCAGATAGCTGTTCATGGCGTCGTCGCTGGTGGTGAGCAGCACCGATCCGGCGCGCGTGACGCCGGCGCGCTCGATGAGCTGGCGGTCCGCGGCGTCGCCCGGAAAGACCGCATGGACATCATCCCTGACGGCCGCGAGCATGTCGCGATTGCGATCGATGGCATGCACGACCGCACCCCGGCGCCGCAGCGCCCGCGCCGCGGCCTGGCCGACCTTGCCCACGCCGATCAGGAGCACCGGGCCGGGGGAATCCGAGGCGGCGGGCAGCAGGCTCTTCAGATCCTCGAGCTGCGACGCGGTGCCGATCACGACGACGATGCTCTTGTCGTTGATGACCGTGTGGGGGTACGCGGGCTGCAGCGAGCCGCGCTGCCAGAGACCCACGACGCTGAGGCCGGTGCGTCTGCGCAGGTGGGTGTCGCGGATGGTCGACGCCACGAACGACGTGCCGCGAGCGGGAAACTCCGCGACCTGGAGATCGCGGATCGATCCGACGACGCGCGCCGCGGCGCGGCCCGTATGCACGCGGTTGGCCAGGTACTCGCCCAGCTGCTGCTTGAGGGGCAGCACGGTGTTGGCCCCGCTGAGCTCGAGGATGTCGATCGAGTCCGCCTCCTCGGCCACGGCGGCGACCGGCACGTCGGCGGAGACCTCGCGCGCGATGAGGGTGATGTTCGTGTTCTCGGTGTCGGTCCCGTTGGCGAAGACGAGCCGGGCCCGGCTCGTCTTCAGCCGTTCATAGGTGAGCAGGCTGTCGCTCTCGCCGGCGATCACCCGCATTCCCTGCTCCATCAGATCCGCGGCCCTGGCCGGATCCGGCTCGATCGTGAAACAGGGCACGCCCTCGGCGTCCAGGCGCTGCGCCAGACCGTCGGCTATCGGGTCGTACTCGGCGATGATCACGTGATCCGCGGTGTCCCGCGGCACCTCGCGGGGCACGCGGCTCCGCTCGCGCGCCTCGACCCAGGGAACGTAGAGCAACTGCACGAGCAGGAACGGCAGCATGACCAGCAGGAAGACGAGACCCGACCCCAGCACGAGCAGGCTGAACAGGCGGCCGATGTCGCTGGCGAACGTGACATCGCCGAAGCCCAGCGTGGTCATCACCACGAGGGTCCAGTAGAACCCGGTGATCCAGGAGTGCCGCTCGCCCTCGACGTACAGCATGATGACGTGGAACAGCACCGCGTAGGTGCTGACGAGCAGCACGAGGAAGCCCAGGTACCGCAGCAGCCGGGCGAGGTTGGCGCGCGTCTCGCGGCGGCTCCTCCAGTGGGCGAGCTGGCGGGCGAGAAGCGTCATGGAATCCGGCGCGTCAGAAGCGGAGGAGCCGCGTGAACTTGACGATGAACGCGCGGTTCTCGAGCATCGGCAGCCGGCCGGGGCGCAACGTCGTGTCGCGCTGGTCGTTGTAGACCACGAACAGCTCGCTGCCCGGGCTGTACTCCCACCGGAACCGCACGTTCGTCCCCATCTGGTCGATGGCGGAGTTGTACTGCACCAGCGCCGACAGGAACATCCGCGACGTGAACGTGTAGGTCGCGCGGGTCGTCGCCACCGTCGCCGTGAACCGACCCTGCGGAAGACTGATGCGGTTGATCTGCACCGTCGGCTCGAGCGACATCTGCGGCGTCACCTCGATGCGCCCCTGGCGGTACCCGAACCCCGTGAGGTCGCCGCCGAAGAACTCGCCGCGCTGCACGAACGCGGTGCCCGACACCGGCCGCTGCTGGCCCATGAGATACGACAGGAACACGTCCTGGAACTCGTAGCCCCCGATGGGAATCGCCACGTCCTTGTGCACCTCGAACGGCTCGACGAGCAGCTCGTAGTTGCGCATCACGTCGACGGTGAACCGGTCGCTGTTCTCGAGCTCGGTGACGAACTGCCCGCGCACCGCGCGGGTCTCTAGGTCGCGCCTGCCGTTCTCGATGTAGTCGACGCTGCCGCCGAACGTGAACTGCCGGATGGCCTCGATGGCGGGCCGCGGCCGGTAGTGGCCCGCCGCGAACGTGCGCCGGAAGTCCAGGCGCCGCAGGAACCCTATCTCCGGGTTGAAGTTCTTGCCGACCAGCAGATGGTCCACCTGCAGGCCGAACAGGTCGGCGTCGTACGTGAACTGCCCCTGGTAGCTCGCGTCCTCGCCGGTGCGGCCGTACGTGCGCGTGCGGGCGTAGTAGCCGTTGATGGTCACGTTGTCGTAGAACGCGAACGAGGCGTCGGCGCCGTAGGCATCGTTCTCGCCGTTGCGATCCAGCGACACCGAGCGGCGCGCGAAGATGGCCCCGATGCGGCTGCGGCGCAGGATGTCCTGCTTCACGCGCACCACCGTGAAGTTCGTGGCCAGCGCGTTCGCGTCGGGCGCATCGTCGGTCTGCATGTTGAGCGCGCCGATGCTGAAGTTGCCGACCTTGCCCGTCAGCCGGCCGCCGCCGACGATGGGCACCGTGCGGCCCTCCTGCAGGCCGATGCGCCGGCTGAAGAACACCAGCGGCACGTCGCTGCCGGCGCGCGTGCCGGGCGGACCCTGCAGGCGCCCGCCGTTGGCGCCGCCGCCCGTCCCGAGCACGTTGGGCCCGGCCCCGAAGTCGAAGATGCCCCGCGCCTCGAGGAAGAACTCGCGCTT
>JAAXGX010000100.1 GCA_012271165.1 Vicinamibacteraceae bacterium | reverse complement strand
CCGAGCAGCATCGGATCGTGCTGGACGAGCCACTGTGCCGCCTCCACGCCGATCCCCGGGTTGGTCGCCATGAAGCGCTCGAAGTCGGTGTCCCAGAGCACGCCCCAGCCCGTGTGGATCAGCACGGCGTCGCCCGGCTCCAGCGCCACGCCCTGCCGGGCGAGCGCCTGCTGCAGGTCGTCGACCGTGATCTCGTACGTGTCGGGCAGCATGTCGACGCCCTTGAGCGCCGCCACGTCGATGAGCACGCCGCGGGTCATGAGCGTGCCGACGTTCTCGACGCCGAGCCGCGTGAAGCCGCTCCGCGTCATGACCTCGTTCTGGTCGACGCAGTTGTAGAGGCTGTCGCCGATGGTCTGGTGGGTGAAGCCGTCGAACTGGGTGCCCACCTGGCCCATCTCGGCGACGACCAGCTCCTCGTTCGACCCGCGCCGGTTCGAACCCACGTGCGGGCCGGTCGGCTTCACATAGAGGTCGAAGTGGCGGGCGCCGAGCGGCATGGCGCTTCTCAGCACCTGTCCGAGCTCGATCACCCGGCCGGTCTGTATCAGGCGCGCCGCCTTGAGCACCGTCTCGGGACCCATGTGGTTGGCCGCGCCGCGCTCGTCGTCGGCGCCCCACTTGCTGGGGCAGCGCTCGTCCGGCGACGGCGGGGTCCACGACTGGGCGGCGGCGGGCGCGGGCCCGGTGAGCAGAACGGTCAACGCGGCGGCGGTGACGACAGCAAGGGTAGCGAGTCGCATGAGCTTCCTCCCTGAGTGTCTTCGGGCGCCGTTGATTCTACTGAAACGGGCTGGACGCCCGGCCGGCGCAGTCAGCGCGCCGCGTTCCGGGTGGGGACGCCCGACGCGTGCGTGACCGCGGTCTTGCTGCGCGAAGTGGCTTCGCGGTTAGATTCGGGCAGGGAAGGCGCCACGCGGGGTTCCACCACGGACTGCCAGGAGACGACTCAGATGCTCAGACGAACCATATTGGTAGTTGCCTTGCTGACGATTGGGATCGCTCCGATCCTGCCGATCAGTCTGGCGGTTGCCCAGGACCGTGCACCGACCAATGACTATTGGTGGCCCAACCGGCTGAGCCTCGAGCCCCTGCGGCAGACGTCTCCGGAATCCAGTCCCCTGGGTGAGGGCAACGATACGCAGTCCGGGGACAAACGGATCTCCCTGGCGGACCTGATCGTTCTCGGCGGCGCTGCCGCCATCGAGCGGGCGGCGGCGAGTGCCGGGGTCGACGTGGACGTGCCCTTCGCGCCTGGTCGCATGGACGCCTCGGAGGAACAGACCGACGTGGAGTCGTTTGCCCTGCTCGAGCCGACCGCGGACGGGTTCCGCAAGTACTTCGGGGGTGGCAATCCCCGGTCTCCGGCGGAGATGCTGGTGGAGAAGGCGGCTCTCCTCAACCTGACCGCCCCTGAAATGACGGTGCTCGTCGGCGGCATGCGGGCCATGAACGCCAATGCGGGGGCTCGGCGCACGGCGTGTTCACCGACCGCCCAGGTACGCTGAGCAACGACTTCTTCGTCAACCTGGTCGACATGTCGACGGAGTGGACCAGGGCATCCACCGCGGGCCTCTATGAAGGCCATGACCGTGCCACGGGTGAGCGCAGGTGGACGGCTACTCCGGTTGACCTGATTCTCGGTTCCAACTCCGAGCTGCGCGCGATCGCCGAGTTCTACGCGGCCGACGACGCACAGGAGGATTTCGTGCGTGACTTCGTCGCGGCTTGGGCCAAGGTGATGACCCTGGACCGCTTCGACTTGCGGTGACAGAAGCCTGAGAAGCCGCTCGATGAGGCCCTGACGCGCGGTTCGGTCTGCGCGCCGGGGTCGGGCCTCGCGCCTTGCCACGCGGGTGCCCGACCACTCTCGGCCCTGCGCGGGGTTCCCGCACGGACTGCTAGCGCGGGTCGTTCACCGAGAAATAGTCGTCGATGAACACGTCGACGATCTGCAGCACGACCCGTTGCACCTGCGGCAGGTTGGCCTCGCCGACCGTCCCCAGCGAGTCCAGATCCCAGGTGTCGACGAACGCCCGTTCCTGGTTGCCTTCGATGGTGACGAGCTGCTGCAGCGACACGCGCGCGAAGTACGCGTACAGGCCGGTCGTGCTCCGGTGCGTCGCGACGCGCACGTAGAGGTCGCCGGCGAGCTGCGAGCGACCCACGGGCACGCGCCGTTCCCGCAGGCGGGCCTCGACGGCCGCCTCGATGCCGTCGCGCGTCAGCCCCGCCGCCTCGGCGTCCGCGGCCAGATCGTCGACGAACACGTTTATCTCGCGCAGGTCCGTCAGGTACTCGCGCTCGTTCTCGTCCTGGGCCGCGGCCGGCGCGGCGATTGCGGTGAGAATTGCGGCCGCCATCACGGCGGCGCGCAGCATCGTCCACATGGTCCGTCCTCCAGTGGGCCGGCGCCGGGTCGCGGAGCCGGCGTGCGGCGTGGCCTCCCGGCCGCCTGATCCAGTTGATCATATGGGAGATAATTGCCCGATTCGTCACAGGGGAGAGCGACACGATGACACGATTGCGATGGGATAGGGCACTGGTTGCGGGGTTGGTCGCGGCCGG
>JAAXGX010000089.1 GCA_012271165.1 Vicinamibacteraceae bacterium | reverse complement strand
CAGGGCGTGGACGTGCCGCCGACCGGCACCCTCACGCAGAGCTCGGGGCTGCTGGTGACCGCTACCCTGCTGTTCGCGGGGGAGGGGCTGCGCGGGGCTCCGGTTCTGCGTGCGTACGACAAGCGGACGGGTGACGTCGTCCACGAGATTCCGCTCCCGGGCGGACCGACTACGGGGTTTCCGATCACCTACCGGGCGGGTGGCCGGCAGCACCTCGTCGTGGCGGCGCTCGACGAGGAGAGAATCGCGGAGCTGGTNNCCGCAAGCGGACGCCGGGGGTTCGGGGCGCAGCCCCGTCAAAAGGAAGCCCAGCTCCGTCTGGTGGAAGCTCCTAGCCGACGCCGGCGCGGCGCGACTCCTCGGCCCGGCGGCGGGCCTGCTCGAAGTTCGCCACGTTGGCGCTCGAGAGCACGCGGCTGTAGCGGCGGTAGTAGTCGGCCGCCGACCAGAGCGCCGTCGCCAGCACCGCCCACAGCGCGATCAGGCCGAGAACCTGGAACAGCCACACGCGGTTGCTCAGCATGAGCAGCAGGATCGCGACCACCTGGCTGACCATCTTCATCTTGCCGAGCCCGGAGGCCGGGATGGTCACGCCGCGCGAGTGCACCAGGCTGCGCAGCACGGTGACGCCGAGCTCGCGGCCGAGAATCACGGCCACCATCCAGGCGGGGGCCAGCCCCATCTGCACGAGCGAGATGAATGCGGCCGTGATCAGCAGCTTGTCGGCGAGCGGGTCCATCAACTGGCCGAGCGCCGTCACCTGGCGCCGGCGGCGGGCCAGGAAGCCGTCGAGCCAGTCGGTCAGCGCGGCGAGGCCGAAGATGGCCGCCCCGATCACTTCCTTGGGCACGCCGAGGATGAGCTGCCCCTCGAAGCGGGTCAGCAGCACGACGACGAGGAGCGGAACGAGAAAGATGCGCGCCAGGGTGAGAGTGTTGGGCAGGTTCATCGCGCACTCCGGTCGGCCGACCGCGCCGCGTGCCGGCCGTATTGTACCCTGATCGCGTGCAGGCCATCGTGCTCGCTGGTGGATCCGGGACGCGGTTGCGTCCGCTGACCTGCCACACGCCCAAGGCGATCGTGCCGATCTTCGACCGGCCGCTGCTGCACTACCAGATCGACCTGCTCCGGCAACTCCCCGAGATCGACGAGGTCATCCTGAGCCTCAATTACCGCCCCGACGCCATCGAGCGCGCGGTCGGCGACGGCGGCGGCACGGGTCCGCGCATCCGCTACGCGGTCGAGCCGGAGCCGCTGGGCACCGGGGGCGCCGTCCGGTTCTGCGCACCGTACCTCGACGGCACGGTCGTGGTGTTCAACGGCGACGTGCTGACCGCCATCGACCTGCGCGCCGTCGTCGACCGGCACCGCTCGCGCGGCGCGCGGGCCACGATCGTCCTGGCGCCGGTCGACGATCCGGCGGCCTACGGGCTGGTCGAGACGGACGCCGCCGGCAACGTGCGCGCCTTCCGCGAGAAGCCGCCGCCCGACGCGATCACCTGCAACACGATCAACGCGGGCATCTACGTGCTCGAGCCCGACACCTTCGACCGCATTCCGGCCGGAACGCGGTACTCCATCGAGCGCCGCTACTTTCCGTCGCTCGTCGAGCGGGGGGAAGCGTTCGTCGCCTACGTCGAACGGGGCTACTGGATCGACATCGGGACCACGGAGAAGTACGTGCAGGCGCACCGGGACATCATGCGCGGCCGCTGCGCGGCGCACCCGTTCGCCGGACGGGCAGGCGAGCCGTTCGTGGATCCGACCGCCGCCGTCGACCCCGGCGCGCGGATCGACGCCCCCTGCTTTGTCGGCGCCGGCGCGCGCGTGTGCGGCGGTGCGGCCGTTCTGGCCGACAGCGTGGTGGCGGCGCGCGCTGCCGTCGGCCGCGATGCCGTGGTCGACGGCGCCATCCTCTGGCCGGACAGCAGGGTCGATTCCGCTGCCGTGGTCCGCGACGCCGTCATCGGCCGGCGAGCGAGGGTCGAGGCGCACGCCGTGGTGGGACCGGGAACCGTTCTGGGTGACGATTCGGTCGTCACCGCTTTCAGCCAGGTGTGATGAACACAATCGATCCAGGCATCTTCAAGGCCTACGATGTCCGCGGCCTGTACCCGGAGCAGCTCGACGAGGATCTCGCCCACCGCATCGGGCGCGCGTTCGTGGCCTACCTCGGGGCCCGGCGCATCGCGGTGTCGCGCGACATGCGGCTCTCGTCGCCGTCGCTCGCCGCCGCGTTCACCGCCGGCGCGCTGGCGCAGGGCGCCGACGTCGTGGACTTCGGCATGCTCGGCACCGACATGCTCTACTACGCGGTCGCCCGCGACGAGTTCGACGGGGGCGCGCAGATCACGGCCTCGCACAATCCCGGGCAGTACAACGGCATGAAGCTGGTGCGGAGCCAGGCCCTGCCGCTGAGCGGCGACGCCGGCATCACCGACATCCGGGCCATGATTCTCGACGACCGGATTCCCGCGGCCGGCGCCCGCGGGCGGCGGACGGAGGCGCACCTGCTCGACGCCTATGTCGACCACGTCCTGTCGTTCGTCGACTCGTCGGTCATCCGGCCGTTCAACTTGGTCCTCGACGCCGGCAGCGGGATGGCCGGCCTGGTCGCCCCCCCGCTGTTCGACCGGCTGCCCTGCCGCACCACGCGCCTCTGCTTCGAGATCGACGGGACGTTTCCCAAGCACCAGGCGAACCCGCTGCTCGAGGAGAACCGGCGCGACCTGGTCGCGCGGGTCGTGGCGGAGGAAGCCGACGCGGGCGTGGCCTGGGACGGCGACGCGGACCGCTGCTTCTTCGTCGACGGGCAGGGTGGGTTCATCGCCGGCGACTTCATCACGGCGCTCCTCGCGGAGGCGTTTCTCCGCAAGGAGGCGGGCGCGTCGATCGTCTACGACGTCCGCGCCAGCCAAGCCGTGAAGGACGTCGTGGACGCCGCCGGCGGCGTCGCCCTCATGAACCGCGTCGGCCACGCGTTCTTCAAGAAGCGGATGCGCGACGAGAACGCGGCGTTCGGCGGCGAGGTGACGGGGCACTACTACTTCCGCGACAACTTCTTCGCCGACAACGGCTTCATTCCCGCGCTGCTGATACTCGAGCTGATGTCGGTGAAGGGTCGCACGCTCGGCGAGCTGCTCGCGCCGCTGCGGGAGCGGTATTTCATCTCGGGCGAGATCAACACGGAGATGGGCGACATGGCCGCCGTGCGCGCCACGATCGACGCGCTCGCCGCGCGTTACCGCGACGCGCACGTCTACCGCATGGACGGCGTGTCGGTCGAGTACCCGGCCTGGCACTTCAACGTGCGCCCGTCGAACACCGAGCCGCTCCTGCGCCTCAACCTCGAGGGCGACACGCCCGAGCTGATGGTCGAGAAGCGCGACGAGGTCCTGTCGTTCATCCGGGACCGGCGGTAGGGAGACTTCAAATGGAGCCGAGGCGCGCCTTGCGGCCGCTCAGGACCGGGGGCTGCGCGGCCAGCGCCAGCGGTACAGCCGGGAGAGCGCGAGCAGGTCGAGATCGCGCACCGAGTCGAGATAGGCGCTCAGGCGGTACAGCGACGGCAGCACGAACAGCGTCAGCAGGGTCGAGGTCACCAGGCCCCCGATGACGACCGTCGCCAGCGGCCGCTGCACCTCCGCGCCGGCGCTGGTCGCCAGCGCCATCGGCACGAACCCCAGGCTGGCCACCAGCGCCGTCATCAGCACCGGCCGCATCCGGCGCTCGGCGCCCTGACGGACCGCTTCCTCCACCGGCAGCCCCTGCTGCTGCAGGTCGCGGATGTGCGACAGCAGCACCACGCCGTTCAGCACGGCCACGCCCGAAAGGGCGATGAAGCCGACGCCGGCGGAGATGCTCAGCGGCATGCCGCGCACGAACAGCGCCAGGATGCCGCCGGTGGCGGCGGCGGGAATGTTGAAGTAGATGAGCAGCGCCGGCCGGACGGCGCCGAAGGCCGTGTAGAGCAGCAGGAAGATCAGGAACAGCGCCAGCGGCACGACGAGCGCCAGGCGGCGGCTGGCACGCTCCAGGTTCTCGAACTGCCCGCCGTACTCCACCGCATAGCCCGGCGGCAGGTCGACGTCCGCGGCCACCGCCGCCTGCACGTCCGCGGCGAAGCGCCCGAGGTCGCGGCCGCGGACGTTGGCCTCGACCGTGAGGCGCCGCTGGACCCGTTCGCGGCTGATCTGCGCCGGGCCCTCCTCGACACGGATCGCGGCGAGCTGCGACAGCGGGAGCACCTGCCCGCTGGAGGTGGACACCCGGATGCTCCGCACCCCGTCGAGATCGGTGCGCGTGTCGGCGCCGAAGCGCACCTGCAGGGGGAACCGCGCC
The DNA here is from genome assembly GCA_012271165.1 of Vicinamibacteraceae bacterium. Lineage (GTDB taxonomy): Bacteria > Acidobacteriota > Vicinamibacteria > Vicinamibacterales > UBA8438 > JAAXGX01. Next base: position 5,125 of record JAAXGX010000089.1, on the reverse strand, counting down.
TGGCCCTCCAGCACCTCGCCGACCACGGTGCCGCCCAGCGCCTCGACCACGGCCAGCACCTCGGCGGCGTTGATACCGTGGCGGGCGATCGCGCTGCGGTCCACCTGCACGCGCAGCGACGGCAGGCCGGCCGTCTGCTCCGCCTTGACGTCAGCGGCGCCCGGCACGCCGGCAACCACCCGCTGGACCGCCTCCCCGAGCCGGCGCAGCTCGTCGAGGTCGGGTCCGTAGATGGTCACCGCGAGATCGGAGCGGACGCCCGCCGTCATCTCCTGGACGCGCAGCTCGATCGGCTGGGAGTAGCTGAAGACGTTGCCCGGAACACGGCGCTCGAGCGCCCGATTCATCGCCTCGATGAGTCCCTCGCGGGTGTCGGCGGTCTCCCAGTCGCGCTCCTCTGTCAGGATGGCGTAGATGTCGCTCGTCTCGACCCCCATCGGATCGGTCGGGATCTCCGCCTGACCCGTGCGCGACACGACCGTCCGGACCTCCGGGAACTCCAGCAGGGCCTGCTCGATGAGGGTCGTGCTCTTGATGGACTCCGACAGCGCCACGCTGGGCAGGCGCCAGGCCTGGACGGCGATCGCCCCCTCGTTGAGCCGCGGCAGGAACTCCGCGCCCATGAAGGGAACCAGCCCCAGCGACGCCGCGAAGAGCGCCGCCGCGACGAGGCCGGTGACGCCGGGCCGCGACATCGCCCAGGCCAGGAGGGGGCGATAGCGGCGCCTCAGCCAGGAGACGAGGCGCGGCTCGCGGCTCGCGGCGCCGCGCCGGAAGGCCAGCGAGGCCAGCACGGGCATCAGCGTCAGGGCCAGCACCAGCGACGCGAGCAGCGCGAAGACGACGGTCAGCGCCATGGGCCGGAACATCTTCCCTTCGACGCCCTGCAACGTGAGGATCGGCAGGTACACGACGGTGATGATCATCACCGCGAAGAACACCGGCCGCGCCACCTCCCGGCCCGCCTCGGCGATCACCGCGCGGCGCGCGCGGCCCTCGGGCGCCCGGTCGAGGCGTCGCACGATGTTCTCGATCATGACGACCGAGCCGTCGACGATCAGGCCGAAGTCGATCGCGCCGAGGCTCATCAGGTTGCCGGAGATGCCGGCCCGGACCATCCCGGTGAAGGCAAACAGCATCGACAGCGGGATGGCCGAGGCGACGATCAGTCCGCCACGCACGTTGCCGAGAAACAGGAGCAGCACGGCGATGACCAGCAGGCCGCCCTCCACCAGGTTGCGCCGCACGGTGGCGATCGTGCGCTGGACCAGGTCGTTGCGGTCGTAGTAGGTCTCGATCTCGACGCCGGGGGGCAACGTCCGCGCGATGCGCGCCAGCTCCTCGTCGACGCGGCGCGCGACGACGCGCGGGTTCTCGCCCATCAGCATCATGACCACGCCGGTCACCACCTCGCCGCGCCCGTCGCGGGTGACGGCGCCCTGGCGCACCATCGGCGCGAAGGCCACGCGGCCGAGGTTGCGCACGGTGACGGGCGTGCCGTCCTCGGCGGCCGTGACGACGATGTTGCCGACGTCCTGCAGGGTTGCGACGAGACCCTCTCCGCGCACCACGTACTGCTCCTGGGCGCGCTCGATGTAGGCGCCGCCGGTGTTCGCGTTGTTCTCGCGCAGCGCATCGACGACCATGCCCAGCGACACGCCGTACGCGACGAGGCGGCTCGGATCGAGCTGGATCTCGTAGGTCTTCAGCTCGCCGCCGTAGGAGTTGACCTCGACGACGCCCGGCACCGACCGCAGCTTGAACCCGATCTCCCAGTCGAGCAGCGTGCGCAGATCCATGGCCGAATGGCCGTCGCCGCGGACCTCGAACTGATAGATCTCGCCCAGCCCCGTGCTGATCGGGCCCAGGGTCGGCGCACCGTAGCCCTCGGGGACGAGATCGCGCGCCTCGGGCAGCCGCTCCATCACCAGGCGGCGCGCGAAGTACACATCGACCGACTCCTCGAAGTAGACGTAGACCGACGAGAGCCCGAACCGGGACACGGACCGTATCGCGGTGATGCCCGGCAAGCCGCTCATCGCGGTCTCGACAGGCACGGTGACGAACTGCTCGACCTCGGTGGGACCGATTCCCGGCGCCTGCGTGAGCACCATGACCTGGTTGGGGGTCACGTCGGGCACGGCGTCGATCGGCAGCCGCAGCATCGAGTAGACGCCCAGCCCGGCCGCCAGCGCGGTGGACGCCAGCACGAGGAACCGGTTGCGCAGCGAGAAGTCGACGAGGCGGTGCATCGCCCGGCCCGTGCTAGTGCGAGTGGCCGATGCGCTCGTGGAGCAGCGCGGTCTTGAGATAGAAGCTGCCGGCGGCCACGATCGACTCGCCGGCGGCGAGCCCGGCGACCACCTCCACCTCGCCGCCCGCCGTGACGCCCAGCGCGACGTCGCGGCGCTCGAAGGTCGTCACCCCCGTCCGCACGAAGACGACCGGCTGATCGTCGATGCGCTGGATCGCTTCGACCGGCGCCGCGAGCGCAGAGATCGTCTCGTTCGTCGGAATGGTGACGCGCGCGAACATGCCGAGCTTGAGCAGGTCGTCCGGGTTCGCCACGACGCAACGCACGTGCGCCGCGCGGGTGCTCACCTCGATGGTGTCGGAGACATACGTCAGGCGACCGGCGAACAGGCGGTCCGGGTAGGCATCGACCTGAATGGTCACCTCGGCGTCGAGCGGAAGGCGGCCGAGGTCCGGCTCGTACACGTCGGCGAGGACCCACACCGTCGAGATGTCGGTGATCGTCAGGAGCTCCCGCTCCGGCGTCACCAGGTCGCCGATCGCGACGCCGTACTCCGTCACCACCCCGTCGAACGGCGCGCGCAGCACGTTGAGCGACGCCTCGCGATGCCGCTCGGCGGCGTCCCGCAACGCGTCGGCCGCGCCCGGCGGCGCCACCTCCCGCAGGTCGTCGTCGGTGAGGCCGAAGCGGTGGATCCGCTCCTCGACCCGGCTCACCTCCGCATGGGCGCTCATCAGCGTGGCCCGCGCCTGCTCGAACTCCGAGCGGCGCAGGTCGAGTGTCTGCTGCGCGATTGCCTCGAGGCCGATCAACTGCTCGGCCCGCTCGAAGCTGCGGCGCCGGACCTCCAGATTGGCCTCCGCCTGGCGGCGCGACGCCACCGCGCCGAGGTACTCGCCGATGTGGTCGCCCAGCGCCACGTTGTCGTACACGACGAGCGTCTGGCCCGCGCGCACCCGGTCGCCGAGCGTGACGTCGACCCGATTGATGACGCCCTCGGCCAGCGGCCGCAGGTGCACGACGCGCGAGGTGTCCGGCGTGACCACGCCCGTCACCCGCAGGGGCACGGGACGCTCGCTGCGGCCGACCGCGACGAAGCGCATGCCGGCATTCTGCTGCGCGTCCCGGGTTATCTCCAGCGGGCCGTGTCCCTCGTCACCGGCGTGCCGCCCGTCGTCGACGCCCTCGTCGCCAGCGTGCCCGCCCGGCTCCCGACCCGCGGTCCCGTCCCCGCGCGCACAGCCGCAGAGCGCGGCCGTCGCGAGGACCAGCGCCAGCCAGACCCCGCCCGCTCGAGCCGCTTCCAGGACCGGCCGGCGCGGGGTTTCGTCTCGGGCTCCCGGCATCTCGTTCTCGCTTCCCGTCGACACGCTTACGGCCGTCCGGCCGGCGCGACGCCCACGGCGGCCGCCAGCTCGATCAGGCTGATGCGCAGGTCGTACAAGGCCCGGTTGTGCACCTGCTGCGTCGCCAGAAGCTCACGCTGCGCGTCCAGGAAGTCGATCAGGGCGCTCTCCCCGAACTCGTACGAGGCGCGCACGATGTCGCGCGTCTCCTGCACGCTCCGAATGTACTGCTCCTCGAGGTAGCGGACCCGCTGGGCGTTGATCTCGACGGCGTTGACCGCCTGCTGCAGCTCGACGTCGATGGCGACCACGGCCGCGCTCTCGAGCGCCTCGGCGCGCCGGTGCGCGGCGTCCGCACGCTGCACCCCGCCCGGATTCAGGCCGCCGAACAGCGGCACCGGGATGCCGACCTCGAAATCCATGGCATGCGTGCCGAAGCGCCGGCGGTAGCCCCATCCGGCGGTGACGTTGGGCATGCGCAGTGCGCGCTGCAGCGCTATCTCCGTCTCCGCGCGCTCTCGCGCCCGGCGCGCCGCCGTGAGGTCCGGCCGGCCGGCGGCGGCGTCCGCGCGGAGCCTGTCCAGCTCGACCGACACGCCGTCCGTCGTGGCGATCAGCCGCCCCTCGGCGTCCAGCAGCGGCGGCGCCGGCAGCGGATCGACCGCCTCGACCGGCTGCGTCAGGTCGCCCGCGCCGAGGAGGCCCAGCAGCGCCACGCGGGCGTTGCTGACCGCCAGATCGATGGCGAACACCCGATCGATGAAATTGAGGCGCTCGACCTGCAGCCGGCGCAGCTCGATGCCGGCCACCTCGCCGGCCGCGAACCGTGCCTCGGTCAACGCGATGACCTGCTCGAGCTCGTCGCGCGCGGCGGCGGCCGTGGCGCGGTCGGCCTGGGCGAGCGCGAGCCGGAAGTAGGCCCGTCCGATCTCGAGATGCAGGCGCCGGCGAGCGTCCGCGACCTCGGAGCGGGCGACCTCGACGGCGAAGTCGGCCGCCCGGACGCGGTGGCCGCGCCGCCCGGCCGTCTCGATCTCCTGCGTCAGGCGGAACGTGAGCGCCTGGTCGTTCCAGAACGAGCGCTGGCGCGGCGTGAAGGCCGAGTACCCCTCGCCCTCCATGGCGACCACCGGGTTGGGCCGGCTCCCCGCCGCGCGCGCATCCGCCTCGGCCATGCCCACCAAGTTGCGGGCGGCGCGGAACGCGGGGTTGGCGCTCTCGGCGACATGCAGCGCGTCGGCGAACGTCAACTCCCGCGGCACCGCCGTCCCCTGTGCGGCCAGCGCGACCGGCAGCAGGAACGCGGCGCCAAGTAACGACACGCTGAGCCTCATCTGGCTGGGTGCTGCGTCCGGCAAGTCTATACCACGTCCTCTGCCCGCGACGTCGTCTGGTACAATGAGCCTGCCAAACCGAAGGCGAGCGGGAGTAACTCAGTGGTAGAGTGTCAGCTTCCCAAGCTGAAGGTCGCGGGTTCGACCCCCGTCTCCCGCTCCAACATTAGATGGGGCTGCGCCCCAAGCCC
>JAAXGX010000103.1 GCA_012271165.1 Vicinamibacteraceae bacterium | reverse complement strand
GTGCCGCCGTCGGCCTGGATGACGTCGCAGTCGATCCAGATCGTGCGCTCGCCGAGCTCGGCGAGGCGCGTGACCGCGCGCAGCGAGCGGCCGATGAGGCGCTGGATCTCCTGCGTCCGGCCGCCGGGCCGCCCGGCGGACGCCTCGCGCGTGTTGCGCGTCGACGTGGCGCGCGGCAGCATGCCGTACTCCGCGGTGACCCAGCCCTTGCCGCTGCCGCGCAGGAACGGCGGCACCCGGTCCTCGGCGCTCGCCGTGCAGATGATCCGGGTGTTGCCGGCCTCGATGAGCACGGACCCCTCCGCGTGCATCGAGTAGTGGGGGGTCAGGCGCAGCGGCCGCAGGTCGGTCGGGCCGCGCTGGTCGGTGCGTCCCCGTTCGGGCGAGGCGGGCGAGACAGTCATCACTGTCCGGCGGGCGCCTGCGGGTAGCCGCGGGCCGACCCGATCCCGCCGACCCACTGCATGCCGAGCCCGAGCGGGCGCCGCAGGTCGACGTGGCCGGCCAGCGTGTCGACCTCGCGGCCCTCGATCAGGATCTGGACCGCCGCAATCTCCTGCACGTTGCTGACCAGCGCGTTGACCAGCGCGTAGACGGTGAACAGCTCGTCGAGCGAGCCGCCCGGGTGCGCGGCGGACACGTCCGCCGACAGGTCGACGAAGGCGTTGCCCTCGGCCGTCAGGTAGATGGCGCGCAGCCGGGTGCCGGCGGGGAACGCCGACCTCAACGGCAGGCCCGGCGGCACCAACTGCTGCTCGGCGACGATCCGCGCGCGCGTCAACGGGTCGCCCTCGGCCGGGATCTCCACGGTGCGGGTGACGAGCGCCGTGCCGTCCTCGGCCACGTAGAAGAGGACCGCGGTGTTCGACGTCACCCCCGCCGGCACGCTTCCCCCCCCGCCGCCGCGCGCCGGCTCGTCCGGCACGCGGGCCGCGCGCTCGAGCACGACGGTGACGGCCACCGCGAGGCCGACCGCCACGAGCGCCGCCACGATGCCCTTGAGCAGCGGCATGCGTCACCCGCCCGGCAACACGCCGGCCGTCGCCTCGCGCTCGAGCTCCCCGTGCTCGAGCGCGAGGCCGAAGCGCTGGATGCTCGCCAGCAGCGCCTCGGCGACGGCGTTCGCGAACGGCGCGCCGGTGAGCCGCTGCTCGTTCTCGGGATAGGCCAGCGAGCCGAGCTCGACGAGCACGGCCGGCATGTTGGCGCCGACCAGCACGCGGAACGGGGCCTGCTGCACCGGACGCGGGCTCATGACGACCCGCCGGCGCAGCTCGGCGTCGACGATGCCGGCCAGCAGCGCCGAGCGGTCGACGTACACAATCTGCGCCATCTCCCACAGCACCGGATCGATCCGGCGGCTGCCGCCGCCGACCACCGGGATGGGCTCGACCTCGCTGTCGGCGAGCGCCTGCGCCTCGGCGCCGTACTCGTCGATGCCGAGGTAGAACACCTCCGCGCCGGTCGCCGCGGGGCGGGTCGACGCGTTGGCGTGCAGGCTGATGAACAGGTCGGCGCCGTTGTTGTTCGCGATGGCCGCGCGGGCGTCGAGGTCGACGGTCTCGTCGCGCGCGCGGGTGAGGATGACCCGCAGCCCGAGGCGGCTCTCGATGACGGCGCGCAGCCGCTGCGCCACGGCCAGGGTGATGTCCTTCTCCAGGGCGCCGTCCGAACCTCGGCTGCCGGCGTCGCCGCCGCCGTGCCCGGGATCGATGGCGACGACGCGCAGGGCCGACCCGGTGGCGAAGTCGGGCAGGGGGTCGACCGGCGCCGGTCCGGGCCGGACCGGCGGGGCGGGGTCGGGAGCGGCCTCCGCGGCGGCGCGCGCCGCCCGCAGCTCGATGCGGAGCGTGTCGCCGCCGCCCGGGGCCGGGTCGGTCGAGACGCTGTAGGAATCGACGGCGGGCCCCAGATCGATCGCCAGGCCCGGGCTGTTGGCGACCCGGCCGAACCCGGTCGCCAGGGCGCCGTCCAGCCGCGGCAGACGCACCAGATCGAGCTCGTCGGCCGCGAACGTCACGACGAGCCGGCCGGGCAGCTCCTCGATGGTGTGCGGCGTGCTCGGCGTCACGTCCAGACGCAGCTGATCGGCCCCGCCGCCGGACCGGTAGCGGGCCGCGACCTGCGGCACCCGCAGGCCGCCGACGATGAGCAGCGCGGACTGCGCGCGGTACTCCAGCGGCTGGCCGTAGGCCGGGGCCAGCGCGCGCGCGAGGAAGTCGGTCGGGACCAGCCAGCGGTCACGGACGCGGCGGGGCGGCGCCCGCAGCGACACGAGGCGTCCCGCGACGGAGATGAGCGGCTGATCCGGCGTCAGGATGATGACCGCGTCGCCGGCCGCGACCGACAGGGTGCCGGCGCGCGAGTCCTCGTCGAGGTCGAGCCGGAACAGCCGGGCGAGGTCGTCGAGGGCGATCATCTCGCGCCCGTCGTGGGTGACGAGGTCGATGCGCCCGCGGCCGCCCGGTGCCATCACGGTGATGCCGTCGGCGGCCGGCTGGCTGGCTGCGGCGCCCGCGAGCGCCGCGACGGCCGCCGTGAGGGCTGCGCTGAGAGCGAGGGGTGCGGAGCGGGAGCGTGCCATCCTGTCGCGCCGCGCGGGCGGCGCGCCTCACCACGATGATAGCACCCCGGCCGGCGCCCGGTGTCCGGCGGCGGGGTCCGGGCACGCCCGTCCGACGCGTGGCGCGGCGGGCCGTCGCTTGCGCCCCGGCGCCGGCTTGTCGTACATCATCTCGGTGCGCGCGCGTGGCGACGCCGGTCTGCAGGGGTTGCTCCGACCGCTCTGGGAGTATCTGGCGCGGTCGGACGCTCCGCGGGCCGCGGACGTGATCTTCGTCTTCGGATCGGCGGACCGCGCGGTGCCGGCGCGCGCCGCCCGCCTCTACCTGGCGGGACACGCCCCGCGGATCCTCGTGAGCGGCAGCTTCGGACGACTGACGCGGGAGCGCTTCGATCGTCCGGAGGCGCACGTGTTCCGGGACGACCTGGTCGAGGACGGCGTGCCCCCCGCCGCGGTGATCGTCGAGCCGGCGGCGACGAACACGCTCGAGAACGTGCGGCTCGGCATGGCCGCGCTCGCCGCGCGCGGGCACCGGCCGCGGTCCGCGCTGCTCGTCGCAAAGGGCTTCGCGATGCGGCGCTGCGTGGCGACGTTCGCCGGGCAGTTCCCCGCGGTGCGGGTGTGCGCGTGTCCGCCCCTGCAGCCGCTGCCGGCCGCCGTCGATCGCAGCCTGCCGGCGTTCGCCGCGCGTCTCGTCGCCGAGCTCGACCGCCTGCAGCGGTATGCCGCGCAGGGTGACATCCGGGCAGAGGCGATACCGCCTGCGGTGGCCGCCGCGGCCCGCCGCGTCGCGGCCGAGCTCGGCCGCGCCCGGGGCGGCGGCCGGCCCGCGGCCGGGTGATATACTGCGCGCGTTCATCCGCGTCAGCTTCTCATCCCCGATCCACATCTGGAGGTCTTCATGCGTTCCATCGTCCTCGGTCTCGTCCTCAGCCTCGTTTTCGTCTCGGCGGCCGCGCCGCCCGCGCTCGCCGACAGCAGCCCGGTCGACATCACCAGCGCCGACGGCACGGTGCTCAAGGGCAGCTACTACGATCCGGGGCAGCCCGGACCCGGCATGCTGCTGGTGCACCAGTGCAACATGGACCGCACCTCCTGGGAGAGCCTCGCCGGCAGTCTCTCGGCGGCCGGCATCCACGTGCTGACGTTCGATCTGCGCGGCTTCGGCGAGACCCCGGGCGAGGGGCTCGTCTCGCCCGATTCGTTTCCGCGCCTGATGCAGCAGTCGCCGCCCGACGTGGACGCGGCCTACGCGCTCCTGCTGGCGCAGGACGGCGTCGACGCGGCGCGCACCGGCGTGGGCGGCGCGAGCTGCGGCGTGGCGCTGACCTCGGACCTCGCGACCCGCAATCCCGACGTCAAGGCGTTCCTGGCGCTGTCCGGCTTCCCCAGTGACGCGGCAAAGGAGCACATCGCCATGACGCCCGGGCTGGCCGTGTTCGGCGCGGCCGCGGACGCAGACGACCTGACGCCCGGCGTGCACGAGGTGATCAAGGCTTCGGTCGAGGGCTCGAAGAACGAGCAGTCGATGGTCAAGATCTACGGCGGGACCGAGCACGGGCTGCCGATGTTCGGCAAGAACCCCGATCTCGAGCCGGCCATCGTCGACTGGCTCAAGGGACAGCTGCTTCATTAGACGGGGCTGCGCCCCGAACCCCCGGCGTCCGCTTGCGGGGCCCCCATAGCCCCGCGCCGCTCTCGCCGAGGCGCGCCGTGCGCGCCTTGCGCGGGCTATGGGCGGGGCGGCCTCACCAGGGCGGCGGCGCCGCAGGCGAGCGCGGCGCCGCCGAGGCCGCACATCGCCGGGGTCAGCCCGGCGATGCCGGCCCCGGCTGTCGTCACCTGGACGAGCGTGGCCAGCGCGACGCCGCCGGCCAGCGACGCGAGCGCCTCCGTCGCGCCCACGCGGCGGACGTACAGGCCCGCCATGACCGGCACGAAGAGGCTGACGGTCAGCAGCGTGTAGAAGAAGCTCAGCACGCCGGCAATCGTCTCCGCGGCCACCGCCAGCCCCGTGCCCAGCACGCCGCCCGCGATGGCGGCCAGCCGCGCCACCCGGAGCACCTCGCCGTCGCTGGCCCCCGGCCGCACGAAGCGGCGGTAGAGATCCTGCGACAGCGACGTCGCCAGCATGAACAGGATCGCGTCCGCGGAGCTCACCTCCGCGGAGAACAGCGCGGCCAGGCCCAGCGCGCCCACGAGCGGCGGGACGGCCTCCATCAGGAGGGTCGGCAGGGCCAGGTCCTGGTTGGCCAGCGTCGGGTAGACCGAGCGCGCGATCATCCCGAGCACGACCGGCGCGGCGGCGAACACCAGCAGCACCGCGGCCTGCAGCCCGATGCCGGCGCGCACCGTCGCGTCGTCGCGAGCGGCGTAGACCTTCTGCAGCAGCCCCGGCGAGACGATGAACGCCGGCCCGAGCATGGCGAGGTAGAACCACCCCGAGCCGCCGCCGCGCCAGGGGTTCCAGTAGCCCTCGATGTCGCGCGTCGTCTCCACGACGTGCCCCCAGCCCCCGACGTCCGCCAGCGCGAGCGGCAGGACGACGACGAAGCCGGCCAGCAGGATGGCGAGCTGCGCGACGTTGACCCAGGCGGCGGTCAGCAGGCCGCCCGCACTGAAGTAGACGGTGACGACGAGACCCCCCAGGACGCAGCCCACCCAGCGGTCGAGCCCGACCACCACGTTGAGCACCCAGCCGATCGCCAGGAGCTGGCCCGCGAGAATGGCCAGCGTGCCGATCCACAGCAGCGCGGCGACCGCCGCCCGGACGGCCCGGCCGTAGCGCTGCTCGAGGAAGTCGCCCACGGTGTGGAGGTCGTGCCGCGCGGCGAGGCGCCGGACCCGGGGGCCGATCCACAGCGCCAGGACGATCGATCCGAGGCCGGCCGACCCGACCCACCACCAGGCGCTGAGGCCGTCGCGATAGCCGAGCGCGGCCGCGTTCACGGTCGAGCCCGCGCCGATGTTCGAGGCCAGGATCGTGGCGAACAGCACGAACGGGCCCAGCCGGCGGCCCGCGACGAAGAAGTCGCGCGCGCGCCGCACGCGCCGGCCGGCCCAGAGGCCGAAGCCCATGAGCAGGGCCGCGTAGACCACGAGCACCGCGAGGTGGAGGTTCATGGCAGCTGCGCGGCCGGCGCCGCATCGTCGTCCGCGGCGCCGTCATCCGCCGGCTCGTCGCGCGCGGCGAGCACCGCGCCGAGGAACCGCTCCACGGCGTACGTGGCGACCTGCCCGCACGGCCCGCTGAAGATGTAGTCGCACCCGTGGGTGGCCCAGGGCAGCCGCACGACCGCGTGCGGCACGCCGGCGTCGATCAGGCGCGCGCTGACGAACTCCGCGTGGAACGGCGACACGTGCTCGTCGCGCAGGCCCTGGATGAACAGCGTGGGCGGGGAGGCCGGGGAGACGAAGCGCCCCGGCTCGGCCGCCAGGTAGCGCTCGCCGTGCGTGGCGGGCGGCCCCCCGAGATAGGTCTCGAGCAGCCCGGACGAGTCGACCACGCCCGGCTTGGCGGGGTTGTCGTAGCCCCACCGCAGGGCGAACGGTCCGTAGAAGGAGATCGCGCCGCGAATGGCCGGGTCGCCCGCCGTGTAGGCGGCCAGGAGCGCGATCTGGGCGCCGGCGGAGCGTCCCAGCAGGACGATCCGCTCCGGGTCGAGGCCGTGCGAGTGGGCCAGGCCCTGCACGTAGCGCATGGCGGCCGCCAGGTCCTCCTGGGCGGCCGGGAACTGCCAGCGCGGCGCCAGCCGGTAGGCGACGGCCGCCACGACGTGGCCCCGCGACGCCAGGTACTCGTAGAGCTCCGGCAGGTCGCGCTTGTCGCCGCCGACCCAGCCGCCGCCGTGGACCGCGATGACCACCGGCAGCGACCCCTCGGCGAAGGCCGGGCGGTAGAGGTCGAGCGTGAGGTTCCGGCCGTCCACGACGGTGTAGACGTGCTCGTCGACGATCACGTCGTCCGACGCGACGCCGGCCAGCAGGTCGGTGACGACGAGCGGCGCCGGCCGCGGCGCCTGGGCCGTCGCGGCGTGCGGCGGGGCGGGGCCGAACGCCCGCTCCAGCAGCGGCGGCAGGCTGTCGTTGAGCGGGAGGGCGCGCGCCAGCGGCGAGAGGAGCAGGACGATGCCGGCAGCAGCCGCGGCGGCCCCCGCGGCGTCGGTCCCGGAGCGGCGTCCGCCCGGGAGCAGGAGCAGGGCCAGCGCGGCGAGCCAGTGGCCCCATTCGCTCAGGATGACGCTGGCCTGCCAGATGACGGCGGTCGGCTGCGGCAGCACCGCGGCCAGTCCGGCCGCGGCGACCGCCAGGCCGCAGAGCAGCCGGCCGGCCGCTCCTGCTCGGAAACGGAAGGCGTTGCTGCCGGTCGTCATCCCGCGTCCACCACGAGCTTTCAGGGTACCACGCGGCGCGGGCGCCGCCCGGGGCGTGCTTCAATCTACTGCGCGGGCGGGGCGCGCACCGTCACGGTCACGTCGGCCGTGGCCGACAGCATGCGGTCGGTCGCCGTGGCGCGCAGCACGTAGGCGCCCGGGCGCGCGAAGCGGGCCGTGGTGGTGGTCCGGCCGTTCTCCGCCGGGCTGTGGACCGGCTCGAAGACCGCGCCGGCGGGGCCGCGCCACACGATCCACGAGACCGACACCCCCTCGGGACGCGGGTCCGGCAGTTGCCGGGCGGTCGTGCGGTCCGGCGCGGCCGGGAGCTGCGGCAGGTTGACGGGCGACTGCACGGCGCCCGGACCCGGCAGCAGCGTCGGGGGCGTCTCCTGGCCGACGGCCAGCGCGCGCACCTCGCGCGGGCCGGCCGGCAGGCCGTCGTCGCCGACCTCGGCGGTCAGGGTGGCCGCCGCGGGCTGCGCGACGGGCGCCACGGCGGACACCGCAATGGACGGCGGCCGGTTGGGCGGATCGGTCTGCAGGAAGGCGATGCCCGCGGCCGGGTCGTCGATCTCCCACTCGGGCTGCAGCCAGGCCACGGCCCGATCGGTCTTGCCGTGCGCGGTCACCGACCACACCAGCTCGCGGTCGCCCCAGTCGGCGGGCACGCCGACCCGGAACGCGAAGTTGTGGAAGCGGGCGCGGAACCAGGTCGGCTGCCCCTGGTCGGCGCCGCCCGACTCGAAACGGTTGGCGGGCCCCACGGGCACGTGCAGCTCCTCGACGTAGTTCCGGTTGAGGTAGCCGAAGTGCATGTCGAAGCCGCCGGCGGGGTTGCGCGACCAGCCGTGGAAGATCGGCTGGATGTTCTGGCCGCTGTTGTACTTGAGTATCCAGGGCAGGTGCTCGAGCTGCGCGCCCGCGGCGCCGGCGGTCCCGACGAGGCAGGCCAGGGCCGCCGCCGTGACGAGCGGGCGCCCGGCGCTGCTGAAGATCCGCATCGCGCTACTGCTGCCCGGCGGTGGACGCCGCCCGTTCGCGGCGGGCCTTGCGCGCCGCGACCTCCTGCTCGTACTCCTCGTCGGTCAGGTCGTACCAGCCGATCCAGGCGAACGCCATCTCGTCGATCGTGCGCCCCCGCCCGTTCCCCACCCAGTTGGCGGGATCCGGGTTCGCGCGGTTGGCCGCCGTGTTGTCGTGCCAGCTGATGATGTGCAGGATGGTCCCCGCCGGCACGAGCGGCGCCACCTCGTCGGCGTAGTTGTAGACGAGGTGCCAGTTGTAGTCGAAGTGGGCGCAGCTGACGACCTCGGTCTGCATCGGCGTGCTCGCGGTCGGGTAGATCAGCTCCAGGCACTGGTACCTGCCGAGCGCGTGCATGTGCGGCTGGAAGGCGGTGATGCGGGCCGCCTTGTTCATGAGCGTGTAGCCGTCGCGCCGCACCACCTGGCCGGCCGGGATGTCGAGGTCGGTGACGTGCTGGCCGAGCTGCTTCGACCAGCGGACGTGCTTCGGCTGCACGCCCTCGGGATGGAAGACGATGCCCAGCTCCATCACGGCGTCGATCGGCTCGCCGACCGGGTGCAGGTGGTAGTCCAGCTTCATCTTCCGGCCCGCCTGCAGCAGCACGCCGGAGTCGTCCGGATAGACCTCGGCGTTCTTGCCCGAGGCGTACTCCATCAGGAAGTGGCCGCTGACCGACGGCATCTGCGTGAACTCGTCGACGTCGACCGCGAACGACAGCGCGTGGTGGATGACCTGCCGCGAGCCGTCCCCGACCGGCCGGTGCTGGATGGCGCGGATGTAGCGGTCGGCGTCGAGCTCGAGCGGCGAGTACACCGAGCCGAACATGTCGGGCCCCTCGGCCGGCACCGGCATCGCCGGGTAGCGCACGACGAGGTCGGGCGCGCCGATCTGCCATGCCGCCGCATCCGGGAACTCGCGCGCCGGCGGCATGTCGGCGGGGTCGCCCCGCGGCGCGCCGGCGTCGACCCAGCGGGCCACCAGGGCGATCTCCTCGTCGCTCAGCGACGGGTCGTTCTTGAACTGCTGCAGGCCGATGTGCCGGTCGATGTGCCAGGGCGGCATCTCGCGCGCCAGCACGCGGCCGCGGATGGACCGCGCCCACGGGCGCACCTCCTCGTAGGTGACGAGCGACATCGGCGCCATCTCGCCCGCGCGGTGGCAGACCTGGCACGAGCGCTGCAGTATCGGGACGATGTCGCGGGTGAACGTCACCTCGCCGGCGCCGCCCGCGGCGGGCTGCGCGGCCGCGGCCGCCGGCGCCAAGGCCGCGGCGGCGAGCAGCGCGGGCGCGAGCCGGCCGGCGGACCGTGTCGGTGTGGGAGTTTCGGTCATGTAGCGGCAATGTACCACAGCCCGCGCGCCCGCGCGCGCTGCGGCCCTCACTCGAGCAGCCGCTCCCGGATGCGGGCCAGCTCCTCGTCATCGATGTCCAGCTCGGTGCGGATGTACTCCAGGACCCCGCCGTAGGTCGCGTCCAGGTAGGCGAGCGTGCTGCGGATGTAGGACGGGTCGGAGCGCAGCAGGGGGCGCATCAGGGCGGCCGTCAGCCCGCCCAGGGGCCCGTCCGCCGCGCGCTCCCCGCCGCCCGCGCCGGCGGCCGGCAGGTCGGCCTCGTAGTCGACCACCCGCTCGCTGAGCGCGTAGTCCTGCACGACCATCTCGCGCGGCACGCCGAGGGCCGACAGGACGAGCGCGGCCGCGGTGCCCGCCCGGTCCTTGCCGGCGGAGCAGTTGAAGGCCAGCGGCAGCTCGCCGGCGGCCAGCTTGTGGAACAGGTCCCGGTACTTCGCCTTGTGCTCCTCGACGATGTTCGGATAGAGGCGGGTCATGATGCGCGCCACGCTCTCGGGCGTCAGATGCGGTTGGGAGAGGAGCGAGCCCAGCCCCATGCGGCCCGGGTCGTCGGCGTCGGAGTAGCTCCAGGTGCGGTACTCGATCGTCGGCGCCGCCCGCCAGCGGGTCGGCCGCGCCGCCCGTTCCTCCGCGGAGCGGAAGTCGCAGACGACGCGGATGCCCACGGCGGAGAGGTACTCGTAGTCGGCGTCGGTGAGGTCGGTCATGAAGCCGGAGCGGAAGACCCGGCCCCACTTGACGCGCCGCCCGTCCCGCGTCGGGTAGCCGCCGAGGTCCCGGAAGTTGCGGCCGCCCTCGAGCGGCAGCACCCGCACGGCGACCCGCCGCCCCCGGCCGCCGCCGGTGCGCAGATAGAAGTACGGGCGCGTGATGCCCCGCAGGTCGCGCACCACATGGCGCCCGTCGCCGTCCGCCGCGGAGATGACCGTCATCCGCCCGGGATCGGCGTCGGGGTCGGCGCCCAGCAGCACGTCCACCGGGCCGTCGGCGGTCCAGGTCAGCGTCACCGTGCCGCCGTCCCGGGTCGCCTCGGCGCACTCGATGGCGGCGGCGCCCTGGCCCGCGGCGAGCGCCGGCAGCACCGGGGCGGGGCCGGGCCACGACAGGCAGGCCGCGGCCACGAGGACCGCCAGCGGGCCTGTCCGACGAGCGGTGCGCAGGTACGAGTTGCCGGTGGTCGACATGGCGTCTCCTCGATTCGGGGCCCGCTGCGCGCGTCGCGCGCCAGGCGCTCGCGGCGTGTGTGCCATCATGACACGCATGCAAGGTACCGCGGCGTCTCCCCGCAGGCAAGCCGGCGGCGGCGCGCGGCTCGGCGCCGCCCTGTTCTGCCTCGGCCTGTGGGTCATGGGCACGGTCTGGGTGAGCGTCGTCGCGACGCAGAACTTCTTCACGATCGACCGCCTGCTGGCCGGACCGAGCCACGAGGAGTTCGCTGCCTTCGTGGAGGCCGCCGGCCGCGAGACCGCCCGGCCCGTGCTGCGCTACCTGTCGTCCGAGCTGAACCGGCTGTTCTTCGCCTGGTGGAACGCGGCCCAGCTCGGCATCGGCGCCGCGACGCTGTGGCTGGTCTGGCGCCTGCCGGACGCCCGCCGGCTGAAGCTGGCGCTGGCGGCGATGCTGCTGGTCGTGGTCGTGCTCGCCGTGGGGCTGACCCCGCCGATCGTCGCCGTCGGCCGCAGCCTCGACTTCGTCCCGCGCGACCCGCTGCCGCCGGCCATGGCGACGTTCGGCCTGCTGCACGCCGCCTACACCACGCTCGAGCTGCTCAAGGGCGGCGCGGCGATCGTCGCCGCGGCCTGGCTGATCCGGCGCGGCCCGTAGACGTCCGCCACGCCGCCCGTCCGGCGCTCCCTCAGCGCTCCGAGTACCGGCTCACGTGCTCGACGAGCAGCGCCGACAGCGTGTCGGACGCCAGCTCGGGGACCCAGTGGCTCACGCCCTCGAGGACCTCGAAGCGGTACGGCCCGGCGGCGTACTCCGCCGAGAGGACGGCGCCGTCGACGCACAGCGCCGTGTCGCCGTCGCTCCACGTGAACAGGGTGGGCACCTCGACGGGGCCGATGGCCGGCTGCTCGATGTTGCGGTTGCGGATGTTCGCGCGGTACCAGTTCAGCGCGGCGCCGAGCGCCACCTTCGATCCGAGGACGCGCAGGTACTCGTCGACCGCGCCCGCTTCGAGCTCGGCGAAGAGCGCGCGCAGCAGGGCGTGATCGTTGGCGATGAACGCGTCCTCCGAGTCCGGCTGGACGAACACGTCGAAGTAGGACGAGGCGGCGACCTGGCACGACGTCGGATCCCTCAGCACGCGGGCGAACGCGTCCGGATGCGGCACCGACACCGGGTTGGCCGTGATGACCCGTTCGGGCGCGGCGACCGCCAGGGCCCAGGCGACCACGGCCCCCCAGTCGTGGCCGGCGACGTGGAAGCGGCCGGCCCCGATGGCGTCGGCCAGCCCGAGCACGTCCCGCACGAGCAGCGGCAGGGCGTAGTCCGCGACGTCGGGCGGGCGGGCGCCCGGCGAGTAGCCGCGCTGGTCGGGCGCGACCGCGCGAAACCCCGCCTCGCCGAGCGCCTGGAGCTGGTGGCGCCACTCGTAGGACGTCTGGGGAAATCCGTGCAGCAGGATCACGACCTCGCCGTCGTCCGGCCCGGCCAGGCGCACGTCGAACGTCAGGTCGCCGACCGCGACCTGCGCGGTCGTGATCTCGCCGGCGGCGGTGGCGGGCGGGGCGGGCGATGCGAGGAGCGCCGCACAGGCGCAGGCGGTCGGCAGCAGCGAACGTGTCAACATGTGGTTTACCCTTCCTTCCACCGATTATGGCTGATAGACCCCGATCCCGGCGCGCCGCTGTCGAAGCGCCCTGGCTGGCGCGTGCTGCAGCAGGCGTCTCGGTCGCGGCCATCCTGCTCGTCGCCCTCTCCGCCAGCCTGGCGGCCCAGGCATCGCCCGCGGGCGCAAGCATCGTTCCGCGGCCGGGCGAGCGGGTGGCCGTGCTGCCGTTCGTCAACATCTCCGGGATGCCGATGGACGACTGGATTGGCTCCGG
>JAAXGX010000002.1 GCA_012271165.1 Vicinamibacteraceae bacterium | reverse complement strand
GGCGTCCTGGCCGCCGTCGACGGGCGGACCGGCGAGGTGGTCTGGAAGAACGAGTTCCGCGGCGCGCGGCTGGCCACGAGCGGCCCGCTGACGACCGCGGGCGGACTGATGTTCTGGGGCTCGGCCGACGGGCAGCTCGAGGCCTATGACGCCGGCACCGGCGAGCGGCTGTGGGCGTTCCAGGCGGGCCCGCCCGGGGTGCGGCTGCGGCCCGGACCGGCGGTCTCGTATGCGGTCGACGGCGAGCAGTTCGTCGCCATCGCGGTCGGCGGTGAGCTCTGGGCGTTCTCACTCGACGGCGACGTGGCGGCGCGTCCGACGGCCGAGGAGCCGCTGGACGATCTCGTCCGCTGGATCGGCCCGCCGCCGCGCGCGACCGATGTCATCGAGACCGCGACGCTGGTCGAGAATCCCATCGCGTGGTCGGTGGGCGGGCGGCGCAACGCCATCAACGAGCACGCGTTCAACCCGGTGCGGGCCCGCGTCACCGCCGGCACGCGCGTGCGGTTCATCAACAATGGCGAGATGCCGCACACCATCGCGGCGCGCGACGGGAGCTGGAGCACCGGCACGCTGCCCCCGGCGCTGATGGGCTACGTCACCTTCGACGAGCCGGGCACGTTCCTGTACCACTGCACGGACCACCCGTGGGCGATCGGCGAGATCACCGTCGAGGAGCCATAAGGGCTGGCGGCGGCGACGGATGAACCAAAACCGTGACCAACGCGAAGGGGAATGAGATGAGTCGATACACGTTCGCGCTGCTGCTCGTCGCGGTCCTGAGCGCGCCCGCCGCCGCCCAGGATCGCTGGCCGCAGTTCCGGGGTCCGGGCGCCCGTGGCGTCTCCGAGGCCGCCGGACTGCCGACCCGGTGGAGCACCATCGAGAACGTCGCCTGGGTCGCCGACCTGCCGGGCCTCGGCTGGAGCTCGCCGGTGGTCTGGGACGACACCGTCTACGTCACGACCGTCGTCAGCATCGGGCCGGTCGAAGAACCCCTGGGCGGCCTCTATCGCGGGCGCGAGACGTGGACCCCCTCGACGGCGGAACACCGGTGGATCGTCTATGCGCTGGACGTTGGCACCGGCGCCGTGCGGTGGGAGCGCGAGGTGCATCGCGGCGCGCCGGCCGGCGGCTACCACATGAAGAACACCCTGGCGACCGAGACGCCGGTGACCGACGGCGACTCGCTGTTCGTCTACTTCGGCAACCTGGGCGTCTTCTGCCTCGACACGGCGGACGGCGGGTTGCGCTGGTCGCACGACGTCGAGCCCGCGGCCACCCGGCTGGGGTGGGGCACCGCCGCGTCGCCGGTGCTCCACGACGGCCGCCTCTACATCGTGAACGACAACGACGATCAGTCGTATCTGCTCGCGCTGAGCGCGGAGACCGGCAACGAGGTCTGGCGCATCCCGCGGGACGAAGGCACCAACTGGTCGACCCCCTTCATCTGGGAGAACGACCAGCGAACCGAGATCGTCACGACCGGAACCGACCGGGTGCGCTCCTACGACCTCGACGGCAACCTGCTGTGGGAGCTCACCGGCATGTCGTCCATCACCGTTCCCACGCCCTTCGCCGAGTTCGGCCTGCTCTATCTCGGTTCGGGGTATCTCGGCGACCAGCAGCGCCCGGTCTACGCCATCCGCCCCGGCGCCAGCGGCGACATCTCGCTCCGCGGGTCGGAGACGGCCAACGAGTTCATCGCGTGGTCGCAGCCGCAGGCCGCACCCTACAACCCGTCGCAGATTCTCTACGGCGACGTGCTGTACACGCTCCTGGACCGGGGGTTCTTCACCGCCCACGACGCACGGACCGGCGAGGAGGTCTACTCCCGGCGGCGGATCGCGGTCGGGGCCGCTTTCACCGCATCGCCCTGGGCCTACGACGACAGGATCTTCGCGCTGAGCGAGGACGGCGACGCCTACGTGATCCGCGCCGGCCGGACGTTCCAGGTCATCGGCCGGAATCCGCTCGGCGAGTTCACCATGGCCACGCCGGCCATCGCCCACGGCAGCCTGTTCATCCGAACGCGGTCGAAGCTCTACCGGATTGCCGAGGCCGCGGCTCCCTGAGGCCGGCAGGTGCGGGAAGCCCGTGGTGAAGGGCCTGGCTGGCGGGTGGGGCGGTGTCACGCAGGGTTCACCACGGCCTCCCGGGCCTGCCGCACAAGGCCATGGGTGGGACGAGCGGAGGCTGGCGGAAACCGTGCGCCGTCGGATCAAGCCGAGGCGGCCGCCAGGACGGAGGCCGCCTCCTCCGCCAGGTCCGTCACGCAGGCCTCCACGTGACGCGCGCGGGTCCGGAAGCTGAGGACGCAGACGCGCGCCAGGAACCTGCCCTCCACGACCGCGCCCGACAGCATCACCCGGTTACGCAGGTTCACGCGCTCCACCAGCAACTCGGTGGCCCGGTTCTCTTCCGTCAGGCTCGCGCCGGGCCATCGCAGGTGGAACGCGAACAGCGACAACTGGGGCGGCGCCGCCATCACGATCCCCGGGACCGCGGCCACGCGCGCCGCCGCCTCCAGGGCGAGGGCCCGCTTCTCCGCCAGGGCGGCGCGGAACCGCCCCGCGCCGTACAGCTTCACGCAGAGCCAGACGCGAAGGCCCGGGAACCCGCGCGACAGTTCCGGCCCGTACTGATGCGGGTCGTAGAACTCGTCGCCGTCGTCCGGGTCGGGCAGGTAGCTCGCGGTCGCCTCGTGCGCCCGGCGCAGCACCGCGCCGTCGCGCACGAGCAGTGCCCCGGTGCCGTACGGCAGGAACAGGCCCTTGTGCGGATCGAGGGTGAGGGAATCGGCTCGCGAGAGCCCGGGCATGAGATCGCGAAGCTCCGGGCACAGGTGGAAGAACGCCCCGTAGGCGCCGTCCACGTGGTGCCAGAGCCCCTCGCGGGCGCACAGGTCGGCGATGGCGTGCAACGGATCGACCGCGCCCGTGTTCGTGGTGCCGGTCGCCGACGCGACGCAGAAGGGCCGGAGACCGGCCCGGCGATCCGCGGCGATCATGTCGGTCAGGGCGTCCACGTCCATCCGGAAACGCTCGTCGACCGGGACCGCCCTGATCCGGTCCGGCATGATGCCGGCCAGCCGGGCGGACTTGGTCATCGAGTGGTGCATCTGCGTCGAGCCGTACAGCACCCCGGGGCGGATGTCCGGGCCGAGATGCCGCTCGCGCGCGCACAGCACCGCGTTGAAGTGCGCCATCGA
>JAAXGX010000144.1:966-11052 GCA_012271165.1 Vicinamibacteraceae bacterium | reverse complement strand
GGCAGGTCGTAGTTGACCATCAGGTGCGCGCGCTGGAGGTTGATGCCCTCGCCCGCAGCGTCGGTGGCCAGCAGCACCTGCACTTCCGGGTCGTGCCGGAACGCTTCCTGCACCGCGAGTCGCTCCTCGCGGCCGATGCCGCCGTGGATGACGACGGTCGCGCCCTCGCGGCCAAGCCGGGTCGCGATCCGCTCTCGCAGGTAGCGCAGCGTGTCGCGATGCTCGGTGAAGAGAACCAGCTTCTGATGCCGGGAGGACGACGGACGCGACACGTCGTCGCCGCGGTTGGCAGGCTCGGTCCCAGAGAAGATCGTGCCGAGCAGATTCGCGAGTTCGCGCCACTTGGTGTCCTGGCCCGCGCGGCGAACGTGCAGGGCCAGTCCTTCGAGCCGCTTCAGGGTCTCGATCTCCGCCCTCAGCTCCGCGATCGACCGCGCGGCGGTAGCCTGATCGAGGATGCGTGCCTCGGTGTCCTCGACCTCCTGTTCCGGCGCGTCGTCGAGATCCTCGACCTCGTCGGCGTCCAGCTCCGGGGCCGTCACCCCGGCGGGAGAGAGCTGACCGCCCCGCTGGAGCACCTCCAGCTCGCGCAGCCTGCTCTCCAGCCGCTCGCGCCGTCGCCGCAGGGACTGGTAGATCGCTTCAGGCGACGACGCGAGCCGCCGCTGGAGGAGCGTCAGCGCGAACCCGACCGTGCCGGCCCGCTTGGCGTTGGAGAGCGCGTCCGCCCGGCTGAACTCCGCGCGCACGTAGTCCGTCACGTCTGCGTAGAGACGGGCTTCCTCGTCGGAGAGCTTGTACGGGACGGTGTAGGCCCTCCGCTCCGGGAACAGCGGCTTGCCGTCGAACTTCAGCAGCCGTTCCTTGACCATGCGACGCATCAGGTCCGAGACGTCGGCCACGTGGACGCCGTCTCGGAAGCGGCCCTCGAAGCGGTCGCCGTCGAGCAGGGCGAGGAAGAGCTGAAAGTCCTCTTCCTTGCCGTTGTGCGGCGTCGCCGTCATCAGCAGGAGGTGGCGGGTCAGGCCGGACAGGAGCTGGGCCAGCCGGTACCGCTTCGTGTACTTGATCTCGCCGCCGAAGAACGTCGCCGACAGCTTGTGCGCCTCGTCGCACACCACCAGATCCCAGCCCGCGTCCGGCGCCTGGAGCCTGCGCTGCACGTCCTCGTCGCGCGACAGCTTGTCGAGCCGGGCGATGACGAGATCGGTCTCCAGGAACCAGTTGCGGCTGTGCGCGGCTTCGAGCTTGTCGTTGGTCAGGATCTCGAAACGGAGCTGGAACCGGCGGTACAGCTCGTCCTGCCACTGTTCGGCGAGGCTGCCGGGACAGACGATCAGGCACCGCTCCAGGTCGCCGCGGGCGATCAGCTCCTTGATCAGCAGCCCCGCCATGATCGTCTTGCCCGCGCCCGGGTCGTCCGCGAGCAGGAAGCGCAGCGGCTGGCGAGGCAGCATCGCCTCGTAGACGGCGGTGATCTGGTGCGGCAACGGCTCGACCACGGACGTGTGGACGGCCAGCACCGGGTCGAACAGGTGTGCGAGACGGATTCGCTGTGCCTCGGAGACCAGCCGGAACAACGCGCCGTCACCGTCGAAGCTCCACGGGCGCCCTTGGGCGACGACCTCCACGCGGGTCTCGTCGACGCGGTAGAGCAGCTCGTTCGCGACGGTTCCCGTCGGTGTCTTGTACGTAAGCTCTACGGCCTCCGAGCCGAACCACTGCACGCTGACCACAGTGACCAGCGCGTCGGGGACGACGCCCCGGAGGGTGCAGCGCGGTTGAAGATCCTCGAGTCGCATCGCCAAGCCGCGTCCATTGTCTCAGACTCGGGGCGGTGGCCGCAGCCGGGGACTCGACGACGGGACGCCCACGGGTCAGACCATGCCTGTCTGGCGCTGGTCGGCGGCGGGGTCGCCCGGATGTTCCGGAACGGAAGACTCGACTGGGAGCGACCGACTGCGGTCTTCCAAGCTCCGGTTGGCGCGCCTTGCGTTCATGGGAGCGGCGGCGTCCACGGCCGCGGCGCTCGTCGACCGGTTCCGCGTCGGCACCGCTCGGGCCGAAAGCGCGACCTGGATCCGGAACGGGCGGAGTCCGATGAAGGTGGTCGCCGGTGCGCCACGTCCAGCTCCGCCGCTGTTGCGGGTGCTAACCCTGCTGCTAACTTTACTGCTAACTTTTGGTGTCCGGATGGGTCCAATTGAGTCCATTTCAGTCCGTTTTAGGGCGTATGCCGGCCCATTGGCTGTTGCGCGAAAATGCCCCAAATACCTAAAGAAAAGGCCCGTTTTCGTGTGGAAAACGGGCCTGAAGAGTGGCGCGCCCGACAGGATTCGAACCTGTGGCCTTCGGCTCCGGAGGCCGACGCTCTATCCAGCTGAGCTACGGGCGCGTCCTTTAGAATCAGTAACTTACAGAATCATCCTCTGTACTGCCAGCCGGTACTGCCAGCCGGATCGCCGGCCGAACGCAGTCTGGTGCCCGGTCCGCACGCTCCAAACGCTCGATCGCGGCGGCGTGCTTCTGCAACTGCGGCGGCGCGTAGATCATCGTCGTCTCGGGGTCCGTGTGCCCGTACAGATCCTGGATGTCCGCTACGTCGGAGCCCGTCCGCCGAAGCCCGGTCGCGAACGAATGCCGAATCTGGTACACGGTGAACGGTGAACGCCCGGCTTTGCGAGCGGCACGCTCCAGCGCCTTGTTGGCGCTCGGGCAGGACCACTTCCCGAAGGCACGGGCCGCCATGAACTCGCGGGCCGCGTCAAGGCCCTGGCCGACGAGCGGGATCGCCGCGAGCCGGCCTCCCTTGCCGCGGGGAACGACGACGAACGGCATCGACTCGTCCAGGCGGAAATCGTCCGGCTGCAAGCGGCCCATCTGTGACGGCCGCATCCCCGTCCAGTGCATCAGCCGTAAGCGTACTACGGTCCGGGACCCGGGCGTCAACTGCGCCAGCACGTCCGCAATGTGGGAGCGTTCGAGCCACCGGGGCTTGGGTGGCGGCTGCGCGAACCGGACGAGGTCGATCAACTCGGCCGCGGCGCGCCGTCCGTAGAGCACCTTCACGAGATTCGACAATGCGTTTCGCCGGTGGTTGCAGGCCGACGCCGACAGTGTCTCGCGCCACTGGTGCAACTGGTCGTTGAGCAGGGCCACGTGCTGCGCCAGCTCCAGCGTGCGGAGATGCCCGAAGCGCTGGACCCACAGGCCGATGTGATGCCGGCGATCCGCCATGCTCACGAGTTCACCGCTGACCTGCTGGAGATAGCGTTCGGCGTCATGCGTCAGCGTGTGCCGCTCGCCGGGAGCAAGGGTTCGCAGGCTGGCGCGCAGCTCGTCGCGTCGTGCCCGGACCGTCTTGAGCGGCGTGCCGGGCGGGAAGCGGAGTTCCCGCTGGATGCCGTTGACCTTGACCGTGGCGGCCAGGCCCCACCGGTCCTTGTAGACCCCCTGGGCCACGCGGACGCGGTCGCGTGTCTGCGAAGCGGGGCGGTCGATTCTCGCCGGCCGCTTGCGTTTCGCTGCGGCGTTCTTCGGTGCCCGCGGCTGCCGCGGCGGTGTCGCCGCCACGGGGCTTGCGGCTGCGGTCGTGCCGACGGGTTCGTCGGTGCCGCGGGTGGTCGGCTTCATCGAGCTTCTCCTCAGCCGTGCGTGCGCGCGCTCCATTTGACCTCGCCGATCATGGGGGCGTCGTGCGGCCAGGGCCGGGTGGGCCAGGTCTGCTTGTTGGGGTTGTCGCTGACGAACTGCCAGGCGCCGGTGCGGTCCTTGCCGGCGCGCTTGACGATCAGGCCGTCCTCGGTCCGGACGACATAGATGCGGCCGGCGCGCCGGCGCTGGCGGGCGAAGTTGACGAGGATCGAGCAGCCGTCGACGAGCGTCGGCTCCATCGACTCTCCCATCACCTGGATGACGCGGCACTGCCGGGCGTCGAGGCCGTGGCGGTCGAGCCAGTCGCGGCGGAACTTGAGCCGCCCGACGATGCGTTCGTCGTCGACGACGGCCCCGCTGCCGGCGGCGGTGGCGAACTCGGAGACGCCGACGAAGTCGCCGTCGTCGGTGATGCCGGCGTGGGCCTGCTGGTCTTCGAGGTCGCGGACGCGGGCGGTGGCGGCGGTCAGTTCGTGGGCGAGCTCGTGCGCGGGCGTCTGCTCGTCGGTGAGCCCGAACAGGTAGTCGACCGAGACGCCAAGGGTCTGGGCGGTGGCGGACAGCTTGGGCATGGTGAGGCCGCAGCGGCCGTGCTCGACCTGGGAGATGAGGTGGCGGGTGTTTCCGAGGCGGGTGGCGAGCTGCAACTGCGAGAGCCCGCGGTCGGTGCGGACCTTGCGGAGGCGCCGGGCGACGATGTCCATGGGGACAGTTTAGCAATAATAATTTATTGCGTAAAGAACCTCTCCCCTCAGTGCCCCGAGATCGCGAAACGAGCCCGTCTCCTGGGAACGAAACGAGCCGGACCGCGCGCCATGTGCGTGACGGGTTCTGACGTGTTCCGCCCCGAAGTCCCTCGGCGATGAGTGGTGTGGGAGCTGTGGAGCCCGCGGTCCGCGCGGGATCGAAGGGCCTGTGGGGCGCCGCCCGGGGCGTCCACAGGCCCGTCAGCTTCCACGCCGACGCCGGCTCTGCCGGCCCCGCAAGCTCCGTCCGCGAGTCCCGCGATGCGGTCGGGGTTGGCTGGGGGAAGCTGGGCTTGACTTCTACAGATAGACGCGTAATATGCTCACCTTCTGTCGCCTATGAGCGCAAGATGGTTACCGACAGGATTCGGCTGATCCGTGGCCGTCTGGCCCAGCTCGGGCTGTCGCAGCACGACCTCGCGTCGGCGCTCGGGCTCAGCCAGCCCACCGTGAACGCGATCCTGACGGGCCGCCGTCCAGCGCCGCGCGGGTTCAAGGCGCGAGCCATCCGGGCGCTCGACCGGCTGGAGCGCATCGAGCTGGCCGCGGCCGAGGCGCGGGCGAAGGCGGTCGAGGAGATGGGCGGCGCCGAGTGCAACGAGACCGGTGACGACCCCATCGACGTGGAGGCGCTGCCGGAGGTGCTGTTCCTGGAGGAAGTGGCGGCGCTGATGCGCTGCTCGCGGTCGACACTGGAGCGGCGGGTGAAGACGCGGGTCTTCCCGCTGGCGCCCATCCAGGGTGTGGACAAGCGGCCACACGGTGGAGCAAGGCGGCGGTGCTGCACTGGCTCGCGATGGGCGGCCCGAGCGGGGCGCCGGCGCGGCGACGAAGGAGGCGAACGGCATGAGGGGCACGACTGTCAGCAGGGCACGACCGCGACCGGCGCCGGCCATCGTGCGCGAGACGCGCCGCGGTGCGAAGTGGCGCGAGGTGGTGGATCCGGGCACGGGCGGTGCGCTGTTCATCTGCCCGAGGTGCTGGCCGGAGGCGGGGGCGTACTGGCGGGCGCGGCCGAACGCGACCGTGCGCGTGCTCGGCGTGCGGCCGGAGTGGGCGCAGTGCGCGGTGTGCGACCCGGACAGGATGTGCTGAGGGCGGCGCGAGCGCGGGATTCGGGTCCGAGGGATGGCGAGGGAACACGGATGGGACGGCGAACTGCGATGGACATTGCCGAACGCGGCGGCAGGGACGGGCAGGTAGCCATGCCGGCGCAGCGAGTGCTGAATGCGCGGCTGGGCCACTCGGCGAAGGTGTCGAGGCTGTCGGACCTGGCGTTCCGCGTGTGGACGACCTACGTGCTGGCGGCGGACGACTTCGGGGTGATGCGGGCCGACGCGCTGGCGTTCCAGGCGGCGCACGACGCGCTGCGCGGGCGTTCGGCCGACGAGGTCGCGGCAGCCGTCGAGCGGCTGGTCGAGGTTGGCCTGGTGTCGGCGTTCGAGCACGAGGGCGTGCGGTTCCTGTACCAGGCGGACTGGCAGGACTTCCAGCGGGTGCGGTTCCCGGGCCGGACGGGGCATCCGCTGCCGGCCGAGGCGATGGTGAGCGCGCGGACGCTGCACCTGTGGTCGGCGCATCCGGGCGGCTCGCGGCTGCCGGCGCTGCCGAGGGGAGCGGCTGGCGCTTCCGCACCACTTCAGAAGTTCTTCGGAAGTAGTTCCGCACAACTTCCGCACTACTTCGGAAGTGGATTCGCCCCAGCAATTCCGGGGCGATCCGGGGTCCGGGATAGTGCGGGGCGGCCCGGAAGCCCGCGCGCGCAATCACGCGCGCGGTACGGATCTCAGATCTACAAGAAGTACTAAAACCAAACCAAGTACAACCCGTGAAACCAGGGGATGGCGCGATGAGGACGTGGCTTCTGATGCTGGGATGCGCTCTGGCCGCCGCGCCGGCGGCGGGCCAGGGGCTGCGGGCGCCGGCCGCGCCCGAGGATGCGCCGATCAAGGTGTCGACCCGCGTGCGGCACGTAACCGCCGTCGTGCTGCCGGAGACGGCGGGGATCGTCGAGGTCGTCACCGGCGATCCGGAGCGTTGGGACGTATCCGCCGCGGCGCACTTGGTGTTCGTCCGGCCGTTGGCCGCGGGCGCCCGCTCGAACGTGGTGGTGCTGACGGCTGCTGGCACGGTCGTGCCGCTGCTGGTGGTCGAGAGCGCCGACGCGGCGGTCGATGCAGTGGTGCGGGTCGAGATGCCGGACGAGGCGGCGGCGGACGCCGGCCCAGTGCTCGCTTCGAGGGACGCGGCATCGGCCATGGCCCGGCGGGCGGCCGAAGCGTGGGAGACGGTGGCGGCGGCCGAGACGCTGGCCGCCGCGCGGGTCGAGGCGGCGCGGACCGCGGCGCGGGCGCGGCTCGACGAAGGCCGCGAAGCCTATCCGCGGCAGCTCCACTTCGACTACCGCTGGCCGGCCGGCTCGGCCGGCTACCCGTGGCTGGTCGAGGGCATGTGGCATGACGGCCGGCGGACGTACGTGCGGACGCGCGCGCTTCGTCCGGTCTTCCACGAGTGGGTGGACGGCGAGTTCGTGCGGGTGGCGGTGTCCGCCGTGCACGACGACGTGCTGCACGTCGTCGACCGCGTGCTCGGAGCCGGCGCGCTGGAGGTCGCGGGGCGGCGGCTCCCGTGGTCGGTCTCGCCGCGGAAGGCGGGTCCGTGAATGGCGAGCTGGAAGCAGCTTCTTCAGCCCCCGGCCGGGGCGCTGCCGGCCAACCTCGTCACCAAGGTCGGGGTGGGCGTCATCGCGGTGCTCTTGGCCGGCCTGGTGCTCAGCCAGTCGGGCGGCGACCCGGACTCCGACGACGCGGCGACGAGAGAGCCGGAAGCCGCGGGAGAGGGCACGGTCGGGCAGATCCGGTCCCGCCTGACGCAGCTCGAAGACCAGCAGCGCAGCGCCGCCGACGACCGCGCCGGGACTTCGGACGACACCGGTTCCACGTTCAGTCCTCCGCCGGCGGGGTATGTGGCCGGCGGGAGCGGCGCGGACGGCGTGCCGCCAACGGCCGGTGAGCTGGAGCTGCGCGAGCGTCTGCGGCTGGAGGCGATCGAGCGGCGGGCGCGCTCGCTGCGCGCGCCCAGCATCGTGCAGACGTTGTGGAGCGACGAGGGAACCGGCAGTGAGCGTCTCGAGGCGGAGGCGGGCACTTCGCAGGACAACCTGCCAGCTACGCGCGGCGGCGATCCGGCGGCCGAAGCCGTAGCGGCCAGCCTGCCGCTGGCGCCCGACCCGGCCGCCATCGCCGGTCGGATGGAGGCGGCGAACGCGGCGCTGCTGTCCAGCCTGTCGGATGGCGATCCCGCCGCGCCGCCGGCCCGGACGGTTCCGGGTATCACCGGTCCACCGGTCGGCCCTGCGGCGGACCCGGCCGTCATCCGGACAGCGGACGATCCGGCCGGCTGGGAGCGGGTCTACGAGGGGTCGGTGCTGAGCGCGGTGCTGGTCACGCAGCTCGACGGCGACTTCACCGGCCCCGTCCTCGCACAGGTGGCGATCCCGTTCTACTCGGCCGACCGCCAGCGCATCCTGGTGCCGCGCGGCGCGCGGCTGCTCGGCTCGGCCGAGGCCGTCCGGCACCAGGACCAGAGCCGGCGGGCCGTGGGCTTCCATCGCCTCGTCTGGCCCGACGGCCGCTGGGTCGACCTCGCGTTCCACGGTCTCAACGCCGTCGGCGAGAGCGCGTTGGCGGACCAGGTGGACCGGCACTACGCGTCGATGTTCGCCGCGGCCGGGGCGGTCGGCGTCCTGGCGGGGCTCACGCTCCAGGGCTCGGACCCGTACGCGGGCGGCGGGGCCGGCTTCCGCGCCGCCGCGGGGCAGGGTTTCGGCCAGTCGGCGACACAGATCCTCGGGCGGTACCTCAACCGCCTGCCCACGGTCACCATCCGCGCCGGCCACCGGCTGCGCGTGTGGGTGACCTCGGACTTTCTCGTGCCGCGGCCCGAGCCGCACCCGGAAAGGATGTTCAGATGACGAAGAGATGGCGCTGGCTGGTGGCGGCAATCGCGGTGACCGCGGCGGCCGGGACGTGGACGGCACAGCGCGCGCAGGCGTGCCTGTTCGGGTCGTGCGACTCGATCATCATCGCCAACCAGATCACCCAGATCGCCCACATGGTCACCCAGATCGACCGGATGGTTGACCAGCTCGCGTCGCTCGATGGCGTGCTGGACACGACGACCGAGCTGGTCACGTCGAACGACGTCGGGATGGGCAACATCGGCCGGCTCCGCGAGGTGACCGACGCCGGGTGGCTGATTGGCCGGCACGGCATCGGGCTCTCGACGAGCACGAGCGCGGGCGGCGTCGGGGCGTTCCTCCAGCGGATCCCCGGCGTCACGGACGAGGCGGGCTGGCTCGACGTGCTGGCCGCGCCGCGTCTCGGCGACCCGGCGTCGTCGACGGTGCTGCTGGGCGGCCGGCCGGCGACGGAGACCTCGGCGGCCGAGTCGGGCGCCTTCCGGTCGTGGACGGTGCCATCCGTTCCGGCGTGGTCCAGCCCGGGCCGCAACGCGGCGCGCGAGGCGCTCGACATCCTCGGCGACGTGGCCGAGGGGACGGCGACGTGGCGCACGGTGTGGGACGACATCGAGGCGGCGCTGCCGCACTCGGTCACGGCGGCTGACCTGCGGGCGCTGCGAATGGCGCGGGCCGCGGCGGACCGGATCGAACGGATCTGGCGGCGTTCGGAACAGCGGGCGGCGTCGGAGCTGACCCACGCACACGCCGTGGCCGAGGCCGCCTCGACGCTGGCCGTGCAGGTGGGGGAGTCGGCGGCCCACCTGGCCGACCTCCGGGACGACGACCTGATGCGGACGCAGCGCGTCGACCAGGCGGCGCTGGCCAACGGCGTGACACAGACCGAGCTGCTGGTGGCGCAGGCGCAGCTCGCCGCCTACGAGGCGGCCCGCGAAGCCCGCCAGCGCTACGAGGCCGAGCGGGCGCGGCGCGAGGCGCTCGCCCGCTGGCAGGCCGACGCCCTGCGGGCGCGGACCGAGCACGACGCCTTCGTCGCCGATCTGGCCGCAGTCGAAGCGGCGGTCATCGACAGTCACCGGCACGTGCCGTCGCCGTCGGACTGGTAGTCCGGACCGGCAGCTTCCAGGAGAGGGACGGCAAGCCATGTCGGCGCTTCAACAGGTGGTGCTCCTGCTCCAGCAAGCCGGGGTCCTCGTCGACCAGCTCATGGCGTCAGTGGCGCCCGCCGTGGCCGGCGCCGGCATGCAGCTCTGGCAGGGGCTGGCGCTGATCGTCGTGGTCTGGACCGGCGCGCAGATGGCGCTCGCGGGCCACGGCGTCAACATGGCCGCCGTCGTGCGCATGGTCATCGGGCTCGCGATCCCGCTCGGCATGCTCCAGTTCTACACCACGCCGTTGCCGGGCGCCGGGCGCAGCGTCCCGGACCTGATCACCGGGATGGGCGACTGGCTCCAGACAATGATCGTCGCCGACGCCGGCACGGCGATGCTGGAGCAGCTCGGTCTCGCAATGGGGGTGTGGCAGGAGCAGTTCGGCGGCCAGGGCATCTTCGGCGGCATGGGTACGTTCAGCTGGAACATGATGACGGACCTGCCGGGCGTCGTCGACGCGGCGTTCGACCTGGCCGTGACGGCGGGGCTGATGATGCTCCTCGCGCTCGGCCTGATCGTTGTCTTCGCCATCGGGCAGGCGCAGGTCATGTGGGCG
>JAAXGX010000144.1:0-847 GCA_012271165.1 Vicinamibacteraceae bacterium | reverse complement strand
TGGACGGGCGACCTCGCGGCCGACGTGGAGTGGGCGGGGCCGACCGGGCTCATGACGGCGTGGCGGCGGTCGCTGGTGACGGTCCCCTACATCGTGGCGGCGTGCCTGGCGGCGGGCAAGGTGGGCGAGCTGACGCAGATGCTGGTCTCGGGCTCGGGCAACGTCGGCTCCGGCGCATCGGGCCGGGCGATGCAGACGGCGGCCGTGGCGCGGGTGGCGGTGACGGGAGGGCTGTGATGGCAGCGCGGGAGTTCGCGGAGATCTGGGGGGAACAGATGCACGCGGCGCGGCATCTGCGCGTCGTCACCGGCGCCCTGTCGCTGGTGATCCTGGTACTGGCCGTCGCGCTGGCGCGCCTCGCCTGGGCGCCGCAGCCGAAGCCGCTGGTCGTGCGCGTCGACGAGGTCGGCCGCGCCGAGGCCGTCGCCTACGAGGCGATGGAGGCGCAGGCCGACCCGCTCGATCCGACCACCGGCTTCTTCCTCCACCGCTTCGTCGTCGACCACTACTCGCGCCGGCAGGGCACGGTGCGGGAGTACTGGGAGCGGTCGCTATGGTTCCTGACGCCGGAGGTGGCCAACGCCGCCTACGCCGAGCAGGCCGAGGAGGTGGCGGCGACGGCGGTCGGGCTGCGGGACACCGAGCTTCAGGTCGAGGACGTGGCCGTCCGGATCTTGCCGCAGCCGGCCGAGCCCCACGGCGCGGCGGCGACGTTCGACCTGGTGCGGATGCGCGGCGGCGAGGAGGTGGCGCGCGAGTCCTGGTCGGTCTCGATGCGCTTCTCGTTCCTGCCCCAGATCCCCGCGGAGCTGGTCGTCCGCAACCCGATGGGGATCGTGATCTCGTT
>JAAXGX010000075.1 GCA_012271165.1 Vicinamibacteraceae bacterium | reverse complement strand
CTGCATGCCCTCGACCACGTCCAGCGAGGTCTCGAGCGTGCGCGCCTCCTCGACCGTGATCACCCCGTCCTTGCCGACCTTGTCCATGGCCTCGGCGATGATCGTGCCGATCGTCTCGTCGTTGTTCGCCGAGATCGTGCCGACCTGCGCGATCATGTTGCCGCTGACCGACTTCGACATCGAGCGCAGCCCGCCGACCACCGTCTCGACCGCGCGCTCGATGCCGCGCTTGATCTCCATCGGGTTGGCGCCCGCGACGACGTTCTTTGCGCCCTCGCGGTAGATCGCCTGCGCAAGGACCGTGGCCGTCGTGGTGCCGTCGCCGGCGATGTCCGAGGTCTTGCTGGCGACCTCGCGGACCATCTGGGCGCCCATGTTCTCGAGCGGATCCTTGAGCTCGATCTCCTTGGCCACCGTCACGCCGTCCTTCGTGATCGTCGGCGAGCCGAACTTCTTGTCCAGCACGACGTTGCGACCCTTCGGCCCGAGCGTCACCTTCACCGCGTCGGCGAGCTGGTTGACTCCTTCGATGATGTTCCGACGCGAGTTCTCACCGTAAACAATCTGCTTTGCCATGCCTCAAGACTCCAATCGCACGATTCAGTCGGATTCCAGGACGCCGAGGATCTCGTCCTCACGCATGATGAGGAACTCGTCGCCGTCCAGCTTGATCTCCTGGCCCGAGTACTTGCCGAACAGCACCTTGTCGCCTGCCTGCACGTCGAGCGGGCTCACGGTGCCGTCATCCTTGACCTTGCCCTTGCCGACGGCGATGACCTTGCCCTGCTGCGGCTTCTCCTTCGCGGTGTCGGGGATGATGATCCCTCCCACCATCTGTTCCGTTTCCTCGATGCGCTCGATGATGAGCCGGTCGTGGAGTGGGCGAACCTTGACAGCCATGAACGTCATGCTCCCTTCGAAATGATTGACGGAAAGTTGAGATCCCGACCGGCTTGGCCTGCCGCACCCCTGTCAGGCTGGCAGTCGCTCGGTCCAACTGCCAATTGTAGCGCAAGGAGGCCGGCGATCAAAGGCCCCGCCGAGTGGGAGGATCTCAGGCCGAGCGCTTGAGGCGGTACGCCGCCATCTTCCGGCTCAGCGTGTTGCGGTGGATTCCGAGCAGGTCCGCCGTGCGTCCCAGGTTCCCGTTCGTGCGTGTCAGCGCCCGGCTGATGAAGCGCCGCTCGATGATTTGCCGCGCATCGTCGTAGTTGATGCCGCTGCTGAGCATCTCGTCGATCAACCGGTCGAGTTCCTTCCGCACGCGCGTCCTCTCACGACCGCGAGGTTGCAGCCCCGGCGTCCGGGTCAGTCGAGCGCGGTACCGGTGAGCAGCCGATACGCATCCCGGTACTTTTCCCGGGTCTGCTCCACGACGTCCGGCGGCAGCTCGGGAGCCGGCGGGCGCCGGTTCCAGCGGATGCCGTCGAGGTAGTCCCGCACGTATTGCTTGTCGAAGCTCGGCTGCGCCCGGCCGGGCGTGTGGAGATCGCGTGGCCAGAACCGCGAGGAGTCCGGCGTCAGCGCCTCGTCGATGAGGATGACCTCGCCGCCCTCGGCCGCCGGCGTGGTGCCGAACTCGAACTTGGTGTCGGCGACGATGATGCCGCGCGCCTCCGCGTGCGCCGCGCCGAACGAGTACAGCTCCAGGGTCAGGTTCCGCAGACGATCGGTCAGCGGCCGGCCGATGCGCCGTGCCGTCTCGTCCTCGCTGATGTTGATGTCGTGGCCGCTCTCCGCCTTCGTGGCCGGCGTGAAGATCGGCTCCGGGAGCCGGTCCGCCTCGCGCAGGCCCCGCGGCAGCTCGACGCCGCAGACCCGTCCGGTCTCCTGGTACTCGCGCCATCCGGAGCCCACGAGGTACCCGCGCGCCACGCACTCGATCGGAATCGGCGTCGTGCGCCGCACCAGCATGGAGCGTCCCTGCAGCGTCTCCGCCTCGGTCTGCAGGGGCGCCGGGTACTCCGCCGGGTCGACGGACACCATGTGGTTGGGCACGATGTCGCGGGTGCGCGTGAACCAGAAGGCGGAGAGCTGGGTCAGCACGCGGCCCTTGTCCGGTATCGCGGACCCGAGCACGACGTCGTACGCCGAGATGCGGTCGGTGGCCACCATCAGCAGTTGGTCGCCGACCTCGTACATGTCCCTGACCTTGCCCCGCCGGTGCACGGTCAGGCCGCCGAACGAAGTTTCGAAAATGGGAGAAGCTGTAGACACCGGCCAACCTCGCGGGTGGGAAAGAACCCAGCTTAGCGGCAAGCGGGCCGGGCTGCAAGCGCAAATGAACCCGCCCGGCGCAACCGCCCGCGGGCGGCCCGCGCCGCCGCCCGCGGCTGTAGTACAGTGGCGGCCACCCGCCGTTCCGGTCGGAGCCCATGGCGCGCCACGCCCGTACCGTCGTCGTCACCGTCCTCGCGCTCGGCTTGATGGCGTTCTTCCTGCGCAATGCGAACCTCCAGCGGGTGTGGGGCGAGCTCGGCAGTGCCCGGCCGGATCTGCTGGCGGCGGCGGGGGTGCTGGCGTTCGCCTCCTATCTGCTCCGCGCGGAGCGCTGGCGCCGGCTCCTGCGGCCGGTGGGACGGGCGAGCTTCCGCGCGACCCTGCGGGCCACGGTCATCGGGTTCGCGGCGAACACGCTGCTTCCCGGCCGCCTGGGCGAGCTGGCGCGGCCGTACGTCCTCGCCCGCCGGGAGCACCTGAGCGTCGCCGCGGTCTTCGCGACCAGCGTGATCGAGCGACTGCTCGACCTGCTGGTCATGTGCCTCGTCTTCTCCGTGCTCGTCACGTTCGTCGGCCCGCAGGCCTCGGCCCGGAGCAACGATCTGCTGGTGGCGCTGACGACGTTCGCTCTCGTCGCCGGCCTGCTCGCGGTCGCGGGGTTCGGCATCATGCTCGGCGCGGCCGCCGATCCCGAACGGGCGGGGCGCGGGGCGCGGCGGCTGTTGTCGCGGTTGCCGCACCGGTGGATGGAGCGGTTCGCGGCGACGGTACAGCGGTTTCTGGAAGCGGTGGCGGCAACGCGCGGCCGCGGCCCGCTCGGCACGGCGCTGGCGTGGTCGTTCCCGATCTGGGCGTCCGTCGCGGCGAGCCTCTGGTGCGCGTCGCGGGCGTTCGGCATCGACGTGCACCTGACGGGGGCGGCGATCCTCATGACGCTGGCGGTGGTGGGCGTGGCGGTGCCCACGCCCGGCGGCGTCGGCGGATATCATGCGGCGTACCAACTGGGCGCGACCACGCTCTACGGGGCCTCCGCGGAGCAGGCGGTTGGCGCCGCGCTGGTGCTGCATCTGCTGTGGTTCGGGCCGGTCACCGCGCTGGGGCTCGTGTTCATGGCGCGGGACGGCATGCACCTCGCCGGGCTGCGGAGCCTGGTGCGGCGTGACGCGGCAACGCCCGCGGCAGCGGCCGCGGCCGGGATGTCCGGCGTCGGCGCGGCCCCCCGGCCGGCCGGCGCGGAGGAACGGCGCGCATCATGAAGTGCCCTTTCTGCGGTCACCTCAAGGACAAGGTGGTCGACTCCCGCGAGAGCAAGGAAGGCGACGTCATCCGCCGCCGGCGGGAGTGTCTGGGCTGCGGCCGGCGGTTCACCAGCTACGAACGGATGGACGACATTCCGTACATGGTCGTCAAGAAGGACGGTTCCCGCGAACGGTTCGGGCGCGAGAAGGTGATCGCGGGCCTGCTCAAGGCCTGCGAGAAGCGTCCGGTCAGCGTGGCGGCCCTCGAAGCGGTCGCCAATCGGGTGGAGGCCAGCCTGCAGGAGCGGCCCGAGAAGGAGATCTCGACGGCGGAGGTCGGCGCCCTGGTGATGCAGGAGCTCAGGGCGCTGGACAAGGTCGCCTATGTGCGGTTCGCATCGGTCTATCGGCACTTCCGGGACGTCTCCGAGTTCATGACGGAGCTGCGCGGGTTGCTCGACGCCAAGGAGCGTTGAGTGTCCAGCGGCGAGCCGGTGCGCACGTCGAGCAGTTGAGCCGGCCGGAAGCGGTCGAGGCGAAGACGGCTGACCGCCGACTCGATCAGTGCCGCGGCGGGGACGAGGCCGACGACCTCGCTGCCGGCAACGCGCACGCCCAACCGGCCGGCCTCGCGCTCGACGGCCTCGAACGCGTGGTGGAGCGGCGTCTGCGTGTAGTCCGTGAGGTTCATCGACACCTGCGCCGCGCCCCGCTCGGCGAGGTGCACGCCGATCGCCTTGACGTGGGGGAGACCACCGTTGCTGGCCCGCACGGTACGGGCGATGCGGCGGGCGATCCGCACGTCGTCCGTGTCCAGGTTGACGTTGAACGCAATGAGGATCGGCCTGGCGCCGACTACCGAGACACCCGCCGTGGCGTGTGGCGCGCGGGGCCCGAAGTCCGGCCGCCAGGCGTCGGGCTCGCGCGCCATGCGCTCGGCGAGGCCGTCGAGCTGTCCCCTGCGAATCTCTTCGAGCGCCCGCCGCTCGGGCCGCGTGGCCGCATCCTCGTACAGGAAGACGGGAATGCCGAAGCGCTCCGCAACGGTGCGTCCCAACGTTCGCGCGAGCGCGACGCAGTCGCCGGTCGAGACGCCGTCGAGCGCCACGAACGGCACCACGTCGACCGCGCCGACGCGCGGGTGCTCGCCGCGGTGGGTGCGCAGGTCGATGGCGTCCGTCGCGACCTCGTAGAGCGCCAGCAGCGCGGCCAGCAACCCCTCCCGATCGCCGACGAGGGTGAGAACGGTGCGGTTGTGGGAGGGATCGGACGAGCAGTCGAGCAGGCGCCGGCCGCTCCCGCCGCCCGCGGCCCGCACCAGCCGCTCCACGACCTCCCTGCGGCGTCCCTCGCTGACGTTCGGCACGGCTTCGATGAGCGGCGTCATCGGGCTTCGTTCGCATTCCGGCGGCGCGCGGCCCCGTGTAACGATACGGTATAATTCCGCTTCTGCATGGCCTTGGGAGCACCGTGTCGGCGGGTCGGCTGTTCCTGAGAGATGCGCAAGCCCAGCATCTTCATCGCTACCTGCGGATACGTCGGATACGTGCCGGTCGCGCCGGGTACGGCCGGTTCGATCGCCGGCCTCGGGCTGTACGGCGCCGCAGGCCTGCTCGGCGGCACGCAGGTCGAGCTCGGTGTGCTGGCCGTGGTCCTGGCGGTCGGCGTGTGGTCGTCGGCGGCGAGCGAGCGCCACTTCGGCGAGACCGATCCCGGTGCGGTCGTCATAGACGAGGTGGCCGGCATGCTGATCACGCTGCTGGCGCTCCAGCCAACCTGGGGCGGCGTTCTGGCCGGGTTCCTCGCGTTCCGCTTCTTCGACGTCGTCAAGCCGTTCCCCGCGCGCTGGGCGGAGCGGCTGCCGGGCGGGTGGGGGGTGATGGCCGACGACGTGATCGCCGGCCTGTACGCACACCTGGTGCTGCGCCTGCTGCTCTGGGCGGGGACTCCCGTCACGGTGTCCTGATGCCCGCGGCCCGGATGTCCCGAGCGGTCATCATCGCGGTCGGTTCGGAGTTGCTCACCCCGAGCCGGATCGACACCAACTCGCTCTTCGTGACGCAGCGGCTGAACGAGCTGGGCATCCGGGTGCGGTACAAGGCCGTCGTCGGCGATCACCGCGACGATCTGGCCGACGCGCTGAAGCTGGCCCTGTCGCGGGCCGACCTCGTCGTGACCAGCGGCGGCCTCGGCCCGACGGATGACGACATCACGCGCGAGACGGTCGCGGCCGTCTTCGGGCTGCCGCTGGACGAGGACGAGGGCGTGGTGGCCTCCATCCGGGCCCGGTTCTCCGCCCGCGGGCTGCCCATGCCCGCCATCAACCGCCGCCAGGCGCTCGTGCCGCGGGGCGCCGCTGCGCTCGCCAACGCGAAGGGAACGGCGCCGGGACTGTGGATCGAGCGGTCCGGCGCCGCGTGCGTGGCGCTGCCGGGTCCGCCGCGCGAGCTGCGCGCCATGCTCGAGGTGGTTGCGCGGGAGCGGATCGCGCCGTTGAGCAGCGGGCACGGGATCTTTCGGCGCGTGATCCGCGTGACCGGCCGCACCGAGTCGCACGTGGACGAGGCCGCGCATCCCGTGTACTCGCGGTGGCGGTCGGGGCCGGTGCCGATCGAGACGAGCATCCTCGCGTCGCTGGGACAGATCGAGCTGCACCTCGCGGCGCGCGGCGCGACGGAGGATGCCGCCGTCGGCGCGCTGGACCAGGCGACTTCCGAGCTGGCGGGCGTGCTGGGACGCGATCTGGTGAGCAGCGACGGGTCGCAGCTCGAGGCCGTCGTGGGAGGCATGCTGCGAGAGCGCGCCGCCCGGGTCGCGGTCGCCGAATCGTGCACGGGGGGGCTCGTCGCGTCGCGCCTCACGGACGTTGCCGGCAGCTCGGCGTACGTCCAGGCCGGGTGGGTGGTCTACAGCAACGAGGCCAAGGCTGCGCTGCTGGGCGTGGACGCCGCGTCGATCGCGGCGCACGGTGCCGTCAGCGAGCCGGTGGCGCGGGCGATGGCGACGGGGGCCCGCGAGCGGGGCGGCGTCGAGTACGGCATCGCGGTGACCGGCATCGCGGGGCCGGGGGGCGGGTCGGCCGACAAGCCGGTCGGCACCGTGTACGTGGCGCTGGCCGGCCCGGAAGGGCTGCAGCGGGTCCGCCGGCTGAGTCTGCCCGGCGAACGCGAGCAGGTGAAGTTCCAGGCCTCCCAGGCCGCGCTCGATCTCCTGCGCCGCGCGCTGTTGCGGTAGACGACATGCGCCTCTTCGTCGCAGCAACGCTCGATCCCGCGGCTCGTGACGCCGTGGCGGGGGCGATTGACAGGGCCCGGCGCCTGCAGGTATTCCCAACGGGGTCCGTCAGGTGGATTGAGCCCCGCAACCTCCACCTGACCCTGCAGTTTCTGGGTGAGAGGAGCGCGGACACCGCCGCGGCAGTCGCCGCGGCGCTCGGCGCGGCGGGCAGCCGGCCGCCGTTTCGTGCCGCCCTGGGCCCGGCCGGCCTGTTTCCTGCGCACGGCCCGCCGCGCGTGCTCTGGCTGGGGATTGGCGAAGGGGGCGCGGAGCTGGCTGTCCTGCGGCAGGCTGTCGGGAGATGCCTCGCGCCACTGGGCTGCCCGCCGAACGGCCGCCCCTATCGGGCGCATCTGACCGTGGGACGCCTGCGGCCCGGCCGGCCGCCGGCGCGCCGCGCGCTCGAGGCCGAGCTGGGGGCCATCGTGCCACCGCCGACGGCCTGGCTCGTCGACCGGGTGGTGCTGGTGGAGAGCCGGCTCTCGGCCGCCGGCGCCGAGTATCGTATCGTCTCGGAGGTGAAGCTCGGCGGCCCGCCCCGACCGGGGGCCGAATCGAGAGAGGCCACGTGCTGATGCAGCAGGTCACGGTGCTGGGCGGGGGCGGCTGGGGCACGGCGCTGGCCGTCCATCTCGCGCGGCTCGGCAAGGACGTCACCCTGTGGGCCAGAAGCGAGGCGCTGGTCGCCGAGCTGACCGCGACCCGTGTGAACAGCACCTACCTGGCCGGCGTCGAGCTGCCGGCGTCGATTGGGCTGACGGCCGATCTGGAGCTTGCGCTGCGCGGCGCGGCGTGCGTCGTCTCGGCCGTGCCGTCGCACGGCACGCGGGACGTGATCCGGCGCGCGAGCCCCCTCCTGGCGCGCGAGGCCGTGGTCGTCAGCGCCACGAAGGGACTCGAGGTGGAGACGCTGCTGCGCATGTCGGAGGTGATCGGGCAGGAGCTCGGCGCCGGGCAGCCGATCGCCGTGCTGTCCGGTCCGAGCTTCTCGCTGGAGCTGGCCCGCGAGGCGCCGACGGCGGTAGCGGTGGCCGGGCGCCGCGCGGAGACGGTCGCGGCCGTGCAGCGCGAGTTCCGCGCCCGCTACTTCCGCCTGTACGCGACGGAGGACATCGTCGGCGTGGAAATTGGCGGCGCACTCAAGAACGTCATCGCGATTGCGGCCGGCGCCGCCGAGTCGCTGGGGTTGGGCGACAATGCCCGCTCGGCCCTGATCACACGCGGACTCGCCGAGATTTCGCGCCTGGCAGCGGCCGTCGGCGGGCGCCGGGAAACCCTGGCCGGTCTCAGCGGCCTGGGCGATCTGGTGCTGACCTGCACCGGTCGGCTCAGTCGCAACCGGTCGGTCGGCATCGAGCTGGGTCGAGGCCGTCGTCTGCCCGAGATCCTGGCGGAGATGAAGACGGTGGCGGAGGGGATCCGGACCACGGGCGCCGCGCTGGCCCTGGGGGGGCGCCACGGGGTCGAGCTGCCCATCGCGTCGCAGATGGCCGACGTGCTGGCTGGTCGGAAGGCGCCGCGGGCGGCGGTGGAGGAGCTGATGCTGCGACGGCAGCGGTCCGAGGCGGAGGCCGGGTGAGGCTGCTCGACAGGCTGCGCGCGGGGCTGCGGCGGACCGCGGTCGAGCTCGGCGAGCGGATCGACGGCATCGTCCATGCGGGCCGCGGGCCGGCTGCGCGGCCGGCCGGTCCCGAGACGCTCGAGGCGCTCGAGGAGGTGCTGCTGCAGGCGGACGTGGGGGTGGCCGCCACGGAGCGCATCACGGCCGGGCTCGGCCGGCTGTCGGCCGCGCCGGACGCGCCCGGGCTGCAGGAGCTGCTGAAACAGGAAATCCTGCGGATACTGTCCGGGACCCGACCGGTCGCCGCGAGCGGCGCGTCGCCGCAGGTCGTGCTCGTCGTCGGCGTCAACGGTTCCGGCAAGACGACGACGGTCGGGAAGCTGGCGCGTCTGCTGCGGCAGGAAGGCCGCCGGCCGCTCATCTGTGCCGCCGACACCTTCCGGGCGGCCGCCGTGGACCAGCTCCAGGTGTGGGCGGAACGCGCCGGCGTCGATCTCGTGCGCGCGCGGGAGGGCGGCGATCCGGCGGCGGTCGTGTTCGACGCCATTCAGGCCGGACAGGCCCGGGACCGCGACGTCGTGCTCGTCGACACGGCCGGGCGGCTGCACACCCGTGCCGACCTGATGGCTGAGCTCGACAAGATGCGCCGGGTCGCGGCACGGGCGGTGGCCGGGGCGCCGCACGAGGTGCTGCTGGTGCTCGACGCGACCGTGGGCCAGAACGGGCTGGTGCAGGCCAGGCAGTTCCTCGATCGGGCCGGCGTGACGGGGATCGTCCTGACGAAGATAGACGGGACCGCGAAGGGCGGCATTGCGGTGGCCATCGCGTCCGAGCTCGGGCTTCCAATCCGCTACGTCGGCGTCGGCGAGACGCTCGACGACCTGCTCCCGTTTGCCGCCGACACGTACGTCGAGGCGTTGTTCGCGACCCAATGGTAGTGACCGTGCAGGGCGGCGTCGACGAGGCGCACATGGATCGCGCCCTCGCGCTGGCCGCGCGGGGCCGCGGGCGGACCAGCCCGAACCCGATGGTGGGTTCGGTGGTGGTTTCCGACCAGGGCGAGGTGGTGGGCAGCGGGTTCCATGCGCGCGCGGGCGAGGCGCACGCGGAGGTGCGGGCGCTGGACGAGGCTGGCGGCAGGGCGCGCAACGGGACGCTGTACTGCACGCTGGAGCCGTGCTCCCATACCGGGCGCACCGGGCCGTGTGCGCCGCGCATCGTCGACGCCGGGCTCCGGCGCGTCGTGATCGCGGTCGGCGATCCGCATCCGCGGGTGGCCGGCGCCGGCGTGGCCTACCTCCGCGCGCGCGGGTTGCAGGTGGACGTCGGCGTGCGGCGGGCGGCGGCCGCGAGGCTCAACGAGGTGTTCCTCACCTGGGCCACGCGGCGGCGTCCGTTCGTGATCGTGAAGATCGCGACGAGTCTCGACGGCCGGATCGCGATGCGCGCGGGGACACGAACCCCGATCACCGGCGCGGCCGCGGCTGCGGCCGTGCACCGGACGCGGGCCGAGGTCGATGCGATCGGCGTCGGCTCGACCACGGTCCTGGTCGACGACCCGCTGTTGACGGCGCGCGGCGCGCCGCGGTCCCGTCCGCTGACGCGGGTCGTTCTGGACCGCCGGTTGCGGACGCCTCCCGGCGCGCGGATGCTGCGCACCCTGGATGCGGGCCCGGTGCTGATCGTCACGACCCGCCGTGCGCTGCGCGAGCAGCCCGCGGCCGCGGACCGGCTGCGGGCGGCGGGCGCGACGCTCGAGCCTGTCGAGAGCGGCACGCTGACGGAGGCAATGACCCGGCTCGCCGAGCTCGAGGTGACATCGCTGCTGCTCGAGGGCGGGGCGGCGGTGCACCGCGCCGCCTGGAATTCCGGCGTCGTCGACCGCGTGCAGCGCTACATCGCCCCGCACGCGTTCGGCGGCGACGGCGTCCCGTGGCTGGACGACCTCGTCGCGGTAGCCAGGCTGGGCGCCGCCCGCGTCGAGCGGCACGGTCCCGATGTCCTGATACAGGGTGATGTTCAGCGGCCTGATTGAGTCCGTCGGGCGTGTCGCGGCCGTCGCGTCGAAGCCGTCCGGCCGCGCGCTGCGCGTCGCCTCCGGGCTGGCCGGCGAGCTGTCCGTCGGCGACAGCGTCGCGGTCAACGGGGTGTGCCTGACGGTCGTCCGGACCGACGGCCGTTCGTTCGATACCGACGTGTCGCCCGAGACCGCGCGGGTCACGGCGCTCGGGAACGCGACCGCCGGCACGCTCGTCAACCTCGAGCGGCCGGTCCGCGCCGACGGCCGGCTGGGAGGGCACTTCGTGCTCGGCCACGTGGACGGCGTCGGCCGCATCGAGGAGATCCTCGCCGAGGCCGACTTCCACCGGATCCGCGTCGGGTTTCCGCCCCACCTGCAGGCGCTGATCGTCGAGAAGGGGTCGATTGCCGTCGACGGCATCAGCCTGACGGTGATCGCGCCGGACCGCGGCCGGTTCGACGTCCAGATCGTGCCGCATACGTGGCGGGAGACGAACCTGCACGCCGCCGCCGCGGGCGATGCCGTCAATCTCGAGTGCGATATCATCGGGAAGTACGTGCTCCGGGCGGTGGAGGCCGTTCGGGGCGGGGCGCTGCCGGCGGCAGGTCCGCCCCCTTCTGCGGGAGATCAGAGGTGAGCACAGAACGGAAGCCGGATCGGACGCGGCCGCCGGGGCCCCGGCGCGTGACCCGGCGCGCGAGTCCGTTTGCGCCGGTCGCCGCCGCCATCGAGGCCATCAGGAACGGCGAGATGGTCATCGTGGTCGACGACGAGGACCGCGAGAACGAGGGCGATCTGACGATTGCCGCGGAAAAGGTGACGCCGGAGGCCATCAACTTCATGGCGCGCCACGGTCGCGGGCTGATCTGCCTGCCGATGACCGCCGAGCGGCTCGAGCAGCTGCGGATTCCCATGATGGTCGACCGCAACACCTCGCGTTACGAGACCGCCTTCACGGTATCGATCGAGGCCAAGGGCGTGACCAGCACGGGGATTTCCGCGGCCGACCGTGCGGCGACGGTCCGCGCCGCGATCGATCCGGACACGAAGCCGTCCGACCTGGCCCAGCCGGGGCACATGTTCCCGTTGCGCGCGCGGCGGGGCGGCGTGCTCGTGCGCGCCGGGCAGACCGAGGCGGCGGTCGACCTGGCGCGCCTGGCGGGACTCTATCCGGCCGGCGTGATCTGCGAGATCATGAACGACGACGGCACCATGGCGCGGGTGAAGCAGTTGACGCGCTTCGCGCGCCGGCACGGGCTGCCGCTGATCACGATCGCGGACCTGATCAAGTACCGCATGCGGAACGACCGGCTCGTCAAGCGGATTGCCTCCGCCCGGCTGCCGACCGACCACGGCCTGTTCCAGGCCTATGCCTTCGAGAGCGTGATCGACGGGGAGACGCACGTGGCCGTCGTCAGGGGCGACATCGGCGACGGGCGGGACATCCTGGTGCGGGTCCACTCGCGTTGCCTGACGGGCGATGTGTTCCACTCGTCGCGCTGCGACTGCGGCCGGCAGCTCGACGCGGCGATGCAGCGCATCGCGTCGGAGGGCCGCGGCGTGCTCCTGTATCTCAACCAGGAGGGGCGGGGGATCGGTCTCGGCAACAAGCTGCGCGCCTACGAGCTGCAGGATCAGGGTCTCGACACCGTCGAGGCCAACGAGCGCCTCGGGTTCAAGGCGGACCAGCGCGACTACGGGATCGGCGCCCAGATCCTGCGAGATCTCGGCGTGCAGGCGATGCGCCTCCTGACCAACAACCCGCGCAAGTTCGTCGGGCTCGAGGGCTACGGGCTGTCGGTGGGCGAGACCCTGCCGCTCGAGGTGTCGGCGCCGGCATTCGCCCGGGCCTACCTCAAGACGAAGAAAGAGAAGCTGGGGCACAAGCTCTCGTCGGTGTGAGCGGGGACCCCCCTGCCTCGCGCCGCTCCCGCCGAGGCGCGCGGTGCGCGCCTTGCGGCGGCGTTCGATTGACTCCACGGCCGCGCACGCGCTAGGATAAACGGCTGTTCTTGAGTCGCTTAGGCGCTATCTATCCATCCGGTTCCAGCATGTTCGACGCCCTCGGCAACCGCTTCCGCGACGTGTTCTCCACGCTGCGTGGCGAGGTCCGGCTGACGCCCGAGACGGTCGAGTCGGCCCTGCGCCAGATTCGCCTGGCGCTGCTGGAGGCGGACG
The DNA here is from genome assembly GCA_012271165.1 of Vicinamibacteraceae bacterium. Classification (GTDB taxonomy): domain Bacteria; phylum Acidobacteriota; class Vicinamibacteria; order Vicinamibacterales; family UBA8438; genus JAAXGX01. The sequence goes on along the minus strand of JAAXGX010000075.1, from coordinate 18,719 downwards.
TCAACTTCAAGGTCGTCAAGGCGTTCATTGATCGCGTGCGGGACCGGGCGGTCGACCGGGCCGTGCTCGCCAGCCTGACGCCCGCGCAGCAGGTGGTCGGCATCGTCAGGCAGGAGCTGCTCGCGCTGTTCGGCGACCCGGCGCCGCAGCTCGCGGCCGGCGGCCGCCGGCCGCAGGTGGTCATGCTGCTCGGCCTGCAGGGTTCCGGCAAGACGACCACGTCCGCCAAGCTGGGGCGTTGGCTGGCCGGCCAGGGGCGCCATCCGCTGCTGGTGTCGACCGACGTACGGCGGCCCGCGGCGATCACGCAGCTCAACGTGGTGGGCCGGGAAGCCGGCCTGCGCGTTCACGATCCGGCGGACGTACCCCAACCGGCCGAGCGCGCCCGGTCCGCGGTCGCGCAGGCCAGGGCGCTCGGTTGCGACGTGGTCATCGTCGACACGGCCGGGCGGCTGCACATCGACGACCCGCTGATGGCCGAGCTGGAGTCGATCGCGGCGGTCGTCGAGCCGTCGGACCGGTTGTATGTCGGTGACGCGATGACGGGCCAGGATGCCGTCAGGAGCGCCGGCGAGTTTCATCAGCGCCTCGGGATCACCGGGATTGTGCTGACCAAGATGGACGGTGACGCCCGCGGGGGCGCGGCGCTGTCGATCGTGGCGGTGGTCGGCGTGCCGATCGTCTTCGGCGGCGTGGGCGAACGGCTCGACGACTTCGAGCCGTTCCGGCCGGAGCGCGTGGTGTCGCGCATGCTCGGCATGGGCGACATCCTGACCCTGGTCGAGCGGGCGGAGCAGGCGGTCACGCGGGACCGCGCGCAGGAGGTAGAGCAGCGGCTGCTTCGCGATCAGCTCACCCTGGAAGATTTGCGCGAGCAATTGGGGATGGTCCGGCGGATGGGGCCCCTCGAGCAGCTCGCGGGCTTCATCCCGGGCCTGGGCGCGCTCCCGGGCGGCCGGCCCGAGATCGATCCGCGCGAGCTGTCGCGAACGGCGGCGATCATCGACTCGATGACGCCCGAGGAACGCCGCCGGCCGGTGCTGATCGACGGCAGCCGGCGCAAGCGCATCGCACGGGGCAGCGGCGTCTCGGTGGAGGCGGTCAATCGCCTGCTGCGGCAGTTCGCGCAGATGCGGAAGATGCTCAAGACTGTGCGGGGCATGGCCGGGCGGAAGCGCAAGTCGAAGGCCCGCCGCGGCCGCGCGGGTCCCGGGACGTTCGGGCCGCGGCGGATGCCCGGTTGAGCGCCAGGCGCGCAGCCCCGTCTGATGGAAGCCCTGAGAGGTAGGAGACGCATGCTCACGATTCGAATGCGGCGGGTAGGGGCCAAGAAGCGGCCGTATTTCCGAGTGGTGGTTACCGAGTCGCACACCGCGCGCGACGGGCGCGCGCTGGAGGTGCTGGGCCACTACAACCCGACCGCCCGGCCGGAAACGCTGGTGCTGGACCGTGAACGGCTGCAGCACTGGATGGCGCGCGGCGCGCAGCCCAGCGATACGGTGCGCACCCTGCTGGTCCGCCATCCTGCGCCGGCGGACGAGGGCGGCAGCGCGGCGCCGCAGGCTCCGGACGCACCCGCGGGCCAGCAGGCAGGCGCATGACCCGTGCGCGAGACGTGGTCGAGGTCGTGGCGCGCGCGCTGGTCGATCATCCGGACGCGGTAACCGTGACGGAGACGGACCGGCGGGACGGGACGCGCGTGGCGCTGCGGACCGAGGCGGGCGACCTGGGCAAGCTCATCGGCCGGCAGGGGCGCACGGCGGAGGCGATCCGCGCGCTCGCGCTGGCCGCGGCCGAGCTCGACGGCGACCTCGCGCGCGTGGATTTCCTGGATGCCGATGAATGAAGGCGAGACGGTTGCCTGGGACGCGCTGGCGGTGGTGGGACGCGTCGCGCGGGCTCACGGGAACCGGGGACAGGTGATCATCAATCCCGAGACGGATTTTCCCGAGCAGCGCTTCCGGGACGGCAACGTGCTGCACGCCTGCATCGACGGTCGCGCGCGGTCGTTCCGGATCGTCGCCACGAGGTTCCATGCCGGCCGGCCCGTCGTGCTGCTCGGGGGCGTCGACACCATGACGCAGGCGGAGGCGCTGGCCGGGGTCGAGCTGCGCGTTCCCGAGACCGAGCTGGCGGCACTGCCGGCCGGCACGTACTACCACCACCAGCTCATCGGCTGCGCAGTGCGGACCGCCGACGGCGAGCCGGTCGGCACGGTGACGGCGGTCCACCGCGCCGCGGGCGCGCATCGCCTGCTGGTGCGCCCGGCCGGCGCGGCCGCTGGCGCGGACGTCGAGATCGACGTGCCGCTGGTGGAGCCGATCTGCGTTCGAGTCGACCCGGAGCGCGGGCTGATCGTCGTCGATCCGCCCGACGGGCTGCTGGAGCTGAATCGCCGGCGGTGAAGCAGCGTGAAGTTCGACATCGTCACGATCTTCCCGCGGATGGTCGGCGCGCTGCTGTCGGAAGGGCTGATCGCTCGTGCTGCGGAGCGCGGGATTCTCGACGTCGCCGTGCACGATCTCAGGTCGTTCGCCCGGGATCGGCGGCGCACCGTCGACGACGTGCCGTACGGGGGCGGCCCGGGCATGGTGATGAAGCCGGAGCCGTTCGTGCGGGCAGCCCGGCACCTGCGGCGCCACCGGGGCGCGCCAGACGCCGTCGTGCTCATGTCGCCGCAGGGCGCGCCGCTGACGCACGCCGAGGCCGTGCGCCTGAGCGGGCTGAACCACGTCGTGCTGCTCTGCGGGCGCTACGAGGGAGTCGACGAACGAGTGCGCGAGCACGTGGCCACCGAGGAGCTCTCGATCGGCGACTACGTGGTCAGTGGCGGCGAGCTTCCGGCGCTGGTCGTCGTGGAGGCCGTGGCGCGGCTGGTGCCGGGCGTCGTCGGCGACGCGGAGTCCGTGCGGGCGGATTCGTTCACGCGGAATCTGCTGGACTGGCCGCACTACACCCGTCCGGCGGATCTGGACGGCTGCCGGGTGCCGGAGGTGCTCGTTTCGGGCAACCACGCCGAGATTCGACGCTGGCGGAAGCGGGCGGCGGTGCGCCGGACCATCGAGCGGCGCCCGGACCTGTTGCGGCACAGCGTTCTCGACGAAGAGGAACGCGAGATCCTGCAGGACCTGCAAGGGCCCGGGCAGGCTCGCAAGGCAGGAGCAGGGATATGAACGCGATCGAGGCGGTTGAACGGCCCCAGCTACGCGAACGGCCCGACATGCGACCGGGCGACACCGTGCGCGTCCACGTCAAGGTGCGGGAAGGCGACAAGGAGCGCATCCAGGTGTTCGAGGGGGTCGTGATCGCCCAGCACCGGGGCGGCGCCCGCGCGACCTTCACCGTGCGGAAGGTGTCGTTCGGCCAGGGGGTCGAGCGGATCTTTCCGCTGCATTCCCCAATCATCGACAGGATAGAGGTGGTCCGCTCGGCCCGGGTGCGCCGTGCCAAGCTCTACTTCCTCCGCAAGCTCCGCGGCAAGGCCGCCCGCATGCGGGAGCGCCGCCGCAGATAGGGCCCGTGCCCCGGCCCTCGGCGCGGCGCACGATCGAGAACGCGATCCGGCGGCGGGGATTCGAGCGCGTGGCCGGCGTGGACGAGGTCGGGCGCGGGTGCCTCGCGGGTCCCGTCGTCGCGGCCGCCGTAGTGCTCGCGCCCGACCGGCCCGTGCGCGGCCTGCGCGACTCGAAGCTCCTGACCCCGTCGGCGCGCGAGCGCCTCTACGCGCAGGTGGTCGAGCGGGCCGCCGCCTGGGCGCTCGCCGCGGTCGACCCGGGCGAGATCGACCGGCTCGACATCCACCGGGCCTCGCTGCGGGCGATGCGGGACGCCGTGGCCGCGCTCGTCCCGGCGCCCGACTTCGTGCTCGTCGACGGCTTTTCGATACCCGACCTGGCCGTTGACCAGCGCGCCATCCGCGGCGGGGACCGCCGCTGCGCGGCCGTCGCCGCGGCCTCTATCGTGGCGAAGGTGACGCGCGACCGGCAGATGCGCCGGCTGCACGAGGCGGACTCGCGCTACGGGTTCGATCGGCACAAGGGCTACGCGACGCAACGGCATCTCGAGGCGCTGCGGCGGTTCGGCTACTCGCCGGCCCACCGGCGCTCGTTCCGGCCGCGATCGCTGTCTGAGCTGTCTGATAGGATGGGCTGATGGGGGCAGCGCCACGACCGGTCCACGCTGCGCTGCGAGTCCTCGCCGCCGGCCGACCGGGAGGATGACATCACACGCTTCCTCCATGTCCTGCTCGTCATCTATTTCGCCGAGGCCGGATTGGTGCTCGCCGTCGCGCCCTGGACGGTGTACTGGGACCGCAACTACTTCGTCGAGTCGCTGCCAATCCTGCAGGCCGTTCTGACCAGCCATGTCGTCCGGGGCGCCGTCACGGGTGTCGGCGTGCTCAGCGTCGGTGCGGCGACGGTCGACCTGGCCGCCGCCATGTACAGAGTCTTCTCGCGGCCGGCGGCGCGTGCGGGCGGATCGCTGTGGGCCGATGCCGCTCGCCAGCCCTGAGCGCCGTGCGGGCCGGCGGTCCGCGGCAGCCTCGCGCCGCGCGTTGGAGCGGGCCCGATGCCGCTTGATCTGACGCCTCCCGTACTCTGCCTGGTCACCGATCGGATGCGCCTGGCCGGCGGGGACCGAGGCGACCCGGAGCCGCTCCGGGCCCTCATCGGCATGGCGGCCGCGGCCGGCATCGACCTCGTGCAGATACGGGAGCCGGGTCTGGGCGACCGCGCCCTGGGCAGCCTGGTGGCGCGTGCCGTCGAAAGCACGCGCGGCACGCGCACTCGCGTCCTCGTCAACGACCGCGTCGACGTCGCGCTGGCGCACGGCGCCGCGGGCGTGCATCTCAAGGGCGGCTCGTTCTCCGCGGCCCGGGTGCGGGCGAGCACGCCGGCCGGTTGGATCGTCGGGCGCTCCATCCACGGCCTGGACGAGGGGATGCGGGTGACCGCCGCGGGGGGGCTCGACTACGTTCTGCTCGGTTCCGTCTTCGAGACCGCCTCGAAGCCGGGCCGGCCTCCGCTCGAAGCCGGCGCGCTGCGGGGAGCGGCCGGGACGCTCCCGGTTCCCGTCCTGGCCATCGGCGGCATCACGCTCGAGCGCGTCCCCGAGGTCGCCGCCAGCGGCGCGGCCGGGCTGGCGGCCATCGGACTCTTCGCCGCGCTCGGCGGTGCGCCCCCGGCCGAACTCCGGCGCCTGGTCGACGAGATCCGGTCCGCCTGGGCCGCGGGCCGGCGTGCAAGCTAGCCGGGGCCCTCTATCGCTTCTTCCGTGGCCGCGCGGTGCGGCTCTTGCGCCGGGCGAGCCGCCACTCGGAGCGCATCTGCGACAGCCCGTCCATGTAGACCGCCGCCTGCTGGCGGCTCCGCTCGTCGGGCAGCGTCCTGAACAGCTCGATCGCCTGCGCGAGATCCCGCTCGACGGTCGTTTCGGTGGTCCGGAAGTAGAGGCGCCGGATGGACTCGATCGTGCGGCGGGTCATCGGTCACACGCGGCGACGAGTCGGCGAGCCGGAAGGTGACGCCCGCCGGGCGGGCAGCGCCGGGGATCCCGCGACACGCCGCCGCGGCGGAGGCTCATTCGCTCTGGACGCGGAGCCCCTCGGTGTCGACGCCGACATCGAGGATCCGCGCTCCCCGGGCCGCCAGCGCCTCGCGGACCGCCGGGACGGCGGGCGGGTCGGCCAGGAACAGGACGCAGCCGCCACCGCCGGCGCCGCACACCTTGGCCGCCCGGGCCCCGGCGGCGCGGCCCGCGTCGACGAGCGCGTCGATGGCGGGCGTCGACACGTTGGGCGCCAGGCGCTTCCGGATGGTCCACTCGTCCGCCAGTTGCCGGCCGACCGCCGGCCAGTCGCGCCGTTCCAACGCGTCCTCCATGGCCGCGGCGACGTCGCGAATGCGGCCGAGCGCGTCGACGACCTGGCGGTCCCCGTCCAGGTGGCGCCGCATGATCTCCCAGTTGTTGACGCCGGAGTTTCGAGAGTCCCCCGTGTAGACGACGACGATCCGCTCGTCGAGCTCGCGCGGATCGATCGACAGGGCCCGGCGCCGGACGCCGGCGGGTCCGAGCTCGAGGCAGGCAAGGCCGCCGTAGACCGCCGGCCGGTAGTCCTGGGCGCCGGTGGGCGCGCGGATCACCTGCGCCTCGAGGTTCAGCGCCAGGTCGATCAGCGCCTCGGGCGCGTACGACTGCCGCTGCCGGGCGGCCAGCGCGGCGCAGAGCGCAATGTTGAGCGCCGACGACCCGGCGAGCCCGGCGCCGACCGGGGACTGCGACCCGGTGACGACGCTGAGATCCGCGGCCTGGAAGTGGCGCAGGAGCCGGGCCACGAGCCGCGGTTCCTCGTCGCCGGTGAGGGCGGACCAGTGGGCCGCCCGCAGCACGGCCCCGGTGTCGCGCGAGGTCGCGTGCAGGCCGCCCGCCGCGTGGTCCGACACCACGCACTCGGCCCGCAGCGTGATCGCGACGTTGATGGTGCGCGCGCCCTCGTGCAGGAGATAGAGGGGCCAGATGTCGAGGGTCCCACCGGCCAGGTCCAACCGGGTGGGGGCCGATGAGCGAACCCGCACGCGCGCATTATAATGTGAGCACCGTTGCGCTCGATTGCCCGCCGCGGCGCGCGGTTGCGCTTGCCATGTCGAGCCCCCTTCGCCGCCGGATCGGTCAGTTGGTGATTGCCGGCTTCGGGGGCGCGTCGATTCCGCGCGAGTTGCGCTCGCTGGCCGGCGACGCGGGGCTCGGGGGCGTCATCCTGTTCGGCCGGAACATCGAGTCGCCGGAGCAGGTGGCCGAGGTGGCGTTGGCGGCGCACGCCCTGCCGGGCGAGCTGCCGCCCTGGGTCAGCGTCGACCAGGAGGGCGGGCGCGTCGCCCGCCTCGGGGCGCCGTTCACGCGCTGGCCGCCGATGCGGGCGCTGGGGCGCGGCGACCCGGCGCTGGCCGCCCGCTTCGGACGGGCGCTGGCCTGCGAGCTGCGAGCCGTCGGCGTGACGCTCGACTATGCGCCGGTGCTCGACGTGGACACCAACCCGGACAACCCCGTGATCGGCGATCGGGCGTTGTCCGCGGAGGCCGGGCACGTGGCCGGCCTGGGCGCGGCCGTGGTGGATGCGCTGCAGGCGGGCGGGGTCGCGGCCTGCGGCAAGCATTTCCCGGGCCACGGGGACACGGATGCCGACTCGCACGCCGAGCTGCCGGTCGTGTCCCATGCGGCGGACCGCCTGCGCGCGGTCGAGCTGCAGCCGTTTCGCGCGGCCGCGGCGGCCGGGGTCGCCACCATCATGACCGCGCACGTCCTGTATCCCGCCCTCGACGACCACCTGCCCGCGACGCTGTCGCCGCGCATCCTCGGCCTGCTCAGGGACGAGCTGGCGTTCGACGGCCTGCTTCTGTCGGACGACCTGGAGATGAAGGCGATCGCCGGGCGCTACGCGGTGCAGGAGGCGGCCGTGCGCGCGGTCGCAGCCGGTTGCGACATGCTGCTGCTGTGCGGCGCCGACGCGGATCGACAGGCCGCCGCGATCGAGGCCCTGATACATGCGGTGGAGCAGGAGCGACTGCCCCGCGCGCGCGTCGAGGAGGCTCTCGCGCGGCAGGAGCGCGTGAAGGCCCGCTTCCTGGCCGGCGCCCGCGCGTGGCGCCCGCCGCCGTCCGCCGAGTTGCGCGCGCTCGTGGGGCGTGAGGAGCATGCAGCCATCGCCGCGGAAATGGAGAAGTCGCTGTAGTGCCGGCGCTGCGCAGGCCCCGCGCGCTGCGGCACGGGGATCGGGTGGCGGTCCTGGCGCCGGCCAGCCCGTTCGAGCGGGAGGCCTTTGCGAGGGGCGTCGAGGAGTTGCGGGCGCTCGGGTTCGAGCCGGTCTTCGACGCGGGCGTGTTCGCGCGCAACGGGTATCTCGCGGGGCCGGCCGGGCAGCGTGCGGCGGCGCTGCGCGCGGCCTGGCGGGCCCCGGACATCGCCGGCATCTTCGCGGTGCGCGGCGGGTACGGAAGCGCCCAGATCCTGCCGCTTCTCGACGTGGAGGAGATGCGGCGCAGCGCGAAGCCGCTCGTCGGTTGCAGCGACCTGACGGCGCTGCTCTCGTTTCTGGCAATCGGCTGCGGCCTGGTGTGCTTCCACGGGCCGATGCTCGTCAATCTGGCCGAGCGCGAGGAGGGATACGATCGGCGCTCGCTGCTGGGCTGCGTGACGGAGCCCGCGCCGCTGGGCGAGCTGTGTCCGACCGGCGTCGAGATCCTCAACCGCGGCGAGGCGCGCGGCGTGCTGCTCGGCGGCACGCTCACGCAGTTGCTGGCGTCGCTGTCGACCCCGTTCGCCTTCACGCCGCCCGACGGCTACGTCCTGTTCCTCGATGACGTCGGCGAGCGGCCGTACCGCATCGACCGCATGCTCACCCAGGTCCGCCAGGCCGGTCTGCTGGCCGCCGCGACCGCCGTCGTCTGCGCCGAGTTCCCGGCGTGCCGCGACGACGCCGGCCGCGACGCGCGGTCGGTGATCGCGGCGTTGCTGGCCGACTTTCCGGGCCCGGTGCTGTTCGGGTTTCCCTCGGGGCATACCGCCGGCCCGACGCTGACGTTGCCGCTGGGGGTGACGGTTACCGTGACCGCCCGGCGGCGGCCGGGCCTCATCGTGGAGGAGGCGGCGGTCGCGTGAGGAAGGTGCACCTCATCGGGATCTGCGGGACGGCGATGGCAACCGTCGCGGTGCTGCTCAAGGAGCGCGGGCTGGACGTCCGGGGCTCGGACGAGCACGCCTATCCCCCGATGAGCGAGCTGCTGGCCAGCCACGGCATCCGGCCGCTCGAGGGCTACCGCGCGGAGCACATCCCGGACGATCTGGACCTCGTTGTCGTCGGAAACGCCGTGTCGCGGGGCAACGCCGAGGTCGAGACCGTGCTGGATCGGCGGATTCGCTACTGCTCGCTGCCCGAGATCGTGCGCGAGGAGTTTCTCTGGAACGCGCGGCCGATCGTCGTGGCCGGCACGCACGGCAAGACGACGACGTCGTTCATGACAGCCTGGGCGCTCGCGGAGACCGGCGCCGAGCCGGGCTTCCTCATCGGCGGGGTCTCGCGTGACTTCGGCACCAGCGGCCGCCTCGGCTCCGGCGGCGGACCGTTCGTCATCGAGGGCGACGAGTACGACAGCGCGTTCTTCGACAAGACCGCGAAGTTCCTCAAGTACCTGCCCGAGATCGTCGTCGTCAACGCCGTCGAGTTCGACCACGCCGACATCTACCGCGACCTCGACGAGCTGCGGCTCGCGTTCAGGCGCCTGGTGCGCCTGGTGCCCCGCGGCGGCCGCCTGCTGCTGTGCGCCGACGACGGGGAAGCCGCGGCTCTCGCCGCGGAGGCGCCCTGCGCCGTGGAGACGTTCGGTCTTGCCGACGATGCGGACTGGCGCGCGCGACACGTCCGGTACGAGTCGGACGCGACGGCGTTCGATGTCCTCCGCGGGGGGCAACGGGTCGGCAGCGCCGTCCTGCCGCTGCTGGGCGCCTTCAACGTGCGCAACGCGCTCGGCGCCGTTGCGGCGGCGGCCTGTGCGGGCGCCCCGCCGGCGGCCGTGATCGCGGCGCTGGGACATTTCCACGGCGTCCGGCGCCGGCTCGAGGTGCGCGGGGTGGTGCGCGGCGTCACCGTGTACGACGACTTCGCCCACCATCCGACCGCCGTCCGCGAGACGCTGCAGGCGCTGCGGGCGCCCGGGACGGCAGGACGCCTGTGGGCGGTGTTCGAGCCGCGCTCGGCGACCGCCTGCCGGCGGGTCTTCCAGGGTGCGTTCGCCGAGGCGCTGCAGCTCGCGGACGAGGTGGTCGTGGCGGACGTGTTCCGCTCGACGCTGCCCGCGTCGGAGCGCCTGTCGGAAGGCATGCTCGTGGCGGATCTGACGGCGCGCGGGGTGGCGGCCCGGCACGTGCCGGGCGCCCCGGAGATCGCCGGCCTCGTCGCACGCGAGGCCCGCGCGGGCGACCGCGTCGTCCTGATGTCGAACGGCGACTTCGGCGGCGCTCACGAGCGGGTCCTGGCGGCGCTCGCCTCGCCGGCCCGGGAGAGTGATGGACGGCTGGACGCTGACACGCGTGGGTGACGCCGCGCTCGCCGTCGAGTTCGAGCAGCGGATCGATCCGGCCGTCAACGCGCGGGCGCTGGCTGTCGGCGCCGCGCTGCGCGCCGCGCGCCACGCCGGCGTTCTGGACGTGGTGGAGGGATTCTGCACCGTCACCGTGGTCTTCGATCCGTTGCGGACGGACGTGCGCCGCGTCGCCGCCGAGCTGGAGACCGCGGCCGAGCGCCAGCGCGGCAGCGTCGAGGCCGGGGGCGAGGTCGCGCTGCCGGTGTGCTACGGGGGACCCCATGGTCCGGACCTGGAGCAGGTGGCGGCCTTCGCGGGCTGCAGCGCGGACGAGGTCGTCGCACTCCACAGCGGTGCCGTCTACCGCGTCTATATGCTCGGGTTCCTGCCGGGATTCGCCTACCTGGGTTCCGTCGAGCCGCGGATCGCAATCCCGCGGCGGCGCAGTCCCCGGCTGCGGGTGCCGGCCGGCTCGGTCGGTATCGCCGGTCTCCAGACCGGCGTTTATCCGCTGGAGGCTCCCGGCGGGTGGCACCTGATCGGCCGCTGCCCGGTCGGGATCTGCGACCTCGAGCGGGCCGAGCCGTTTCGTCTGCGGGCAGGGCACCGGGTCCGGTTCGAGCCGATCACGGAAGCGGAGTACAGTCTCCAGGTGGAGTCGGAGCCGTGATCGACGTCTTGCAGCCGGGGCTGCTCACGACGATCCAGGACAGCGGCCGCTGGGGTCACCAGCACTTCGGCGTGCCGGTGGCCGGGCCCATGGATCGGAGCTCGCACCGGCTGGCCAACTTGCTCGTGGGCAACCGCGCCTCGTGTGCCACGCTGGAGGTGACGCTGGTCGGGCCGCAGCTCGCGTTCGGACGCGATCTGCTGTTCGCCGTGACCGGTGCCGAATTCGATCTGGTGCTCGACGATGGCAGGCTCGCGATGAATACGGTCCACGCGGCACGGGCGGGACAGCGACTCTCGTTCGGCCCGCGGCGGGCCGGCGCCCGCGCGTACCTCGCCGTGGCGGGCGGGTTCGATTCGCCGCCGGTGCTCGGGAGCCGCGCCACCCACGTCGGCAGCGCGACGGGCGGGCTCGACGGCCGCGCGCTGAGAACGGGCGATCGGCTCGCGCTCGGCGCTGACGTCGAGCGGACCGCACGTCCGGGAGATGCGCGGCAAGGCGTCGTGCGCGTCGCCGGTCCGGGGGCCCGGGTGCGCTTCATCCCGGGCCCGCACGACGACCGGTTCGGCCCGCGCGGCATCGCGACGCTCGAGGCCGGTCGCTACCGCATCACCACCGATTCCAACCGGATGGGCTACCGGCTGGCGGGTCCGCCGCTGGAGCAGGCGGCGGCCGGGGAGCTGATCTCGTGCGCGGTGCCCACGGGAGCAATTCAGGTCCCCCCCTCCGGCGAGCCGATCCTCCTCATGGCCGACCACCAGACGACCGGCGGCTACCCGCGCATCGGGACGGTAATCACCGCGGATGTGCCGGTGGTCGCGCAGCGCTCGCCGTCGGACTGGCTCGAGTTCGAAGCGTGCACCCTGGAGGTCGCGTTGCGGGCGCTGATTGCGCATGAGCGCAAGCTGCTGGAGTAGGCGCCGTGAGCCGCAAGCGGGCCGCAGCATGACTGGTCGCGACCGGAAGGAGATCGGCGACGCGTTTGCCGAGACGCTCGGCGCGGATCGGGTCGGGCGCCATGTCGGGCTGGACACGCGCACGACGTTCCGGACCGGCGGCGCGGCCGACTGGCTCCTGGAGACGCGGAGCAGCCGCGAGGCGGCGCGCGCCGTCGCGGTGTGCCACCGTCTCGGCCTGCCCGTCACGCTGCTCGGCGGCGGGTCGAACGTGCTGGTCGGCGAGCGCGGCGTGCGGGGGCTCGTCGTGCGGATGCGGCACGGCGCCATCGAGCGCGCCGGACCGGGCGTCGTCCGCGCCGCGGGCGGCGTGACGCTGAACGGCCTCGTGCGGTGGACGGTCAACCGGGGTCTGGCCGGTCTCGAACGGTGGGCGGGCACCCCGGGCACGGTGGGCGGCGGCCTGCACGGCAACGCGCATTTTCAGGGAGCGCTGCTCGGCGAGCGCCTCGTCCGCGCCGGTCTCGCGGACCCGCACGGCCGCGAGCTGCAGGTCGACGCGGCCGCGCTCGAGCTGGGGTACGACCGCAGCCGGCTGCAGCGCACCGGCGAGGCTGTGCTGTGGGCCGAGTTTGCCGTCGCCCCGGGGCAGGCGGCCGCGCTCCGGCAACGGGCGTGCGCGTCGCTGGCCTACCGCAAGCGGACCCAGCCGCTCGCGGCGCCCAGCGCGGGTTGCATCTTCCAGAATCCCGACCCGGCCCGCGACCATCTGCCGGAGGGCGTGCCGCCGTTCGCGGGGGCGCTGATCGACCGCGTCGGCCTCAAGGGCGCCGCCGTCGGCGGGGCGATGGTGTCGCGCCTGCACGCCAACTTCATCGTCAGCGACGGGCGCGCGACGGCCAGCGACGTGCGCCGGCTGATAGAGAACTGCCGGGCCGCCGTGCGCGAGCGGCTGGGCGTCACGCTGCGGGACGAGATCGTCTACCTCGGCGAGTTCGAGTGGACGGCGCGCGGCGGCCCGGGCGTTCCGCAGCCCGCGGGCCGGGAGCGGACGGCATGACGCCGCGGCGGGCGCGAGGCTCGACGACGCTGGTGGTCCACGGCGGACACCGACTGGCGGGCAGCATCGAGGTGGACGGGAACAAGAACGCGGCGCTGCCGCTGCTGGCGGCGTGCCTCCTGTCCGATCAGCCGTGCCGGCTGACCAATGTGCCGCGCATCCGGGACGTCAGCGTCATGGTGAAGCTGCTGCAGGGCCTGGGCGCCGAGGTCGAGGGAGCCGGCAGCGCCACGCTCGACATCTGCTGCCGGCACGTGACGACGGCCGAGCCGGATCCGGGCCTGGTCGGCCTCCTGCGCGGATCCGTCCTGCTGTTCGGCCCGTTGCTGGCGCGCCTGGGCCGGGCGCGGCTGGCCCCGCCCGGCGGCGACTTTCCGGCCCGGAGAACCATCGCCGTGCATCTGCAGGCGCTGCGGGCGATGGGCGCGCGCGAGGCGTCCGCCGACGCGCACGAGCTGGAGGTTCCCGGCGGCCTCCGGCCGGCATCCGTCTACCTGGAGGAAGCGTCGGTGACCGGTACCGAGACGGCGATTCTGGCCGCCGCCGCCGCGCCCGGGACGACCGAGATCCGACACGCCGCCTGCGAGCCCCATGTGGTGGAGCTGTGCGCCTTCCTGCGGAGCATGGGAGCCGACATCGAGGGCGACGGCACGCCCCGCATCCGGATTGCCGGCGGCGCACCGCTCGCGGGCGCGTCGCGGCGGCTGGGCGGCGACTACATCGAGGCGGGCAGCTGGGCGGTCCTGGCGGCGGTGACCGGGGGCGAGCTGGAGATACGGGGCGCCTGCGCCGCCGACCTCGAGCCGATCACGTCGGTCCTGTCGCGGATGAACGTCAACTGCGCCGTCACCGGGGATCGGCTCGTGGTCGGGGCGTCTCGACCCGCGGCGATCCGCCAGGTCACGACCGCGCCGTGGCCCGGCTTTCCGAGCGACATGGTCAGCCTGGTGACCGTGCTGGCGACGCAGGCCCGCGGCCGGACACTGGTCCACGACTGGATGTACGAGCTGCGCCTGTTCGCGCTCGAGCAGTTGAGCGGCATGGGGGCCAACCTCTTCCTCTGCGACCCGCACCGCATGATCGTGGACGGGCCGAGCAGGCTGAAGGGGCGTGATCTCGACACGCGCGACCTGCGGTCGGGCATGGCGCTGATCGCGGCGGCGCTCGCGGCGCGGGGCACCAGCCGTGTCGGGCCCCTGGAAACCGTCGAGCGGGGTTACGCCAACCTCGTCGAACGCCTGGTGGGCGTCGGCGCTCGCGTGGCGGTCGAGCCGGCGGACACCGGCTCGTAATCCATCTCCTCAGCGGCCGAAGTCGTCTCCCGTCACGATCTCGGTGCCGGGGGGAATCGCGAAGCTGAACAGCGCGTCGGGGAGGTCCCGGTTCTCCTCGAGCCCGGAAAACGTGAACGCCGACACGGCGTTCTGGAAGTCGGTGGCCCGCAACTGGAGCACGCTCAGGCTGGCGCGGTCGACCACCAGCGTCAGGCGCGTGTAGTCGACGTCCTGGCGGGTCGGGATCAGCTCGACGGCCCACGTGCGGGGCGGCGGGTCGAGGCTCTCGTCGTAGGCGGCGACGAAGTCCCGGGAAAGGTTGCCGCGGCCCGCCAGAAACAGCGTCGGCGTCGATACGCTGTCTCCGGGGGGCACCGTGCCGACGATGACCTGGCGGTCGGCCGGGATGTACGAGTACAACGAGACCCCGTCCGAGACGAACAGCTTTTCCTCCGGCGACGTGTAGTGCCAGCGCATCTTGCCCGGTTTCTTGATCAGCACCGTGCCGCGCTCCACCAGGGTCGTCCGCAGCACGCCGCCCGCATAGGTCTGCTCGAACGCGGCCGAGAAGTTCCGGACGGCGTCGTACTTGGCCTGCAACGCCGCGATGAGCTCGGCGATGGGCGGGCGGTCCGGCTGGCCGTGCAGCGGGGAGGCCCCCAGCACGCACAGCGCCAGCACGGCCAGGGCCGGGAGTGCTGCTAGCCCTTGAGGGCGCCGGCCTGCGGAGGCTTCTGCTTGGGTGCTTCCTTCGCCTCGGTCGGGAACTTGGCGGTCAGCCACTCGACGATTCCCCCCTTGAGCGCGCTGGCGCGGTACCCGCCGCGAATCAGCCTGGCGGCCACGTGGGCGCTGACCAGCTCGCCGGGATCCGAGTCGTAGGCCACGATGTCGCGATCCTTCGGCAGCTCCGGCAGGGCGAATTCCGGGGGAGCGACACGCACGGCGCCGGGCAGTTGGACGGTGCTGTGCTCGTAGGGGTACTTGAGCCGGACGTCGACGAGGACCGGCGCGGCAGACTCGTCATCGTCGAGGCGTGCCTTCACTTCTTCCTTGGTGATGCGGGGAATAGCCATGGAGTGCGGCCATGATAGCACGGGCCAGCGCCGCCGCCGGGCCGCGCCGCGCGGCCCCGGCCGCTCAGCGATCGGCCACGGAGTCGACGGCGCGCCGGACGGCGTCGTAGTCGTTGGGCAGGTCCAGCGGCAGGTTGGCGTGGGCGGACGCCACCGCGGGCAGACGGCCCTCGTGGTACGCGCGCTTGAAGTCGGTGAACTTCAACCCGCTCGCGGTCGAGATCACGACGACCCGTTCCGAGCCCCCGATTTCGCCCCGGGCGCGGAGCTTCATGAGCACGGCCAGCGCGACGCCCGTGTGCGGGCAGTTGAACATGCCCGTGCGGTCCGCGAGCGCGACGGCGTCGGCGAGCTCCGGCTCGCTGGCCTGCTCGACGATGCCGTTGTAGCGCCGCAGCGCGCGGACCGCCTTCTCGACCGAGACCGGGTTGCCGATCTGGATGGCCGAGGCCTGCGTCGGCTTGGCGGCGATGGGCTCGAACCGCCACTCGTTGCGGTAGGCGAGGTACAACGGATTCGCGGCCTCGGCCTGGGCGACGACGATGCGCGGCCGGCGGGTGATGAGGCCCAGCCGCTCCATCATGTCGAACCCGGCGCCCAGGGCGCTGACGTTGCCCAGGTTCCCGCCGGGGATGACGACGACGTCGGGCACCTCCCAGTCGAACTGCTGCACGATCTCGATGGAGACGGTCTTCTGGCCCTCGAGGCGCAGGCTGTTCATCGAGTTCGCGAGGTAGATGCCTTCCTCGGTCGCGAGCTGCTTGACGATGGCCATGCAGCCGTCGAAATCGGTGTCCAGGGCCAGCACCGTCGCGCCGTTGGCCAGCGGCTGCACCAGTTGGGCGGTCGATACCTTGCCCCGCGGCAGAATGACGATGGCCGGAATCCCCCCGGCCGCCGCGTAGGCGGCGAGCGACGCCGACGTGTCGCCGGTCGACGCGCAGGCGACGGCGCGGATTTCACGGCCGTCGCGGATCATCTGGCGGACGACCGAGACCAGGACCGTCATGCCGAGGTCCTTGAACGAGCCGGTGTGCGAGTTCCCGCACAGCTTCACCCACAGCTCGGCGAGGTCCAGCTCGCGCCCGAACCGCTCGGCCCAGAACAGGTTGGTGCCCCCTTCGTCCATCGACACGATGTTGTCGTCCTCGACCAGCGGGCACACCCACTCCTTCTTGCCCCAGACCGCCGACCCGTAGGGCCAGGTGGTCCGCTTGTAGCGGTCGTCGAACAGGCGCATCCAGGAGCCGGCCGCGCGCCGGCCGAGCGCGTCGAGGTCGTGGGCGACCTCGAGGAGATTGCCGCACGCCGGGCACCGGTATATCGGCTCGAGCAGCGGGTGTTCTCCCGCACAGCCGGCGATGCAGCGGAACGCGGCACGATAGGACATCCTGGACTAGAGTTTACCGGGACCGGCAGCTCCGGAGGTGGACGGATGGCAGGGTCGATGGTGCGTGGGAACGTCGCGCTCGCGGTCGGTCTGGCGGGACTCGCCGCGGTGGCCGCGGTCGGGCGCGGCGGCCTGGCCGGGGCGCAGGAGCGGGGCGTCGTCGCCGACACCCGCGGCGTGACGTGCGAGACCGTCATGGTGCCGATGCGTGACGGCGTCCGGCTCGCGACCGACGTCTACCGGCCTGCGGCGCCAGGCCGCTACCCGGTGATCATGCTGCGGACGCCGTACGGCCTGCGTCTCGGCCAGGGGTGCTTCGCGCCCGGCCTGAGCGCGGGGATGGCGTTCTGGGCGGAGCACGGCTACGTCGCCGTCTCGCAGGACGCGCGGGGCACGTTCCGCTCGGAGGGCGAGTTCCGGCCCATCTTCCAGGAGCGCGACGACGGCTACGACGCGGTGGAGTGGGCGGCGGCCCGGCCCTGGTCCAACGGCAGGGTCGCCATGACGGGCGGCTCGTACATGGGGGTCACGCAGTGGCAGGCCGCGCTGGGCGCGCCGCCGCACCTGGTCGCGATCGCGCCGAACCAGACCGCTACGGATTACCACGACCACTGGACGTACGTGAACGGCGTGTTCGACCTGTGGTTCGGCCAGAGCTGGCCGCTCGCCTTCTTCGCGCCCGACGCCCTGCGCCGCGCGCGGCTCGCAGCCGGGGCGTCCGCGGAGGAGGCGCGCCGCGCCGCCGAAAGCTTTCTGGCGGAGGGCGAGCGGCTGATCGCCAGCGAATGGATCGGTCAGGTCCCGCTGGCGGAGCTGGCCGACTTCCGGACGCTGGCGCCCTACTACTACGAGTGGCTGGAGCACCCCGACTACGACGGCTACTGGGCCAGCGTGGACGTCGAGGCGCAGTGGGACCGGGTCGTGGTTCCGGCGCTGGTCACCGGCGCCTGGGGCGACCTGTTCCACATCGGGTCGGTGCGGGCGTTCGAGGGTCTGCGGACGGACGGCGGGTCCGCGGCGGCGCGCGCGGGAACGATGCTCGTCATGACGGGCGGGGGCGGCCACGGCCGCGAGGGCGCCCTGAGCTTCGGCGCGGCGGGGCAGATGGACCTGCGTGCGCTGCAGCTGCGGTTCTACGACCACCACGTCAAGGGGATCGACAACGGGATCGACCGCGACCCGCGCGTGCAGCTGTTCGTGCAGGTGCCGCCCGACAGCGGACAACAGGGCAGCGGCTTCTGGGTGACCGGCGATGCCTTCCCCCTCGCCGGCACCGAGACGGTGCGCTTCAACCTCGGCAGCGGCGGCCGGGCCAACACGCGCTGGGGCGACGGCGTGCTCGACAGGACGGCGCCGCCGCACGGGCCCGACGACACGTTCGTGTACGACCCGCGCGATCCGGTCCCGGCGCTCGGGGGCGGGCTGTGCTGCCTCACCCTGGGGTTCTACTTCCGGTCGGGCGCCCAGGATCAGTCGACGGTCGAGCTCCGCGACGACGTCCTGGTCTACACCAGCGCGCCGCTCGCCGAGGATCTGGCCGTCATCGGACCGGTGACCGTCAAGTTCTGGGCCACGTCCTCGGCCCGCGACACCGACTTCACGGTCAAGCTCGTCGACGTGCACCCGGACGGGTTCGCGCAGAACGTGCTCAACCGGGTCGTCCGGGCCCGCTTCAGGCACGGCTCCAAGTCGCCCCCGTCGCTGATCGAGCCGGGCCGGGCGTACGAGTACGAGGTCGAGCTGGGGTACGCGGCGAACGTGTTCCGGGCGCGGCACCGTGTCCGGCTCGACCTGTCGTCGTCGGAGTTTCCGCACCTGGCCCGCAACCACAACACGGGCGGCAATCCGGCCACCGACGAGCGGTTCGAGATGGCCCGGCAGGCGGTTCATCACGACGCGAGCCGGCCGTCGTACGTGGAGCTGGCGGTTGTGCCCGGGCTGCGGATCGCGTCCCGCTGACTGCCTCGGGGGCATCTTGACAGTCGACGCTAACGGGAAGTATTTTCCAGTAGTTACAGGAAGCACGGCGTTGTTCGGAAAAGCTGGAGGTGGGGCGATGCGAGCGAGTCTGGCGATAGGCTTGGTGGCGGCAGTCGGGATGCTGGCGGCGGCGTCGCCGGCCGTGGCGCATCACGCGTTCTCGGCGGAGTTCGACGCGAACATGCCGGTGACCCTGCAGGGCACGGTGACGCGGATGGAGTGGGTCAACCCGCATGCCTGGATCCACATTGCCGTGGAAAGGGCGGACGGCACGACCGAGGCCTGGATGGTCGAGGG
>JAAXGX010000007.1 GCA_012271165.1 Vicinamibacteraceae bacterium | reverse complement strand
ACGACGACTACATCGACCAGGCCCGGATCGACCTCGGCAAGCTGTTCCGCATCGAGGACTACCCGTCCAAGGAAGACCTCCAGGGCAGGTTCGCCATCCGCTACCGCATCACCCCGGTGCCGGACGCCGACCACTTCATCGCCCAGCTCGCCTCCGACGACACCGAACGCGTGAAGCGGGATATCGAGCGCCACATCGAGGAACAGCTCCACGGCGCGGTCGGCGACCTCTACCGCCGCTTCGGCGAGGCGGTCGAGCGGGTCTCGGAGCGCCTGCGCGAGGACGACGACGGCAAGCCGCTGGTGTTCCGCGACACGATGATCTCGAACATCCGCGACCTGGTGGATGTGGCGCCGCGCCTCAACATCTTCGGCGACGACGAGCTCGCCAGTCTCTGCGCGCAGGTGAAGGAGAAGATCGCGAGCGTCGAGCCGGACGCGCTGCGCCCGTCGAAGACCTTCGATCCGGTGGCCAGGGCGCAGGTCAAGCGCGACGCCGACGCGCTCGCGGAGAAGTTCGCGGGGTATTTCGGCGCCCGGACCGAGCCGGTGCGGGAGGCCGCCTGATGGCCGCCCGCGTGCTCGGCGAATCCGCGCTCCGCGTCAGCGACTGCGTGACCGAGCTGCTGCGCAAGCAGCCCTTCTTCGGGAGCCTGGTGCTGCGGTTGCCGCTCCGGCCAGACCCGACCCGCGAGACGCTGGCGACGGACGGCCAGGAGATCCGTTATTCGCCCCGCTGGATCGCGGAGACCGAGGCGCACCTGATCGAGACCGCGATGGCGCGGGTGGTGATGGCGTGCGCGCTCAAGCACCACACGCGGCGGGGCAAGCGCGATCCCGAGCGCTGGCAGATGGCCTCGCAGCTCGTCACCCACGCGCTCATCCGCGACGCGGGGTTCACGCTGCCGCCCGACGCCGAGGCATGGGACGATCTCAGCGTCGAGCAGGCCTACGACCGCCTTCCGACGCCTCAGCACGGCGATTCCGGGGACGACGGCGACGCATCCTCCGGAGCCGCCGGCGCCGGTGCTTCCTCCACCGGGGAATCCTCGCCGGACGGCGAAGACGACGGCACCGGCGACCCCTCCGGTTCCGGCGATGACGACCCCCGTCAGGATGAGGACGGCGACACCGAGGCTGATGGCGCCGACCGCCAGAAGCTGGACGACAACGGTGGGGACGGCAACGAACAGGGCGGGGACGGCGCATCCGATACCCCGCCCAGCCATGATCCGTCCGGCACGGGAGAGGCCATGGACGCAAACGCTCGGGCGGGCGACGACGGCAATGAGCCCGGCGAGACGCCGGTGGACATCGCCGCCGAAGAGCAGGCCTGGGACGAGGCCATGCACCAGGCCCTCAACATCGCGAGGGCCGAGGGCAAGGTGCCGGGCCGGGTCGAGGAGACGGTGAAGGGCGCCCATGCGACCACGCTGGACTGGCGCACGCTGCTGCGCCGCTACATGACCGACGCGGCGAAGAGCGACTATTCCTGGAGCCTGCCCAACCGGCGTTTCATCGACTCTGGGCTCTATCTCCCTTCGATCCGTTCGGAGGGCATGGACACGATCGCGGTCATTATCGACACCTCGGGATCGCTGCCGGCGGCAACGCTGGCCAGTTTCTGGGCCGAGCTGCGCGAGGTCGCGGCGGAGATCAGGCCCGAGAGCGTCGTCGTGCTCCAGGTCGACGCCGCGGTTCAGGAGGCATCCGAATACGCGCCCGACGATCTGCCCGAGGAGATCGTCGTCAAGGGGCGGGGCGGCACCGACTTCCGGCCGGGCTTCGAATGGCTCGACCAGCAGGGAATCCGGCCCGGGGTGTGCCTGTATTTCACGGACATGGAGTGCTCCAGCTACCCCGACGCGGAGCCGCCGTTTCCGGTCATTTTCTGCAACTGGAGCGACCCACCCGAGGACTGGAACCGCGAGCCCTGGAGTGAGCGCATCGACATCGCGCCCGGTCCGAGCGCCCGGCCATGACCCGCGCGATTCACGGCGCCCCCGCCGAGGCGCTCCGGCGCGCGCTGAAGGCGCTGTCCGAGCTCTCGTTCTGGATCGCCTGGACGGCCGACTTCGATCTCTCGCCCGAACCGCATGTGAGCGTGCGCTGCATCCGGGACGGCGCGACCGAACTGCGCAAGGCCGCCGACCTGCTGGACCAGGCGGCCGACCGGGCCGAGGCCGAACAAGACGAGCAGGGCGTCCGAGGCCCATGAGCCAGTTGTCCCCGCCGGCCTGACTGCGTTCTTCCAGGGCTCTTCCCGCACCGCCGTCCCGCCGCCTCACCTCGCCCTTGCCCGCATCGCCGCCAGGAGGCGGAGCCGGGCGGGGGATCGGGCGGCGCGGACAGGCCGGCGGGAGCCGTTCCCCGAGCCCCGCTTCCGTCATTTTCCACACCATCGAGGGAGGTTCGCATGAACCACATCGCCCCCAGGGCCGAGCCGATCATCCGGGAGATCCCGCTCACCCGGCTCGCTCTCGCCCCCGAGAACGTCCGCAAGACCCCGCCCGATCCGCAGGCGGACGCCGCGCTCAAGGCCTCGATCGCCGCCTTCGGGCTACTGGAGAACCTGGTGGTCCGGCCGGAGGAACCGGATTCGGACGGCGTCGAATGCTACGCCGTGGTCGCCGGCGGGCGCCGCCTCAGGGCCATGCAGGCGCTGGTCCAGGACGAGGTGCTGGATGCGAGCCATCCCGTGCCCTGCCAGGTCAGGACCGGCGACGCCGAGCCCTCCGAGCTCTCGCTGGCCGAGAACGTCATCCGCGTGCCGATGCACCCGGCGGACCAGGTGGTCGCATTCACGAAGCTCTCTGACGCCGGCCAGTCGGTTTCCGCCATCGCCGCGCGTTTCGGCGCGTCCGAGCGCATCGTCGAGCAGCGGCTGCGCCTCGGCAACGCGGCGCCCGAGCTGCTGGACGCCTACCGGGCCGACGAGATCAGCCTGGAGGTGCTGAAGGCCTTCGCCGTCACCGCCGACCGCGAGCGCCAGATGGCGGTCTGGGAGCAGGTCTCCGGCCAGGGCCACCGCCCCTCCGCGTGGCAGGTGAAACGGCTCTTGACGGAGGAGCGGGTGCCGGGCGCGTCCGCCGTTGCCCGCTTCGTCGGCGTGGACGCCTACGAGGCCGCCGGCGGCGCGGTCATGCGCGACCTGTTCGCCGACGAGCACGAGCATGGCGTCTGGTTCGAGGATCCGGTGCTGCTGGAGAAGCTGGCGACCGACAAGCTCCAGGCCGCCGCCGACGAACTGTCCACCCGCTGGAAGTGGGCCGTGCCCATGATCGAGGCCGGGTGGGACGACACCGCCTCCTACGGCCGCATTGAGCCGCAGCCCGGCACGGCGACCGACGAGGAGAGGGCCGAGATCGAGAAGCTGGAGACCCGCTACGACGAGCTCCGCGGCCTGGACGACGACGCGTGGACCGAGGAACTGCTTGAGGAGGCCGGGCGCATCGAGGCCCGCCTCGACGAGATCGAGGGCGCCGTCGAGGCGCGGGCCATGTGGCGGCGCGAGGACTTCGCGATGGCCGGCTGCATCGCCACGATCGGCAACGACGGCTCGCTCCAGGTCATCGCCGGGCTGGTCAAGCCCGAGGACATGCCCAAGCCGGACGAGTCCGGCGACGCGGCAGCGCAGGCCGCCAACGGCCACGATCCGGCCGCCGGCACCGCCGGGGTCCACACCGCCGGTCATGGCGTTCACACCACCGGCCCGGCCGTCGCCCAGCCCTTGGCGGGACCGAGGGACCGCGAGGCCGAGGCGCGCAAGGAGGCCGGCGTCGGCATCGGGCTCGCCGACGACCAGCGCTCGATCCGCACGGCGCTGGTGAAGGCGCATCTCGCCGGCGACTTCCAGGCTTCCTTCGACCTGATGCTGTTCCAGATGGGCCGCGCGGTGTTCGCGCCGGGCTACCACGACCACGCCCTCGACATCGCGATCAAGGAGACCCCGGACCGGCCCAACACCCGGATGAACGACGCGGACTTCGCCGACTGGTCGCCGGGCGAGGCGATGCTGGAAGACCGCTCGCAACTGTCGCTCGACTGGCTGGCGATCGAGGACGACGGCGAGTCCTTCGTGGCGTTGCAGGCCTTGTCCCGGGCCGACAAGGAGGCGCTGTTCGCGGCCTGCATCGCGCGCACGGTGAAAGGCCAGCTCGCCTTCGAGCCCCAGGCGCGGCCCGAGCTCGAAGCCACCATCGCGAGGCTCGACATCGACTTCGCGAAGCATATCCGGCCCACGGCGGCCATGTACTGGTCGCGGATCGTCAAGAGCCGCGTCCTCGACATCGCCCGCACGGTGTTCGGCCTGGCCTGGGCGTCGGCACGGTCGAAGTACAAGAAGCCCGCGCTGGCCGAGGCCATGGAGGCCGCCTTCGCAGCCGGCAACCCGCCGGTGGGCGTCAGCGCCGCTATGCACGCCGTGGCGCTGGCCTGGGTCCCCCCGGGATTCGCGGCGTTCGATACCGGCCGGGCGGTCGGAGACGCCAAGGATACGACGGCGAGCGCTGCCGTGGGGACCGCATCGGCCAGCGAGCTGGAGACGGCGGAGTCCGTGGGACCCGCCGCCGACTCCGGCACCGCGACGCCGGACGCGACGCCCGCCTCTGACGCCAACGGCCACGCGGCGGAAGCCGATTCCGAACCGGACCCGTCGGACGGCGCCGCGGCGAATACCGGCAACGGCGCCGCCGACACGGTCGACCCCGGTGCGGACGCCGATCACGGCGATACGGGGGAGGCCGATCCCGACCCCGCCGTCGCGGGCGGCCCGGACGGCATTGCCGCAACCGGTCCGATCCCTCCGGTTCCGGCCAACGGGCACGACGCCAACCCGGACCCGATGGAGATTCCCGAGTTTCTCCGCCGCGTCCAGTAGCCGCCGTCGCACGAGCGCCCCGCCCGGCACCCTCCCGCCGGGCGGAGCGTTTCCGCATCCGCAACTCTCAGGAGGTTCGCCCATGAGCCGGACGATTCGCGCCCGCATCCACGAGAGCGCCGTCAAGCGCGTCACCCGCATCTACGCCGCAACCCTCGCCGACATCTTCGCCGAGACCCTCCAGAACAGCCGCCACGCCGGCGCCACGCGGGTGCGCATCGCCGTTTCCGGGTCCAGCCGCGCGCCGGACGCCGGCGAGCCGTATTTCACCGTCACCGTGGCCGACGACGGCGCCGGCATCGCCGATCCCGCCGTGCTACTGAGCTTCGGCGAGAACGGCTGGGACGACGCGCTCGTCCGGCGCGAGGACGCTGCCGGGTTCGGCTTCGCCAGCCTGGCGCGGCGCAACTGCGCCGTCTCGTCCAGGCCGCGCTCGACCGGCGAAGAGCTGCCGCCCGGCTGGCGCGTCGAACTCGCACCGGAGCACTTTCTCGGCGAGGTCGAGGCCGAAGTGCAGGCCATCGACGAGGCGCCGAATCCTTACGGGACGTCGATTTCGTTCATCGCCACGGAATCCGCCGTCACAATCCGCAACGCAGCGGAGAACGCCGCCCGGCACTACCCGCTGCCGATCGTCTTCGAGGATCGGACCGAGGACGACACCACCGCTCCGGAAGAGCTGCCGCGCCACGCGTTTCTCGACGGCACGGTCCATGCCGAACCGTGGCGGGGTCTCGTGTTCGGCGTCTTTCGCAGCCGCCGCGGCGAATACAACGACCCCGACCTCAATTTCTTCGGCCTGACCCTCACCGTCGGCCTGCCGACGGTCGAGACCGTCCACGGACCGGCCTGGACCGTCCTCGCCGATGTGGATGACTGCCCCGATCTGGAACTCGTCCTGCCGGCCCGCAAGGAAGCGGTCGAGAACGATTTCCTCGAGGAGATGCGCGAGGCCGCGCGGCTCGCGATCTACCGCGCCATGGCGGCCCATCCGAACCCGCGCCCGGCCTTCGAGGACTGGAAGCGGGCGCGCGAGGCCGGCATCGACATCGCGCCGTCGCCGGCCCTGCTTCGCCCCTGGCGGCCTTCCATCGCGGAGACCGACTTCTGGCGCGATCCGCCGAAGCTCGCACCCGTCGGCGCCGGCGCCCTGGTCATGGGTTGCGACCCCGAACCGCCGGGGGCGCAGACGCTGTGGCGCGCCGCCGAGCGCGACGGGATCGCAACCCGCCTGTTCGAAGCCGACCGCCGGCTCGAAGGCTATGCCTGGTACGACGGGCTCGACCGCATGACGGCCCTCTCCGTCCTGGTCCCCACCGGGGACGAGTGGATGGACATCGACGACTGGCCCCTGCCGAAACGGACACGCCCGGGAGCGGCCCGGCTGCCGTCCCGGCCCGCCGCGATCCGCATCGAGCTCGCCGTGCGCCCTTCGGCGGGGCCGTCGGCCACGCTCGACATCCCGACCGATCTCGCCTTCGCGGGCGAGGCCTGGTGCGGGCTCGACGACGCCCTGCCGCTGGTCACGGTAGACAGCGCGCTCCAGCCGCACCAGCTCGCGGTGCTGCTCCGGAACGCCTTCTTCTCGCCGTCGGACGATGTCGAGGCGGACAGCTGGGAGACCCAGCGCGACCGCTTCGACGAGGACGCGCTGCATCTCGCGACCCGGTTGCTGATCGGCGACGACGAGGCCTGCCGGCAGTCCATCGCCGAGGCTGTGCGGCGCGAGCTGATGTGGTTCGTCCCCGACGACCGCCCCGTCGACATCCGCATCCGCCGGCCCGAGGTGACCGTGACCCTCGCCGCCGCCGCGGAGGCCGCGCCGTGACCCGGCCCTGGACCGTGCAGGTGGGCTACAACGCGCACCACTGCAACACCGTCACGGTCGAGGCGGCGACGCTCGACGAAGCCCTGGAGAGGGCCATCGCGACCGCCAACGAGGAC
>JAAXGX010000201.1 GCA_012271165.1 Vicinamibacteraceae bacterium | reverse complement strand
CGGCGCGGGGCGAAGGGGTCCCCGCAAGCGGACGCCGGGGGCTTGGGGCGCAGCCCCATCTGAAGTTAAAACCGGAGCAGGCGCGTCAGCTTGACGACGACCGCCCGGCTCTCCAGCTCCGGGAAGCGGCGCGCCAGCGTGTCGCGCTGCTCGTTGAAGACGACGAACAGCTCGCTCCCCGGCTGGTACTCCCAGCGGAAGCGCACGTTGGCGGCCATCGTGCGGCTCGCCGAGTTGTACTGCAGCAGCGCGCTGGTGAACGCCTTGGGGGTCGTCGTGTAGACGACCCGCGAGCCCACCAGGTGCGTGGTGAACGCCCCCTCCGCCAGATCGATCCAGTTGACGGAGTACGTCGGCTCGACGGCGAACTGCGGCGCCAGCTTCAGCCGGCCGCGCCGCACCAGCAGCGCCGTCCGCTGGCCGCTGAAGAACCCGCCGTGCTCCACGCGGACGTCGGCGGTCGCCATCCGCTGCGAGCCGAAGCTGTAACGGACCTGCATCATGTCGAAGTCGTAGCCGCGCACCGGGAGGACGACGTCCGGCGCAATCTCGAACGGCTCGGGGAGGTACTCGAAGGTGCGGCGGTAGCGCAGCCTGAAGCGGTCGCTGTTCTCGAACTCGATGCCGAAGTCCGCGTCGCTCTCGCGCGTCTCCGGGCGGCCGGCCAGATTCTCGATGTAGTCGACCGACGCCCGCCACGACAGCTTGCGGATCGCCTCGACGGACCACAGGCGCGGGCTGAACCGGAACCGGCCGGCGCTCTTGCGCATGTCGGTGCGCCGGACGAACCCGACCTCCGGGTTGAAGACGTCGCCCACCAGGAGACGCTCGGCGCGGAACCCGTAGCGGTCGCCGTCGAAGTCCAGGTAGGCCCGGTGGCTGCTCGCCGCCGACCCGACCAGGCCCGGGCTGCGCGTCTGCGCCCAGTAGGTGTCGATCGCCAGTCGGTTCTGCAGGAACCGGAACGCGCCGTCGACGCCGTACGCGGCGTTGCCGCCGGGCCCGGTCAGCCCGACCGAGCGCTGCGTCATCAGCACCCCGACGCTGCTCTGGCGGAACACGTCCCGCTTCAGCCGGACGACCGAGAAGCCGGTGGGCCGGGCGCCCGCCCCGCCCTCCGCGCCGGTCCGGATGTGCAGCAGGCCGAGGTCGAACGCGCCGACCCGCCCCGTCAGCCGGCCGCCGCCCTCCACCGGCACCTCGCGTCCGCCCTGCAGGCCGATGCGCCGGCTGTAGAAGAGGATCGGCGTGTCGCCCCAGCCGCGGTCGCCGCCGAAGGCGAACGTGCCCTGGTTCTCGAGGAAGAACTCGCGCTTCTCCGGAAAGAAGAGGCTGAAGCGGGTGAGGTTGACCTGCTGCTCGTCCGCCTCGACCTGCGCGAAGTCGGTGTTNNTGTTGTAGGTGAAGTCGGCCGTCAGGCTGCGCGTGACGCCGTACTTGACGTCGAGCCCGACGTCGCCGCCCGGCCGGTTCGCAATCGCCGGAATCGCGCCGGTGTCGCTCGTCACGTCGGCGATGGCGTACGGCTTGACCTCCAGGCGCCGCGACCCGGGCGGCGCCTCCAGACCCACGAGCGGCGCCGCCAGCGAGGCCCGCAGGCCGCGCCCGCCCACCGCGGCGGGCACCGGGGCGAGATACGACAGCTCATTCTTCCAGCGGTTGCGGCGGCGCACGTTGAAGCCCCAGAGCTGGGCCGCGCCGGGCCGGTAGCGCAGCGACTTGAACGGCAGCGCGGCCTCGACGGTCCAGCCGCCCGCGAAGCGGCCGACCTCGACGTCCCAGATCGGGTTCCAGTCGAAGTTCGTGCGGCCCTCGTTCGTCGCCTGCCCGTCCATCCGACCGCCCAGGGGGTTGACCTCGAAGACGACGCCGGTGCGCCGGTCGTAGAGCGTGTCGAAGATCCATGCCAGGTGGTCGTTGCGGCCGATGTTGGTGTTGTCCCGCCGCATCTCGTCGACCGTGACCCGCTCGGGCTCGCTCTCCCAGCAGCGGGCGGCGAGATAGACCCGCTCGTCGTCGAAGAAGATCCACACGTCGGTCCGCTCCGTCGCCGCCGCCCCGGCGACCGGCTCGACCTGCACGAAGCCCGACATGGTGGGAACGGCGGCATAGACCTCCTCGTCGAGGCGGCCGTCGATGGCGAGGGGGGTGGCCAGCCGCACGGCCCGGCCGGTGACGCGTCCGGCGGCATCGCGCGAGAGGACCGCGGGCGGCGCCGGGGGCGGTGGGCCGTCGATGGCCGCCAGGCGATCGATTGCCAGTCCTCCCCGCTGCGCCGCGGCCGGCCCGGGCTCCGCCAGCGCCGCGGCGCCGCACAGCACCGCCGCAACGAGCGAGCGGAACCGTCTTCGGCGCTGTGCGTCCACCGGTTAAGTTGTCACTTTAGCACGAGTTGGCACGGAATTGCCCTGCCGGGGACCGCTGGGCAGCACCGCGCCGACCCACTAGAATGGCGGATACTCGGTCCATTCGACCGGTCGACAGGGAGGTTCCCGAGATGAGGCATCGACTGATCCTGCTGACCCGCGCCGCGGCTCTCGCCGGCATCGCCGCGGTCGCCGGCGCGGCGCAGCCGGCCGCGCAGTCGCCGGCGCGGACAGCCTGGGGCGACCCGGACCTGCAGGGCGTGTACACCTTCGCGACGATCACGCCGTTGCAGCGCCCCGACGACGTCGAGGGCCGCGAGCGGCTCACCGCGGAGGAAGCGGCCAGCTTCGAGGAGCGCACCGCGCTCGAGCGCGTCGACCGCCCGCCCCGGGCCGGCGACACCGGCACCTACAACCGCTTCTGGGTCGACTATGGCACGCGCGTCGTCGGCACCCTGCGCACGTCGCTCATCGTCGACCCGCCGGACGGCAGGCTGCCGCCGGAGGCGGCGGCGGCGCGGGCGCGCAACGAGGCCCGGCGGGCCGCCGGCCCGCAGCCGCCGGCGGGGCACGAGGATCTGTCCATCACCGACCGCTGCATCATGGGCTTCAACGCCGGCCCCCCGTTCGTCCCGAGCGCCTACAACAACACCGTGCAGCTGTTCCAGACACCCGGCCACGTCGTGATCCTCAACGAGATGATCCACGACGCGCGCGTCGTGCCGCTGGACGGGCGGCCCCATCTGGACGCCGGCATCCAGCAGTGGATGGGCGACTCGCGCGGCCGCTGGGAGGGCGAGACGCTGGTCATCGAGACCACCAACTTCGCGTCGGGGCGCGACATGACCCGCGGCGTCAACATCTGGCGCTACGTGGACCCGCGCGGCGCCGTCGCCACGTCCCGGCTGGTCGAGCGCTTCACGCGACTGGACGACGGGACGCTGAGCTACGAGTTCACGATCGACGATCCCGGCACCTGGACGAGTCCGTGGACCGCGGCCTTCCCGCTGGTCGGCATCGACGGCGAGCTCTTCGAGTACGCCTGTCATGAGGGCAACTACTCGGCCGCCAACATCCTCGCTGGCGCCCGCGCCGACGAACGGCGCCAGGCGTCTGCGCCGTAGAACGCAAGTGGACGCGGGGGTTTCGGGGCGCAGCCCCGTCTGATTGATGCCAGGTGGCTCCTCGACCGCCAGGGAGATCGCGGCGGTAATCGAGCGGCGGTTGCGCGCGGCCGGCGAGCCGGCCCGCGCCGCCGGCGAGAAGCGCTACCTCAAGAGCGACCTCACGTTCTACGGGGCCAGCAAGCCGAAGCTGCGCGCCGTGGTCGCGGCCACGCTCGCCGAGCACGGGCCGCTCGGCCGCCGCCGCCTGCTCGCGATAGCGCGCGCGCTCTGGGGGCGGCCCGTGTTCGAGTGTCGCGGCGCGGCCGCCGACCTGCTCGAACGGCACACGGACCTGCTCGCCGCGGCGGATGCGGCGCTCCTCGAGCGCTTCATCCGCGAGTCGCGCACCTGGGCCCTCGTCGACTGGCTGGCCATCCCGGTCGCCGGGCCGCTCGTCGAGCGCGAGTCCGCGCTCGGGCCCATGCTCGACCGCTGGGCGGCCGACGACGATTTCTGGGTGCGCCGCGCGGCGCTGATCGCGCTGCTCCCTCCGCTCCGCCGCGGCGAGGGCGACTTCGCGCGGTTCGGCCGCTACGCCGACGCGATGCTGGACGAACGCGAGTTCTTCGTGCGCAAGGCCATCGGCTGGGTGCTGCGCGAAACCGCCAAGCGGCAGCCGGCGCTGGTCGTCGACTGGCTGCTGCCCCGCGCCGGCCGGGCGTCCGGCGTGACCCTCCGCGAGGCGGTGAAGTACGTGCCCGCTCCCGATCGGGCCCGGATTCTGGCCAGGCGGGACAGCTCGCCGCGGACCGCCCGGTGAGCCGCATGCACGACCGGACGCTGCGCCCGCGCCCGCCTCGCGGCGAGCCGCGGAGCCCCGGCAGGACGCGGAGCGCGCCGCGCCGCCCCTGGACGGCCGCCGCCGTCGGCCTGCTGTTCGCCCTCGCGCCGGTGGCGGCGGCCGCCGAGCAGCCGCTGCTCGCCACCGGCTACTGGACGCGCGGGCTGGCCTGGGGCTGGGGCCACACATGGAAGTACGGCGTGCCGGGCTACGGCAAGACCGAGTCCGACCTCGCCTTCGCCGCCTTCCATCCCCAGCTCGGCCGGTTCCTCACCGACCACCTGGAGCTCTACGGCGAAGGCACGCTGCTCGTCTACCACGCGCCGACGCTGGACGTGGCCGGTGGCGTCGCCGGCCTGGGCGTGCGCTACCACCTCTGGCACGAGCGGAGCTGGACCCCCTACGTCGCGGGCGGCGCCGGGCTGCTCTGGATGTCGCTCGACGCGCCCGAGATCGACCGCGTCTTCAACGGCCAGCTCCTGTACGGCGCCGGCATCCGGTGGGTCCCGCCGCGCGGGCCGGGCTGGATTGTGGAGCTGCGCAACCACCACATCTCGAACGCCGGTACCGCGGGGGAGAACCTGGGCCTGAACGCGGTCGCCCTGGTGGCCGGCGTACAGTGGGTCCTCCGGTAGGAGTCTGCGCCACAGGACGGCGCGGACTCCGCAAGGCGCGCACAGCGCGCTTCGTCAGAACCGGAGGAGCCGCGTGACCTTGACGATGAACGCGCGGTTCTCGAGCATCGGCAGCCGGCCGGGGCGCAGCGTGGTGTCGCGCTGGTCGTTGTAGACCACGAACAGCTCGCTGCCCGGGCTGTACTCCCAGCGGAACCGCACGTTCGTCCCCATCTGGTCGATGGCCGAGTTGTACTGCACGAGCGCCGACAGGAACATCCGCGCCGTGAACGTGTAGGTCGCCCGGGTCGTCGCCACCGTCGCCGTGAACCGACCCTGCGGAAGATTGATGCGGTTGATCTGGACCGTCGGCTCGAGCGACATCTGCGGCGTCAGCCCGATGCGCCCCTGGCGGTACCCGAACCCCGTGAGGTCGCCGCCGAAGAACGTCCCCTGCTGCACGAACGCGGTGCCGGACACCCGCCGCTGCTGGCCCATGTAGTACGACAGGAACACGTCCTGGAACTCGTAGCCCCCGATGGGAATCGCCACGTCCCTGGCGATCCGGAACGGCTCGACGAGCAGCTCGTAGCTGCGCAGCAGGTCGGCGGTGATGCGGTCGCTGTTCTCGAGCTCGGTGACGAACTTCGCCCTGACCCCCCGCGTCTCGAGGTCGCGCGCGCCGTTCTCGATGTAGTCGACGCTGCCGCCGAACGTGAACTGGCGGATGGCCTCGATCCCGCGCGGCCGGGGCCGGTAGTGGGCCGCCGCGAACGTGCGCCGGAAGTCCAGGCGCCGTAGGAAGCCCACCTCCGGGTTGAAGTTCCTGCCAACCAGCAGGTGGTCCACCTGCAGGCCGAACAGGTCAGCGTCGTACGTGAACTGGCCCTGGTAGCTCGCGTCGTCGCCTGTGCGGCCGTACGTGCGCGTGCGGGCGTAGTAGCCGTTGAACGTCACGTTGTCGTAGAACGCGAACGAGGCATCGGCGCCGTAGACGGCGTTGTCGCCGTTGCGGTCCAGCGACACCGAGCGGCGCGTGAAGATGGCCCCGATGCGGCTGCGGCGCAGGATGTCCTGCTTCACGCGCACCACCGTGAAGTTCGTGGCCAGCGCGTTCGCGTCGGGCACATCGTCGGTCTGCATGTTGAGCGCGCCGATGCTGAGGTTGCCGACCTTGCCCGTCAGCCGGCCGCCGCCGACGATGGGCACCGTCCGCCCCGCCTGCAGGCCGATGCGCCGGCTGAAGAAGACCAGCGGCGCCTCGTTGCCCGCGCGGGTGCCCGGCGGACCCTGCAGGCGCCCGCCGTTGTTGGCGCCGAAGCCGGTCCCGAGCACCCTGGGCCCGGCCCCGAAGTCGAAGATGCCGCGCGCCTCGAGGAAGAACTCGCGCTTCTC
>JAAXGX010000011.1 GCA_012271165.1 Vicinamibacteraceae bacterium | reverse complement strand
ACGCGTGCCACGAGGGCAACTACGCGCTGCCGAACATCCTGTCGGGCGCGCGCGCCGAGGAGCGGGAGGCCGCCGGTCAACAGCAGCAACAGTAGTCGCGGAGTGGCGCGCGGCCCGGGCGGGCCGCGTCGAATCCGGTTCAGGACACGAAGCAGGAAACTCAGGAGGCTCCAGATGCAGCAGCGCTCTCTCGTGCTCGTCCGCTTGCTCGCGACGATGGTCGTCGCCGCCCTGTTGTCGACACCGTCGTCCGCCGCCGCCCAGGCCGGGGAATACGAGCCGCCGCGCACGTCGTGGGGCGCGCCCGACCTGCAGGGGGTCTGGGACTTCCGGACCCTGACGCCGTTCGAGCGCCCCGTCGAGCTGGGCGAGCGGGCCGTTCTGTCCGCCGAGGAAGTGGCCGAGTTCGAGGCCCGGCGGCTGGCCGAGTTCGCCGTGCGCGACGATCAGGAGCCGGCGGACGTCGTCGGCAACTACAACCAGTTCTGGTTCGATCCCGGCAACACCGCCGTCGAGACCCGGCGCTCCTCGCTGGTCATCGATCCGCCCAACGGCCGCATCCCGGCGCTGACCTCGGCCGCGGCGCAGAGGCGAGCGGAGCTCGAGCGCGTCCGGCGCGGGCTGCTGATGCACGACGTCACCCCGGGCGGCTGGGTCGAGGACATGGGGCCGGACGCGCTCCAGGTGCGCTGCATCGTCGGCTTCAACTCGGGCCCGCCCATGACGCCCGGCGGCTACAACCAGAACGTGCAGCTGTTCCAGACCGAGGACCACGTGGTGCTGCTCAACGAGATGGTGCACAACGCCCGCATCGTGCCGCTCGACGGACGCCCGCATCTCGACGGCGGCATCCGCCAGTGGACGGGCGACTCGCGCGGCTACTGGGACGGCGACACGCTCGTCGTGGAGACCACCAACTTCCTCCGCGAGACCGGCTTCCGGCGCGGCAGCAGCGACCAGTACCTGCATCTGACCGAGCGCTTCACGCGCGTGTCGCCGAGCACGCTGATGTACGAGGCCACCATCGACGATCCGACGGTCTGGACCGAGGCCTGGACGTACGAGATCCCGATGCAGCACAACGACCAGCCGATGTACGAGTACGCCTGCCACGAGGGCAACTACGGGCTCTACAACATGCTGGCCGGCGCGCGCGAGGCGGAGCGGGCCGCGGAGGCGGCGGCCTCGAGGTAGGCGGTCGCGCGTGACGCGTTCCACCGAGAGGGGGTCCCGGATGAGGCATCGACTGCGGACACGCACGATCGGGCTCGCGGCGGTAGTCGCCGCCGGCCTGCTGCTGACGGCGACGGCCGCCGCCCAGACGGAGGAGTGGACGGCGCCGCGCACCGCCTGGGGTACGCCTGACCTGCAGGGGGTCTGGGACTTCCGCACCATCACGCCGATGGAGCGTCCGGCCGCGCTGGCCGATACGGACGTGCTGTCCGACGAGGCGGCGGCCCGGCTCGAGGCGGAGACCGAGGCGGCGCAGGCTGCGCGCGACGGCGAGACGCCGTTCGACACGGTCGGCAACTACAACCAGTTCTGGTTCGATCCGGGTACCACCGTCATCGACACGCGGCGGACGTCGCTCGTGGTGGATCCGCCCGAGGGCCGCATCCCGGCCAAGACGCCGGAGGCGGCGGCGCGCCATGCCGCCGGCACCGAGGCGGGGCGCGGCCTGCGGCGGCACACGCCGACCCCCGGCGGCTTCGTCGAGGACCTCGGCCCGGGCGGCGTGCAGGTGCGCTGCATCCTCGGGTTCAACTCGGGCCCGCCGATGACGCCGGGGGGCTACAACCAGAACATGCAGCTCCTGCAGACGGCCGACCACGTGGTCATCTACAACGAGATGATCCACAACGCGCGCATCGTCCCGCTCGACGGCAGCCCGCATGGCGCCATCCCGCAGTGGGTCGGCGACTCGCGCGGCCGCTGGGAGGGTGACACGCTGGTGGTCGAGACCACGAACTTCCTGCGGGAGACGGCGTTCCAGAGCGGGTTGACCGGACGGAGCCTGGTCCTGGAGGAGCGGTTCACGCTCGCGTCGCCGGACGTCCTGCAGTACGAGGTCACCGTGGACGACCCGACCGTGTGGACCCGGCCGTGGACCTACCAGCTCCCGATGCAGCGCAACGACCTGCCGCTCTACGAGTACGCGTGCCACGAGGGGAACTACGGCATCTACAACATCCTGGCCGGGGCCCGCGACAACCCCGAGTCGAACGTGCTGACGCCGGAGCAGGCGGCCGAAGAGGCTGCGCGGCGCAGCCGCTGACCGCGGAGCGAGACGTGCGGCATTCACGCTGGCGGGTCCCGAGCGTCGTGGGCGTCGCGCTGCTGGCCTGGGCGGCGGCCCAGGCCGGCGGGGCGCAGGAGGCGGGCGGTGCGGCGGACGGCGCCGAGTGGCCGATGTACCGCGGCGACACGGCCGGCACCGGCTACTCGCCGCTGGCGCAGGTGACCACCGGCAACGCGGCGAGCCTGACGCAGGCCTGGAGCTACTCGCTGCTCGCGGCAGGGGCCGCCGACCCCGAGGCCCGCGGGCCGCGCTCGCAGGCCACCCCCATCGTCGTCGACGGCGTCATGTACGTGCCGGCGGCCGATCGCGTCGTGGCGCTCGATCCGGCCACCGGCCGCGAGCTGTGGCAGCACCCGGTCGCGGGCGCCGCGCCGTCGCGCCGCGGCGTGGCGTACTGGCCGGGCGGCGACGGCTCGCCGGCGCGCATCCTGTTCACGTCCGGCGAGCGGCTGCACGCCGTCGAGGCCGCCGACGGGGCGCCAGCCGCCGGCTTCGGCGACAACGGGGTCATCGGGCTGGGGGTGCCGTACAACTCCGTGCCACTCATCCTGGGCAACGTCGTCATCGTGGGGGCGAACACGCCGCGCGGCGCCATCGGCGGCATCGGCAACGCCCGCGCCTACGACGCGCGCACCGGCGCCAGCCTCTGGGAATTCAGCTCGGTCGCGCAGCCCGGCGCCGTGGGCCACGACACCTGGGAGGGCGACAGCTGGCGCGGGCGGCTCGGCGCCAACGCCTGGCCCTTCTACTTCACCGTGGACGCGGAGCGCGGGCTGCTGTACCTGCCGCTGGCCTCGCCCATCCCGGGCGCCTACGGCGGCGACCGGCCGGGCGCGAACCTGTTCGGCAACTCGCTGGTCGCCGTCGACATCGAGAGCGGCGAGTACCGCTGGCACTTCCAGACGATCCGCCACGACCTGTGGGACGCCGACCCGCCGGCGCCGCCGGTGCTGTTCGACATCGATCGGGACGGCCGCAGCATCCCCGCGCTGGGCGTCACGACCAAGTCCGGCTACCTGTACATCCTCGATCGCGAGACCGGCGAGCCGGTCTTCGGGGTCGACGAGCGCCCGGTCCCCGCCAGCGACGTGCCCGGCGAGGCGGCGTATCCGACCCAGCCGTTTCCCGTCAAGCCGCCGCCGATGGGCCGCGTCGCCTACGAGGCGGCCGACCTCGTGACGGCGGCCGACACCTCGGCCGAGCACGCGGCGGCCTGCGCGGCGCTGGTCGAGTCGCTGGGAGAGATCCACAGCGAGGGTCCGTTCACGCCCTGGGTGTACCGGCCCGCCGGCGGGCCGGCGCGGACCACGCTCAACTTCCCCGGCGGCGTCGGGGGGCCCAACTGGGGCGGCGTCGCGTTCGATCCCAACGCCGACCTGCTGTTCGTGGTGACGCAGAACGTCGGCGCGCTGGGCTGGATGGTGGACGCCGCCGCGGACGCCCTGCTGCCGTACGAGAAGGTCACGCCGCGTCCCCAGAGCTTCGACGTGGCCGTCGGCGACGGCCCGCGGCTGCCGTGCCAGAAGCCGCCCTGGGGCGAGCTGATCGCGGTGCACGCGGCGACGGGCGACATCGCCTGGCGCCAGCCGCTCGGCGTCACCGACCAGTTGCCGGCCGGGATGCGGAACACCGGACGTCCGGCCCGGGCAGCCGGCATCGTCACCGCCGGCGGCGTCCTGTTCGTCGCCGCGACCGACGACAACCGCTTCCGGGCCTTCGAGGCGGCCACGGGCCGCCCCCTGTGGGAGACGACCCTCCCGCAGCACGGCAACGCCAACCCGCTCACCTATCTGGGCGCTGACGGCCGGCAGTACGTCGCGGTGGTCGCCACCGACACCCTGCTGGCGTACGCGCTCCCCTGAGAAGCAGGATGAGGTTCATGAAGCGGATGCTGGCGGTCGTGGCGGGGATTGCGCTGTTGGCGCTGTGGGGCGGCCCGGGGGGTGACGGCCTGGAAGCCGGCGCGCAGGAGGCCAACCTGAGCGAGGTTTCCAGGGAGCAGTTCGAAGCCTGGATGGACGAGCTGTCGAACTGGGGCCGCTGGGGCGATGACGACGAGCGGGGCGTGCTGAACCTGATCACCGCGGAGAAGGCGGCGCAGGCGGGCGCGCTCGTGCAGACCGGGGAGACCGTGTCGCTGGCCCACCCCATCGGCAGGCAGCCGGGCGAGGCGGCGCGGCCCATCAACACGATGGGCGCGCTGACCAACCGCTTCCTCGTGCAGGGCGACTTCCTGTTCGAGCGGCAGGAGATCGCCTACCACGGCCTGAACCTGTCGCACATCGACGCGCTGTGCCACGTGTCGTACAACGGCAAGCTCTACAACGGCTTCGACTTCGCGGAGGTCGTGACCGAGGACGGCGGCTGCACGAAGCTGGCCATCACGACGGCGCAGGGCGGCATCGTGACCCGCGGCATCCTGCTCGACATCCCCGAGACGCGCATCCTGCCGAGCCACATCGAGGAGTGGGAGCAGCGGACCGGCATCACGATCTCGTCCGGCGACGCACTGCTGCTGCGGACGAAGCGGCCGGGCGTGGAGCCGGATCCGACGAACCTCGGCGGCGCGGGCTACGATCCGGCGCTGATCCCGTTCTTCCGGGAGCGCGACATCGCGCTGCTGGGCGCCGACATCCCGCAAGAGGGCGGCAACATCCCGGGCGTCGTCATCCCGATCCACACGTTCACCATCGTCGCGCTCGGCATGAACCTGCTCGACAACCTGGCGCTGCACGAGCTGGCCGAGACCGCCGCGCGGCTGAACCGCTGGGAGTTCATGCTGACCGTCGAGCCGCTGCGTGTGGAGCGCGGCGCCGGCTCGCCCGTGAATCCGATCGCCGTCTTCTGACGGGCGGATGCGCCCCGCGCAACTGTCGGACGCCGTCGCGCGGTTCCGCTGGCAGGGCCGGCCGACGGCCTGCAGCGCCACCGCGGTCGCCTGCGACGGCCGGACGCTGCGCGTCGACACCTTCACCAACGAGTTCTGGACCAGCCGGCAGCGGGCCGGCAGCAGCCTGCACGAGATCTCCTACCGCGCCTGCTTCAAGCCGCAGCTCGTCGACTTCTTCGTCGAGCGCCTGACCCGCCCGGGCGATCTGGTCTACGACCCGTTCATGGGCCGCGGCACCACCGTCATCGAGGCCGCGCTGCTCGACCGCGCCGCCGCCGGCTGCGACGTCAATCCGCTCAGCCGGGTGCTGGTCGGGCCCCGGCTGGCGCCGCCCACCGTGGCGCAGGTGCGGGAGCGCCTCGACGCCGTCGACTGGTCGCCCGGCGCGGACCCGCCCGTCGACCTGCCCGACGACGACCTGCACGTGTTCTACCACCCGGACACCCTGCGCGAGCTGCGCGGCCTGCGGTCGTACCTCCGCGGCCGGCGCGCCGCCGGCGCGCTCGACGGGCCGGATCGGTGGATCGAGATGGTGGCAGTCAACCGGCTCACCGGGCACTCGCGCGGGTTCTTCTCGGCCTACACGATGCCGCCCAACCAGGCCGTCTCGGTGGCGTCGCAGCGCAAGATCAACGCGCGCCGGGGGCAGACGCCGGAACTGCGCGACGTCCGGCGGATCATTCTCAAGAAGACGAGGTCCCTGCTCAGGGACTGCGGCGTGGCGGCGCGGCGGCGCCTCTTGCGGCGCGCACCGGGAACGTTTCTGCTGACCGGCCCCGCGGATCGCACGCCGGAGATCCCGTCGTCGTCGGTGGCGCTCGTGGTCACCTCGCCGCCGTTCCTCGACGTCGTCGACTACGCGACGGACAACTGGCTGCGGTGCTGGTTCTGCGGCATCGACGCGGCGTCGGTGCGGATCACCATGGCCCGCCGGCTCGAGGAGTGGCAGGCGGCGATGGCGGCCGTCTTCCGCGAGCTCGGCCGCGTGCTGCGGCCCGGCGGCCACGTCGCGTTCGAGGTGGGCGAGGTCAAGGGCGGCACGCTCCGGCTCGAGGAGGCCGTCCTTCCCTGCGGCGCGTCCGCGGGGCTGGACCCGATCGCGGTCGTCGTCAACGACCAGGCGTTCACGAAGACGGCCAACTGCTGGGGCGTGTCGAACAACCGCAAGGGCACCAACACGAACCGCATCGTCGTGTTCCGCAAGCCGGCGTGCGGCTCGTGACGAGGATCGGCGTCCGCTGCGATAAGCTAGGAGTCTGCGCCGTAGAACGGTGCAGACTCCCAGGAGGGTTGGTTGGGCGGCAAGCGGAGCCGCAGGCGACGATTTCCGGGCTATGGGCCGGTAGTGGCAGGAGGTTGAACATGCGCAGTGCAATGGCGTTGTTGATCGCGCTGGTCTGGCTCGCGCCGGCGCCGCTGGCGGGGCAGGAGATTCCGCGGACACCGTGGGGCGACCCCGACTTTCGGGGGCACTGGGTGGCCGGCACGTCGGCGCCGATGGAGAACCCGATCGACGAGGCGCAGCGGATGACCGAGGAGGAATTCCGCCTGTATCCCACGGCGCAGTTCTTTCCCGATCACGAGGCGGCGCCCGGCATGCAGAGCATGGAGCGGACGATGATCGTCGATCCGCCCGACGGGCGCATTCCGCTGCAGGACTGGGCCATCGAGAAGCGGGTCGAGATCATGGCCAACCAGGACAAGCTGGAGTTCCTCGATCCGCGCGTCAAGTGCCTGCCGGCGGCCGTGCCGCGCGGCAACCTGCCGGTCGGCTACAACTCGTACCAGATCCTGCAGGTGCCCGGCGCGGTGATCCTCATGTACGAGTGGAACCACCACACGCGCTACATCCCGCTCGACGGCAGCGAGCACGTGGCCGCGGGCATCCAGCTGGGAATGGGCGACTCGCGCGGACGGTGGGACGGCGACACGCTCGTGGTCGACGTCACGAACTTCACGGACAACACCTGGGTGGTCGGTCACGGCGCGCCGCCCGAGGGCGCCCCCGCGACGGCCATCACCACCGGGCACGGCGTGTTCCACAGCACCGACCTGCACGTGGTCGAGCGCTACACGCTGACCGACGAGAACACCATCCACTACGAGGCGACCATCACCGACCCGCAGGTGTTCACGCAGCCGTGGACCATCTCGTACGACGCCTTCAACCGGGCGCCGGAAGGCCACATCCTGTACGAGTACGCCTGTCACGAGGGCAACGCCCGCAACCTGCGGCTGATGACCGGCGCCGGCGTGGAGTAGTCCGTACCGGGCAGGGGAGCGCCGCGCCGCCGCGCGCGGCGTTCCTCCCGCCGTCAGGAGCGGCCGTCGCGGCCGGCGTTCCCGCGCCAGGCGATGCGCCCGCCGCACCGCGGGCAGAGCGCGCCGTAGCGCAGCGTCCGGCTCAGGCGCTGGCGAAACCAGCGCTTCCCGCAGCCGCATTCGCCCACCCAGCGGGCCAGCGTGTGGGTCACCTGGTGGCAGCGCTCGGCGGTGCAGCCTATCTCCCGCGCCTTCGCCTTCCAGACGTCGTCGTGGCGATGCTCGTACCCGACGATGGCATGGGCGATCTCGTGCAGCAGCGTGTCCTCGATCTCGGCCCGCGTCGCCCGCTGGCAGAACGTCACCGACAGGTCGATGCGCTGCTCCTCGTGCCGGCACACGCCGCCGCGGACCGTCGAGAGGTCGAACCCGAAGGTCCACTCGGCGCCCAGCCCGCTCGCGGCCTGGTGATGGCCGAGCAGGCGGCGCGCCAGCGTCTCGACGTCCGCGAGTGTGCACTCCCGCTCCGGCACACGCTCGACGACCGCGAGGAGGCCGTAGGGCACCTTCCAGCGCTCGCCGCCGGCCAGCACCACGGCGCGGGCGCGCTGCAGCTCGGCGACGGTGCCGACAATCGACCGGTCACGCACCGTGAACCGCACGCGGCTGCCGACAGGGGAAGCGGCGCCGGGGAAGTCGGCGGTGACGGCGCCGCGCGGGGCGCGCCGAGCGCGCGGCGCCGAGCGGCGAAGCATCGGAAAGAGCGAGCGCAGGACCGGCGTGACAGTCATGAAGGCCGGACGCCGGCGAGGCCGGCGCCTGCGCCCATTGTAGGCAATCAGGGCTGGCCCGGCAGCGGACAAGACCAGCGGGCGTTTGGGCGGCCTGTCGAGGTGATCGACGACAACGAGGAACCGCGGCAGCTCCCCGCGCGTCCGCGCCTTCTACGAGGTGCAGGCCCACGCGTCGAGCCAGTGGGTCTTGTGTAACTGTGGCCGGAGACGAACCGAGAAGGTGCCACAGCCTCTATCCTGCTGCTATGCTCGGTCGGGCACCAGGGCCCGTTGTGGCTAACACGTTGCCCTTTCGGCCGAACGAGGAGAAAGCGAGATGTTCAACAGGATGACACCCGTGCCCGCTGCCGGCACCTCGAGCACGAGAGATCCGAATCGTGGGCGGGATGTATGACGTCTCCACCGGTGTCGCCCGCTTCATCTGACCCCGTGCCGCGCGTGCTGATCGGCGCCCTCGTGCTCGCCGGCGCGATGCTGTTGCCCGGTGCGGCCCTGGCGCAGACGCCGTTCGACAGGGACCAGCTCGGCGCCTGGTACATGCTGTTCTGGTCGACTCGCTTCGACGACACGTCGCTGGGATTGCAGGGCGACGTGCAGCACCGCAACTGGAATATGGGCACCGACCTGGAGCAGTTGCTGATCCGGGGTGGCCTGACCTACCGGTTGCCCGAATCTCCCGTGCTGCTGACTGGCGGTCTGGCGCACATCACGAGCGGCGTTTTTGGCGACAGCGACGAGACCAGCGCAGAGCGACGCGTGTATCAGGAGGCGTTGGTTCGCCAGTCCCTGGGACGGGTCGTTTCCCTGCGCCACCGCTACCGGTACGAACAGCGTTGGGTTGACGGCCAGGACTTCCGGACACGTTTTCGCTACGCCCTGTTCGGCGATGTCGGGCTGAATGGACGAGGGACCGGAAACGGGTCCATCTACCTGGCGCTGTACAACGAAGTCTTCGTAAACGGGGAGCTCGAAATCGGGCGCGGCAGGACGGTGGAGCGCTTCGACCGCAACCGGTTCTACACCGCACTTGGCTTCGGAGTCAGCGACCGATCCCAGGTCCAGGCCGGCTACATGATCCAGACGGTACCAGGTGGCTCGAAGGGGCAGCTCCAGGTCAGTCTCCACACATCCTTCTGAATTGGTTGGCCGACCGCTTGCTTGCGTCGCCGCCCGCCGGTTCCATCCCGATCGCGAGCGCGAACCCTACCTACCGGACTCCCGGGCGTTCGCGTCGGTGGTGCTCGGGTGGAAGTTCTCTCCAAGGGGCTACGCGGGCACGGACGACAGCCCGGTGCCCGCGTAGCTGGAGGCGCCGCTGCAGGACGGCGGCAAGCTGCTGCGCCCAGACTTCGCGGTGCGCGAGCGCGAACCCCGCGAGAACGCGCCCGGCTGGCAACTGCTGGTGCGCGTGCTCGGTCCCGGTGACGACTTCGACCGCGTCGCCGGCGGAGCCGGCCGCGTTCTGGAAGCGCCGGCTCTCGTCGAGGAGCGCCTTGGCCGAGCGCCCCGACGATATCGACCACGCCCTGCTCACCGTCATCCTGCGCCTCGTGTTCCTGCTCTACGCCGAGGACCGCGACCTGCTGCCGGACAGCGAGACGTTCGTCCGCCACTACTCGCTCGCCGGCCTGCACGAGCGCCTGCGCGAGGACGCCACACTGCACTCCGACACGATGAACCAGCGCTACGGCGCTTGGGCGCAGCTCCTGGTGCTGTTCCGCCTCTTCCACGCCGACGCCGACGACCTGCGCCTGCGGCCTGCTCCTTGGGCGTACGATTCCAGCGCTCAACGACGCCGTTGGTCTCCGGCTCTTCGAGCAAGCCGAAGCTGGGGCGGATGCCGCAGTAGCAGACCTGGTTGAGGAAGTGGTCCGACAGACAGATACACGTTCAGACGTCGCGGGCGTCGGCCCGGGGCGGCGTGAACAGTCCTCCGTCGTCGCTGCCGGCTCTACGAGCCGTGGCTGGCCGGCAGGTTCGGTGGATGCGCGCGAGCGTTGGCCGATCAGAGGTGGTCGTTCGCCACGACTATGCACTCTTCGGTTGTAGTCGAAGATCTCCGTTGTGTCGCACGTGAAGCGCGCGGTCGCCCCCCCGATCCCGGTAGACTACGAGGGACCGTTCGAATGCCGCACCGGTCGCCGATTCGAATGCGTCGGTCCAACGCTCGATGCGCTCGCGGATCGGCTTGAAGGCCTCACGGATCGTCTCGACATCCCGTATTCTGGAAGACAGGCCGCCACCGAACCACATGCTGAGTGTACTTGGAAGATGGTAGAACTTGACATTGGATAGTTCTTGTTGCAGTTCCTTGTGGAAGCCTTCGATTGGATCGTTGTCGATCAAAGCCTTGAAGGTGTCGTTGCACTCCTGGACCTTCCTGCTCAGCTCCTCTTGGCGCCGCCCCGCAAATCCTGGATCGTCTTGGAGAGTCAGATGCAAACGAAGCACGTCGGCGCGAACG
This sequence comes from Vicinamibacteraceae bacterium, assembly GCA_012271165.1. GTDB lineage: Bacteria > Acidobacteriota > Vicinamibacteria > Vicinamibacterales > UBA8438 > JAAXGX01. Next base: position 3,860 of record JAAXGX010000011.1, on the reverse strand, counting down.
TCCGTTAGACTCGACAGGAAGAACAGGTTGATGTCCGACATCGCCATCCTGGCGTCGTTTTCCGAGCGTATCTCGCGACTGGCGAGGTGTCCGTACTGGAAATGCAGCCGCTTGAGGTCACGCCGAGCCTGCACGAGTTCCGCCTTCATGCCATCGGAAAACTGCTGGCTGTGCTCGAACTGCGACTGGATTTCGTCCAGGTGCTTCGTCGCGCTCTGGAACGTCGCGTAGGCCCGGGCCTCCATGAGGTGGCGCACGCGTTCCAGAACCTCGGAGAGCGCTCCGAGAGTCCGCTGCATCCGGTCGAGGCGCGCGCCGGTGATCATCGACGACACGGTCACGAAGAGCATCACCGGCGCCATTACCGGCAACAGGGCGCTGCTGGCGGCGACGAACGGTGCGTGGGCGATGATCCCGGTCGGCCCCATGACGGCCGATCCGACGCCGGTGCCGATGGTCATCAGCGTCGCGGGATTGGCCGTCGCCAGGAAGACGTTGCCGGCGAGCAGGGACGAGGCAGCGGTGCTGCCGGCGCCGAAGAGCGGTTGTAGCCAAGCACTCTCGATTGCGCCACCGGACTCGAAAGGGCGCCCCGGGTTCCACTCCTTCCGCAGAGCTTCACTGACGTCCAGGCCCAAGTCTACCAACGCGATTTCCGGGTGTCCCTCGTGCTTGAAGATCTGCCCGCTGACGAATCGCGCGCGGACGACGCATCGCGCCCGGTTCGCGTTGCCCCGCCCCGCCGACGCCACAGGACGCTGACGGCCCAGTCGACGTCGAACCGCTCGCCCCGCCACGCCGGCGTGGCCGTGTGCGGGCCGATGCGGATGCCCGCTCGCTCGAGCCGCGCCGCCACGGGCGCCAATGGTGTGCCCGTCACCGCCGGCAACGCCGGTGCCTCCGGAAGCAGCCGGCCGTCCGGCCGGACGAACCGCGCCTCGCCGGCGGCGCCGAGCACGACCCGGAAACCCTCCTCGTGGACAGCGCGGTGGTGCCGGCGACAGAGGAGGACGAGGTTGTCAAGCGCGGTCTTCCCGCCGTGCGCCCAGTGGCGCACGTGATGCCCATCGCAGCGGGTTGCGGCGCACCCCGGGAACCGGCAGTGTTGGTCGCGGGCGGCCAGCGCGCGGCGCAGGGCTGGCGAGATCGTACGCGTCCGGCGGCCGACGCTCAGCACCTCGCCAGATGGACCGTGCCGCATGGTGACCTTGGCGGCGTCGCAGGCCAGCCGCCGGGCCGTCGCCGCGGAGACGTGGATGACGCCCGCCTCGTCGAGCGCGGACTGGCCGCGGGTGGCGGCGAAACAGGCGGCGTGCCTTGCCGTCGGTCGCTGCAGAGCGCGGGACGGAGACGGGACGGAACCCGCTGTGGCTGCCGGGGCCGCCTCGTCCGGCGACGTCTTGCGCTGTCCGTAGGTTCCAGCGGGAACGTACGAGGCCGGCATCTCGCGGCCGTCGTCTGTCGCCGTGACCGCATCGCCGTCGCTTGGACGAGGCGGGGTCTCGGCTGCCTCGGGTCGCTCGTCCTCGGCGGCGAGGGTGTCGGCGTCCACGTGCACGACCACCTGATACCGATCGCCGGCGGTTCCCTTGTCCAGGCCGCCGGCCAGCGCGCACTCGGCCAGTGCGCCCAGCGCGTCGGCTCGCCGCTGCGCGATGGTCGGAGCCATTCCGTCAGCGGCGTCCTCGGCAGCGCCGTCAGGATCGACCGGGCTCGGCGCCGCGTCCAGGGCAGCGTCCAGCGCGCGCCGCAGCACCGCGCCCACCTCCGGCGTCAGCCGGCCGCGGACCACCACCATCCCGTCATCGTCCACCCACGTGTGAAGTGCTCGGGATTCGTGCCGGTGCTGGTCCTCGGCGGCCTCGGCCGCGCGGTCCACCCGCCGCCAGGTGCGGACCACCTGCTCGACGTGCGCGGCGGTGCCGGCCAGGGCCACGTCGAGCAGCGCCTGCTCGGTCTCGGGCGTGGCCACGCGGGTGACGGCGCGCACCTTCGAGTAGGAGACGGCGCCGCGCTGCATGGCGGCGCTCAGCCGCGGCAGATCGGCCAGGGCGCGCGCCACCCGGACGTGCTCGCGGGCCGCGCCCGGGGCGAGCCCGATGCGCCAGCTCAGCCAGTGGGCGCAGGAGGCGAAGCCCTCCCAGCCGTCGCGCTCGTCGAACTGACGGATCAGGACCAGCAGCTCGTAGGTGGCCGCCTGGATGCAGGCGGCGGCCTCGGCAATCCGGTCGCCGAGGGCCTCGTTGTCGGGCGCGGACTCTCGAGCATCCGCGGAGCGTGGAGCGGGCGGCCCGGGCGCGGCAGACGTGGCCGAAGCCGGGGTCGGCAGGGGGGACGATGCAACGGGAACGAGGCTGGAACCAGCAGGCATGTCTCCACCATAAGACTGGCAGCGGCCGGGCAGGACGCTCGGAGGGGCATGTCTGGCGCGGGTCCGAATCCGGGGCGGTCGGCCTCGAAAGGGGCTGTCAAGTGGAAAGTGCATGCAGGGCGAAAAAAAGCGAGCAGTGTCGCCACGTCCTGACGCCAGTCGCTCGGGCCTGTCGTCAGAAACTCGGGATGCGCGCCCTGGGCCGGGGGACGGCATGCACCAGGAGCGTCGGCCGCTGGCGCTTGCTACGATGGATGCTACGATGGGTCATGGCCATCAACATCGTTCACAGGCGCGACCTGGACGAGCGCGTCGAGCAGCTCGCGGCGCGTCTCGACCTGCGCGGGCGCGGGCGGAAGGTCGCCGTCATCGAGCGGGCGCTGAGCGCGCTCGAGGAACGGGTGGAGCGGGACAGGCCGAACCGCGCTGCCATCCGGGCGTCCCTCGAGCAGTACGCCAGGGACGGGCTCCGCTTGCGCAAGCGGCTGGCCGGGCTGGACCCCCGCGACGGCCGGCCGCTCTCCCGGGTGCTTCAGGACGCCCTCTACGACGAACGCGGGCTGCCCCTGTGATCGTCGTCGACACCTCGGCAATCGTCGCCATTCTCCTGGCGGAGGATGAGGGCGCGGCATTCCGGGCGCGGATTGAAGCGGCGGGCGGCGCGTTGGTGTCCGCGGTGTCGGCGGTCGAGCTGGCGGCGGTCGCGGCCCGTGACGACGCGTTGTTCGATGCGGCCCGGTCGCTGCTGAACGAGCCGTACGTCGCTGTCGAGCCGGTCGACGCGGTGCAGGCCGCCATCGCGTCCGACGCCTACCGCCGCTTCGGCAAGGGCCGCCACCCCGCAGGGCTCAATCTCGGGGACGTGTTCTCCTACGCCCTGGCTCGAGCGCGGAGACTGCCGCTGCTGTTCAAGGGCGACGACTTCTCGCAGACCGATGTCGAGCGTGTCCCGCGGTGATCCAATCGTCGGGCACGAGCGTCGCGGGCCGCTCTGTGCCGCGCTTCGTGGCGCTATCGTGCATCGTGGCCGCACGCCGTACGGGTAATCGTGGCTCTCGCTTCTACTTCCCCCGCCCCGCCCGCCGATGCGCTGGAGGTCCGCGCGCGTATCGTTGACGCGCTGAGGCTCGACCTGGTCGGGCCGTGGGACGGCCACGCGCTCGCCGCCGAGCAGTTGCCCACGCGCGAGCGGCCCTCGAACTGGTACATGGCCGGATTCCTGATCCCGACCGATACGCCGCCCGACAGGCGCGGGGACGACGACGAGGACGACGACCTCGACACGGTCCCGGACAGGTCGGGGCTCGTCGAGGAGTCGAACGACGAGCGCAAGGCGGCCCGGAAGGCCTTCTTTCCCGCCGAGCCGAGCTGGTTTCCCGCCGTCGAGAACCGGGGCGAGGGCGTGTTCCTGCGGCTGTGCACGGAGGCCGTGGATGACTGGCTGGGTCGCGCCGCGGTGAAGCGCCGGCTAGGAGTCTGCGCCGTAGAA
>JAAXGX010000008.1 GCA_012271165.1 Vicinamibacteraceae bacterium | reverse complement strand
GACGTCATCCAGGCCGACGGCGGCACGCGCACGGCGTCGATCACCGGCGGGTTCGTCGCGCTCGTGCTGGCCCTCGACAAGCTGCGACAGGCCGGCAAGCTCAAGGCGATCCCCGTCGACGACTACGTAGCAGCCATCAGCGTCGGCATCGTGGGCGGGATGCCGGTGGTCGACCTCGCGTACGGCGAGGACGCCGCGGCCGACGTCGACATGAACGTCGTCAAGACCGGCAACGGCCGCTTCATCGAGGTCCAGGGCACGGCCGAGGGGGCGCCGTTCGGACACGGCGCGCTCACCGAGCTGCTGCGCCTCGCGGACGACGCCATCGCCGGGCTGGTCGGCCGCCAGCGCGAGATTGTCGGCGAGGTGCTGGCTCCCCGCCGCGGATGAACCTGCTCGCCGCCACCACCAACCCGCACAAGCTGGCCGAGATCCGGGCGCTGCTCGCGGGCCTGCCGGTCCGCGTCGAGACGCTGGCCGCGCACCCCGCGCTCGGCGCGCCGGAGGAAACCGGGACGACGTTCGCCGCGAACGCGCGCCTGAAGGCCGCCTACTACGGCAGCCGCAGCGGACTGCGCGCGGTGGCCGACGACTCGGGGCTCGAGATCGACGCGCTGGACGGCGCGCCCGGCGTGCGCTCGGCCCGCTTCAACGGCGCGAGCTACCCGCAGAAGTTCGCCGCCATCTACGAGCTGCTGCGTGCCCGCGGCGTCGCCGGGAGCGCCGCACGCTTCGTCTGCGCGGTGGCCGTGGCCGACGGCGAGCGCATCGTCTTCGAGGCCCGCGGCGTCGTCGAGGGACGCATCGCGGGGGCGCCGGCCGGCGGCGGCGGGTTCGGCTACGACCCGATCTTCTTCTACCCGCCGTACGGCCGCACGCTGGCCGAGCTGTCGCCCGCCGAGAAGGCCGCGATCAGCCACCGCGGCCAGGCGTTCCGGGCCCTGCGCGGCTTCCTGCAGACTACGCCGCGGGGGCGCTGACGGAGGCCGGCCGTGCCGCCCGCGCCGGCTCCCGCCCCGGCAGGCGGATGCTGAAGAGCGCCCCGCCGCCCGGCCGGTTCGCGGCGGCGGCCGTGCCCCCGTGCAGGCCGGCCAGGTGCTTGACGATGGCCAGCCCGAGCCCCGTCCCGCCCGGGTCGCGCGCCCGCGAGCGATCGACGCGGTAGAAGCGCTCGAAGACACGCGTCAGGTCGGTATCCGGGATGCCCGGTCCGCGGTCCTCGACCGTCAGCACGACCTCGTCGTCCGCCGCCGCGATGCGCAACGTGACCGTGCTGGCGGCGGGTGCGTAGCGCGCGGCGTTCTCCAGCAGGTTCTTCAGGATGTCGTGCAGCTTGGACGGATCGGCGGTGATCGTGGCGGCCGACGGCGCGACGTGCGTGTCGACGCGCATCCCCTTCTCCTGCAGCAGCGGGGCCAGCTCCGTCTCGGCCGCCGCGAACACGGCGTCCGTCGCGCAGGGCATCAGGTTCAGCGGCTCCTGGCCGGCGTCCAGCCTGGCCAGGCGCAGCAGATCGCCGACCAGGCGGTCCATCCGCAGCGCCTGCCTGGCGATGATGTCCAGGAAGCGCGGGTCGCCGGCGGGCGCGCTGCCGTCGAGCAGGGCGTCGACCGCCGCGCGGACGGCGGTCAGCGGCGTGCGCAGCTCGTGCGAGACGTTGGCCACGAAGTCCTGGCGCACCTGCTCCGCGCGCCGGAACTCGGTCATGTCGTGCAGGACCATCGCCGCGCCCTGGCGGCCGGCGCCGTCCTCCGCCGGGACGAGGGCGGCCGTGCTGGCGAGCAGCACCTTGGGCGGCTCGGTGTTCAGGCTCACCTCGCGCCGCAGCGACTCGCCGTCGTCCAGCGCGCGGGCGATCTGGCCCGCGATCTCCGGATGCCGGATCAGCTCGATGTAGTGCCGGCCCACGGGCGAGGTGCCGAGCGCCAGCATCGCGCGCACGGCCTCGTTCGCCATCCTGACGTGGCCGCCGGCGTCGACGACGACCACGCCCTCGGCCATGCTCGACAGGATGGCGTCGGTGAGCACGCGATGCCGCGACAGCTCGTCGAGCCGGCTGCCCAGCTCGTGCACCGACGCGTCGAGCGCGCGCGCGACCGTGCCGATCTCGTCGTTGCCGTAGCCGCGCAGGGGACGGCTGAGATCGCCCTCCGCGTAGCGGCGCGCCACGGCGGCAATCGCGCGCACGCGCCGGCTCATGGCGGTGGAGGTCACCCACGCCAGCACCAGCGCGCCGACCAGCGCCAGGAAGATGCCGATGACGGTCGCCCGCCGCACGGAGGCGAGCTGCTCGTCGATCGCCGTCAGCGGCAGGGCCAGGCGCGCGTAGCCCACCGCGCCGTGCTCGACCGGCAGGGCCGCGTACAGGAAGTCGCGCTCGACGGTCGTGCTGAAGCGGCGGGTTACGCCCACGCCCCGCTCGCGCGCGATGAGGATCTCCGGGCGCGTGCCGTGGTTCTCCATCGCCGCGAGGCCCGCGCCGTCCTCGGCCGAATCGCCGACCACCCGGCCGTCCGGCGCGATGAGGGTCACGCGGGCGCCGAGCTCGCGGCCGAGCGCGTCGGCCTCGCCGTCGAGCTCCGCCAGCGTCGGGGCGGTCCCGCGCCGGGCGACCAGCTCGGCGACGAGCCGCGTCTGCGCCACCAGCTCGCGCTCGATGCGCTCGAGCAACTGGCGCTGCGACGAGAGCGAGACGAGCGTGCCGGCCAGCAGCAGGCTGATCGTCGCGATGCCCAGGACCGCCGCGAACAGCCGCGTGCGCAGTTTCATGGCCGGCGGGCCGCGGGGGCCGGCGACTCCAGCAGCTTGTAGCCGAACTGCTTGATCGTCACGATGGCGTCGCGCAACACCGGCACCTTCTCGCGCAGGCGGCGGATGTGCACGTCGACGGTGCGCGTGCCGCCCGTGTAGCGGTAGCCCCACACGTCGGAGAGCAGCAGGTCGCGTGAGAGGACCCGGCCCGGGTGCTCCACGAGGTACTTGAGCAGCAGGTACTCCTTGGCCGTGAGCCGCACCTCCGCGCCGTCCACGGTGACCACGTGCTGCTCCGCGTCGATCAGCACGTCGCCGAAGCGCAGCCGCCGCTGGCCCGACCGCGACCGGCCGGCGCGGCGCAGCACCGCCCCGACGCGCGCGACCAGCTCCTTCGGGCTGAACGGCTTGGTCACGTAGTCGTCGCCCCCCAGCTCGAGGCCGACGATCCGGTCGGCTTCCTCCGACTTGGCGGTCAGCATGATGATGGGAATGGCCGCGAGGGTCGGCTCGGACCGCATCGCCCGGCAGATCTCGAGCCCGTTCAGGCCGGGCAGCATCAGGTCGAGCAGCACCAGGTCGGGCACCTGCTCGCGCACGTGCGGCAGCACCTCGCTCCCGGAGTTGAGCACCTCCGTGCGATAGCCGGCCCGCTGCAGGTAGTGGGCCACGAGCTCGGCGATGTCGTGGTCGTCCTCCACCACGAGCACCCGCGTCGCCGCCGCGCTAGTCAGCGCCGCCCTCCTGCGCGTGGTGCCGGACGTCGCGGCCCGAGACGATGAAGATGACCTCCTCGGCGATGTTCGTGGCGTGGTCGCCGATACGCTCGAGGTGCCGCGAGATCAGGATGAGGTCGAGCGCCGGCTCCGTCTTGGCCGGGTTCTCGAGGATGAAGCTGAGCAGCTCGCGGAACACCTGTCCCTTGAGCGCGTCGAGCGCGTCGTCGCGGCCCAGCACCGCCCGGGCCCGCGCGGTGTCGAGCGCGACGTAGGCGTCGAGCGCGTCGCGCAGCATGCCCTGCGCGATGTCGGCCATGCGCGGGATGTCGATCAGCGGCTTGACCGGCGGATGCTCCATGTAGCGCAGCGCGGCCTCCGCGATGTTCACCGCGAAGTCGCCGACCCGCTCCAGGTTGCTGTTGATCTTGACCCCCGCGACGATGACGCGCAGGTCGGTCGCCACCGGCTGCCGCAACGCGAGCAGCTTGAAGCAGCGCTCGTCGATCTCGAGGTCGAGGTCGTTGATCAGATCGTCGTCCTCGAGCACGCGCTCGGCCAGCTCGCGGTTGCGCTCCACGAGGGCGCGGACCGCCGCCCGCACGCGCTCCTCGGCCTCGCCGCCCATGACGAGCAGGCGCGCCTTGAGCTGATCGAGCTCATCCTGCAGGTGCGGGACGATCCTGTACGCGGGCTCCACGCGATGCTCTTTCCATTAGACGGGGCTGCGCCCCGAACCCCCGGCGTCCGCTTGCGGGGACCCCACTGCCCCGCGCCGCTCCCGCCGAGGCGCGCTGTGCGCGCCTTGCGGCGCCTGCATCATTCTACGGCGCAGGCTCCTAGCCGAACCGGCCTGTCACGTAGTCCTCGGTGATGCGCTGCGACGGGGCGGTGAAGATGCGGTCCGTGCGATCGTACTCCACGAGCCGGCCGAGCCAGAAGACCGCCGTCCGGTCCGAGATGCGCGCCGCCTGCTGCATGTTGTGGGTCACGATCACGATCGTATACGTGGACTTGAGTCGGTGGATCAGCTCCTCGAGGCGCTGCGTGCCGATGGGGTCGAGCGCGGCGGCCGGCTCGTCGAGCAGCAGGATCTCCGGGCGCACCGCCAGCGCCCGGGCGATGCACAGCCGCTGCTGCTGCCCGCCCGAGAGCGCGAGGGCCGACGCCTCGAGGCGGTCCTTCACCTCGTCCCACAGGCCGGCGGCCTGCAGGCTGGCCTCGACGCGGGCCTCGAGCTCGCCGGGCCCGGCCGCCAGCCCCCCGACGCGCGGCCCGTAGGCCACGTTCGCGAAGATCGATTTCGGAAACGGGTTGGCCCGGCGGAAGATCATGCCGGCCCGGCGGCGGACGTCGGCCACGTCCACGCCGGCGGCGTAGACGTCCCGGCCGTCGATCGCGACCCGCCCCTCGACCCGCGCGCCGGGGACGACGTCGATCATCCGGTTCAGCGTGCGCAGGAAGGTGCTCTTGCCGCAGCCGGACGGCCCCACCAGCGCCGTCACCCGCGCGGGCGGAACGTCCAGCGAGACGTCGTCGAGCGCCCGCGTCGCGCCGTAGTGAACGCTGAGGCCCCGCACCTCGACCTTCGGCGCGGAGGACTGCCCCGCCGCCGGCCCCCGGCGGACGGCGACAGCGGACGGCGATGGCTGCGCGCTTGTCGCCGGCATCGTCACCGGTGTGCAACCCTCCAGCGGTCCCGCATCCAGGCGGCCAGACCGCTCAGCAGCAGCACGAGCACCAGCAGCACCATGATAGCCGCTGCCGCGTTGCGAAGGAACTCCGCTTCCGGGCGCGACAGCCAGTCGAAGATCCGCGCCGGCAAGGCCGGAATCGCCCCGTCGGGGCCGGGCGCCGGCGCGGGCAGCGACCCCAGCGCGCCGAGCACGATCAGCGGCGCGGCCTCGCCGAGCGCGCGCGCGAGCGCGAGCACCAGGCCCGCCAGCGTGCCCGGCAGCGCCGCCGGCAGCACCTGGTGCCGGATGGTCTGCCAGCGGGTGGCGCCGAGCGCGCACGACGCGTCGCGCAGCGACCGCGGCACGGCCCGCAGCGCCGCGCGCGTCGACAGGATGACGGCCGGCAGAACGAGCAGCGCGAGCGTCGCCGCGCCGGCCGCGAGGCTGCGCCCGAGCCCCAGGGCCCGGACGAACACCGCCAGGCCGAGCAGGCCGTAGACCACGGCCGGCACCCCGGCCAGGCTGGCGATGTTGAGCTCGATGAGGCGCGTCAGCCTGTCCCGCGGCGCGTACTCCTCGAGGTAGACCGCCGCGCCGACGCCGATCGGGACCGCCAGGCAGCCGGCCAGCCCGACCATCGACACGCTGCCGGCCAGGGCGCGCGCGAAACCCGGCGGCCAGGGCCGCGCCGAGCCGCCGAAGGCGTCGGCGGCCACGGCGGCGAGGAGCGCGCCGAGCACCGCCACGCCGCCCAGCGTGACGGTCAGGCCGGCCGCGCGGAGCAGCCGGTCCGCAGCCCGGGCGTCCGGCCGCCCGCGGCTCACCCGGGTGCCTCCCCGCCCCGCCGGCGCAGCCAGTTGCCGATGAGGTTGAGCCCGAACGTGCCGGCGAAGAGTAGCAGGCCGACGGCGAAGATCGCCTGCTGATCGAGGTCACCGGGCGGCGCGCCGCGGGCCGCGTGCACGATGTACGCGGCCAGGGTCTCGACGGGCGCCAGCGGGTTCGCCGTGAGACGCGGCTGCCCGCCGGCGGCGATGGCGACGATCATCGTCTCGCCGACGGCCCGCGCGGCGGCCAGGAACACGGCCGCCGCGATGCCGGCGCCGGCCGCCGGCAGCACGACCCGCAGCACGGCTTGCGCACGGGTCGCGCCGAGGGCCCGGGCCGCCTCGCGCAGGCCCCGCGGCACGCCCTGCAGCGCGTCCACCGCCAGCGCCGTCACCATCGGCAGGATCATCACGCCCGCGACGATCCCCGGGCTGAGCGCATTCGCATCCGCCAGCCCCGGCACGAAACCCTGCAGCAGCGGGGTCACGAACCGCAGCGCGAAGTAGCCGTACACGACCGTCGGCACGGCGGCCAGCAGCGCGAGCAGCGGCGCGAGCGCGCGGCGCACGGCCGCCGGGGCGTACTCGCTCAGGTAGACCGCGCTCAGCAGGCCGGCCGGCAGCGCCACCGCCAGGGCCGCCAGCGCGACCAGCAGCGTGCCCGCCACGAGCGGCAGCAGCCCGGGGCGCCCGCCGCCGGCGGGCGGCCACGGGGCGCCGAGCAGGAGCTCGAGGGGCGGGACGCCGCGCAGCAGATCCGCCGTCTCGAGCAGCAGGACCAGCAGCAGCGCACCGGTGACCAGCAGCGGGAGGCAGGCGCACGCGAGGAGCGCGCGCGCGACCCCGCGCTCGGGATCGGTCGGGATGACGGGTCGCATCGCTGCAGGGCGGAGGGCATCTTAGCAGACGGGGCTGCGCCCCGAACCCCCGGCAGCGGGTACACTAGGGGGAGCCGGGGGTGTTCATGCAGGGATTGCCGATGCGTCTGCCCGTTCTCTTCCTCGCGGCCGCGACCGCCGCGCTGGCGCCCGCCGCGCCGGCGGCGGCCCAGGTGGACGCGCTGGCCGTCATCGACCGGGTCGACCGGCTGCTGCGCGGCGACTCCAGCCGGGGCGTCGCCACGATGGAGGTGGTGACCGAGCACTGGGAGCGCCAGATGACGATGGAGATCTGGTCGCTCGGCACCGACTACTCGCTGGTGCGCCTGCGCGCGCCGCAGCGCGAGGCCGGAACGGCCACGCTCAAGGCCGACGAAGACATCTGGAACTACCTGCCGAAGGTCGACCGGACCATCAAGATCCCGGCGTCGATGATGGGCGGGTCGTGGATGGGCTCGCACTTCACCAACGACGACCTGGTGAAGGAGACGCGCCTCATCGAGGACTACGACGTCGAGCTTGCGTTCGACGGCGACGACCCCGACGGCGTGGCGGTGTGGGAGTTCCGCCTCACCCCGAAGCCGGAGGCGGCCGTGGTGTGGGGGCACATCGAGTACCGCATCCGGCAGGGCGACGACATGCCGCTGTGGACGAAGTTCTACGACGAGGACGGCGATCTGGCGCGGACCATGGAGCACGGCGAGTTCACCGAGTTCGGCGGCCGCCTCGTGCCCGGCGTCATGGACATGTACCCGGCGGACAAGCCGGGCGAGCGGACGACCGTCCGCTACGAGGAGCTGGAGTTCGACGTCGACCTCGAGCAGTCCTTCTTCTCGCTCCGCAACCTGCAGCGCAGCCGCTAGCGGCCCATGCATCCGTCCACGTGGTGGCGCATCGGCTGGCGCAACCTCGGCCGCAACCGGCGGCGCACCCTGCTCACCGCGCTCGGGCTGGGGGTGGGCTACTTCGCCGTGGTGTTCATGGTCGGGTGGGCCGTGGGCATCTCGGCCGAGCTGGTCGAGAACGCGACCTCGCTCGTCGGCGGCCAGATCGAGATCCACGACGCCGAGTACCGGCCCGACCGCAGCCTGTACGACACCATCGGCGGGCGCGAGGGCGCCGACGTCGAGGCGCTGCTGCGAGCGATCGACGCCGATCCGGGCGTGGTCGCCGCGGCGCCGCGTGTGTACGCGGGGGGGCTGGTCAGCTCGGGGGAGGCGACGTCGGCGGGCCTGTTGCAGGGGGTCGATCCCGAGCGCGAGACCGCCCTGACCCGCTTTCTCGATCCGCTGGTGGCGGGCCGCCTGCCGGCCACCGGCGCGTACGAGGTGGTCGTCGGCGAGGAAATGGCGCGCCAGCTCGCGGTCGGCGTCGGCGACGAGCTGATCGTGGTCGCCCCCGCCGCGGACGGCTCGCTGGCCAACGACCTCTACACCGTCACCGGCATCTACCGCACCGGGCTGGTCGAGTTCGACGCCAACACGGCGGTCATGCCGCTGGCCGACCTGCAGGCGCTGGTGGTGCTCGGTCCGGACCGCATCCACGAGATCGCCGTCGCCACCGCCGACCCGTCGCTGGCCGACGCGGCGGCCGCGCGCCTCGGCGCGGCGCTCGGCGCGGCCGAGCGGGGCCTCGCGGTCGCGCCCTGGACGGAGCTCAATCCCGTGCTCACCGAGTACGTCACGCTCGTCGACTCGATGTACTGGATCTTCATCGTGATCATCTTCGCGATTGCCAGCTTCGGCATCGCGAACACGATGCTCATGGCCACGTTCGAGCGCCGGCGCGAGTTCGCGGTCATGCTGGCGCTCGGCGCCTCGCCGTGGTCGGTCGTGGGCACGGTGCTCTACGAGGCGCTGGCGATCGGCGTCGTGAGCCTGGCCGTCGGCACGGCCATCACGGCGCCGTTGATGACCTGGTTCTACACCGCGCCGCCCAGCCTGGAGTGGCTCTACGGCAACGTCACCCTGCAAGGCGCGCTGCTGACGCCCAGCCTGCGCGTGGGCTACAACGTGCCGGCCTGGAGCTGGGCGACCGTCGGGCTGCTCGTGACGGCACTGGTCGCGGCGTTCTACCCGGCGCTGCGGGCCGCGCGCGTGCCGCCCGCCGACACCCTGTCCGGCCTCTAGATCGATGCAGAAGATGCACGCCCGCGTCCTCGTCGTCCTCGCCATGCGCAACTTGCGGCGCCACCTGCGGCGCACCGTGCTGACCGCCTCGGCGATGATCGTCGGCGGCGCGCTGCTGGTCTTCACGTTCGCTATCGGCGACGGGGGCCACGAGCAGTGGATCGACTCGGGCGTCCGCCTGGGTAACGGCCACGTCACCGTCGAGCGCCCCGAGTACCGCGTCAGCCGGCGCATCGACGATCGCCTGGCGGCCGACGTGCGGCGCGCGGCCGAGCAGGCCCTCGCGGCGCCGGAAGTGGCGCCGCACGTGGTCGCCACCTCGGCGAAGCTCAGCATCAACGGCCTGGCCAGCTCGAGCGCCGGCGCGCGGCCGGCCCAGATCGTGGCGGTGGATCCGGTGGCCGAAACCGGCTTCGGGATGGTCGACGATCAGATCGTCGAGGGGCGCTACCTGGAGCCGGACGACCGGCTCGCGGCCTACGTCGGCGCCGAGCTGGTCGACAGCCTGGAGCTGCGGCTCGGATCGCGCTTCGTGGTGCAGGCGCAGGATACCGAGCGCGAGATCGCGGGCCAGTTGCTGCGGGTGGTCGGCATCTTCCGCAGCGGCGTGCCGGCGGTCGACCAGATGACGATCCACATCCCGCTCACGACGGCGGGCGACTGGCTCGGCTCGCAGAACGACGTCACGAACGTGGGCGTCGTGCTGGACGGCAGCGCCGCGACGGCGCTCGTCAGGGGCCATCTCGAACGCGCGCTGGCCGACCCGGTCACGCGCGGCGACGCGCGCGTCATGGGCTGGCGCGAGGCGGACCCGGCGCTCGCCGCGGCGATAGCGATCGACGACTTCGGCGCCTACCTGACGAACGGGTTCCTGTTCGTCATCATCGGGTTCGGCATCGTCAACACGGTGCTGATGTCCGTGATGCACCGCCGCCGCGAGTTCGGGGTGCTGCAGGCGCTGGGGCTGACGCCGGGCCAGACCGGCGCCATCGTGCTGGTCGAGGGGCTCACGCTGTCGGCCGCCAGCGGGCTGCTCGGCGTGGCCCTGGGACTCGCCGGCACCTGGTACTTCTTCGGGGCCGGGCTCGACATGTCCGCGGTCATGGAGGACATCGGCGACATGACGTTCTCCGGCGCGGTCATCGATCCGGTCATCGTCCCGCTGTTCGCGACGCGGCGCCTGCTGCAGATCGTCACGTTCATCCTGTGCATCGGCGCCGTCGCGTCGATCTATCCCGCCCTGCGCGCGGCCCGGGTCGACGTGACCGAGGCGATGAAGTTCGACCGCTAGGCATCTGCGGCGAGATCCCATGGCAAACGATTCGACGGCGGCCGTCCGCACCGCAGGCGTCTGGAAGATCTTCCGGCAGGAGGCCGAGGAGGTGCAGGCCGTCCGCGGCGTGGACCTGACCGTGGCGCGCGGCGAGTTCACCGCACTCGCCGGGCCGTCGGGCTCGGGCAAGACCACCCTCCTGAACCTGATCGGCGGCCTCACGCGCCCCACGCGGGGCCAGGTCTGGGTGGCGGGACGCGACGTGAGCGGCATGACGAGCCAGGAGCTGGCGCGGCTGCGGCTCGCGCAGGTCGGCTTCGTCTTCCAGGCCTACAACCTGCTGCCGGTGCTCACGGCCCTCGAGAACGCGGAGTTTCCGATGCTGCTCCAGGGCGTCGACGCCGCCGAGCGTCACGCGCGCGTCCGCGAGCTGTTCGCCCGGACGGGCATGGACGGGCTCGAGGACCGGCGTCCCGGCAAGCTGTCGGGCGGGCAGCAGCAGCGGGTCGCCGTGGTGCGCGCCGTCGCCAGCCGGCCAGCGCTCGTGCTGGCCGACGAGCCGACGGCCAACCTCGACTCGGCGGCCAGCGAGGCGCTGCTCGACGTCATGGCCGAGCTGAACCGCGACCTCGGCGTGACGTTCGTCTTCGCCACCCACGACGGCCGCGTGATGGAGCGCGCCCGGCGCCTGGTCCGCATGGTGGACGGCGCCATCGACTCCGACGAGCGGCGCGCGTGAGGCCGTGAGGCGATGACCGGCCGCGTCCGTGCAGCCTGTACGGTCGTCGCGCTGGCCGCCTGCGGCGGCACGTCCTTCGGGCAGCCGCTGCCGGTGTCGGGCTACCTGCAGAACGTTCCGCTCGCCGGCACGGCGGGCGGCGGGCTGAGCGACTTCAATCGGTTCCGGCTGTCCACGGAGCCCGCCGCGGGACCGTTCCGGCTCGAAGCCGCCTACGAGCACGTGCTGACCCTGCGGCGGGTCGACGCGATCCCGGGCTTCAGCCTCGGCGCGGTCCCGGGCGGCGGCGAGTGGCTGGACCTGCAGTGGACGCTCGTCGAGCGCGAGCACGTCGCCTGGCAGCACCGCTTCGACCGCCTCAGCGTCGCCTGGGAGCCCTCCGGACAACTCGAGATTACCGCCGGCCGGCAGGCGGTGTCGTGGGGCACGGCGCTCTTCCTCACGCCGAGCGACCCGTTCACGCCTTTCAGCCCCGTCGATCCGTTCCGGGAGTTCCGGGCCGGGGTCGACGCCGTGCGCGCCCGCTTCTACCCCGGCCCGTTCAGCGAGATCGACGTGGTCGTGCGCCCCACCCGCTCGCCGGCCGGCGAGGAGTGGACGGCGCTCGGCCGCGGCCTGACCACCGTCCGGAACTGGGAGATCTCGGGCTGGGGCGGCACCCTGTACGGCGACCCCGCGGGCGCGTTCGGCGCCGCCGGGGCGCTCGGGGGCTGGGCCGTCCGGGGCGAGGGGACGCTCCGCCGTCTCCGCCGCGAGCTCGTGTTTCGCGGCACGATCGGCTTCGACCGCCTGCTGCAGGTGGGCGGCAACGATCTCACCTTCCTCGCCGAGTACCAGCGCGACGGTCTCGGCACCGCCGATCCCGGGGAGTACCTCGACCTGCTCGAGTCCGACACCTTCCTGCGCGGCGAGCACCTCGTGCTCGGCCGGGACGAGGCGGTCGTCCAGGCCTCGTACCAGCTGCATCCCCTCTGGAGCGTCGCCGGGCTGTGGCTCTGGAACCTCAACGACCGCAGCGCCATCCTCGGTCCGAGCCTCGCCTACTCCGCGGGCAACAACGCGGCCATTGCGGCCGGCGTCTTCGTCGGGATGGGCGCGGACGAGAGCACGGACGACGTCCCGCTGCCGTCCGAGTACGGGCTGGCGGGCATCACCGGCTTCCTCTCCTTCAGCTGGTTCTTCTGAATTTAGACGGGGCTTTGCCCCGAACCCCCGGCGTCCGTTTGCGGGGACCCCTGCGCCCCGCGCCACTCCCGCCGAGGCGCGCCGTGCGCGCCTTCGCCGGCTGCGCCGGCGCTGCCATCGGACGGGGGTGCGGGCTGCTGCTACGAAGAAACTCGAATCCCGTTTCATCCGTCAGGGTGCCCGCCACCGGCGGGCGTGGGGAACTTGACAGTGCCCCGCGGCGCGCACAGAATCCACTGAGGGGGTGGCGAGCGATGTCTGAAAGGCTTCCGGGCATGACGCGGGGTGCCGCGGCCGCGCTGGCGGCGGCGATCGTGGCGGTCGCCGTGGCGTGGCCGGCGGCGCAGGCGGACGACTACCGGGCGCCGCGGCTGCCCGGCACCGACAGCCCCGACCTCAACGGCATCTGGCAGGCGCTGGGCACGGCCCACTGGGACATCGAGGACCACGTGGCGCAGCCCCCGGCGGTGCTCGAGATGGGCGCCCTGGCGGCGGTGCCGGCCGGCCACGGCGTGGTCGACGGCGCCATCCCGTACCAGCCCTGGGCCGCAGCGCGGAAGCTGGAGAACTTCGAGCAGCGGATGGTGGTCGACCCCTGGAACCGGGAGATCGGCGACCCGGAGGTGAAGTGCTACCTGCCGGGCGTGCCGCGCGCGACGTACCTGCCGTACCCGTTCCAGATCGTGCAGGGCACCGACGAGATCACGATCGCGTACGAGTTCTCGAGCGCCACGCGCATCATCCACCTCGCCGACCACGAGGAACCGGCCATCGACAGCTGGATGGGGTGGTCCAACGGACGCTGGGACGGCGACACGCTGGTGGTCGACGTCACCGGCTTCAACGGCCTCACCTGGTTCGACCGGGCCGGCAACTTCCACAGCGACGCGCTGCACGTCGTGGAGCGCTACACGCCGCGGACGCCGTACCATCTCGACTACGAGGTCACCCTCGAGGACCCGAACGTGTTCGAGCGGCCCTGGACGATGCGGATGCCGCTGTACCGGCGCATGGACGCGAAGGCGCAGGTGATGGATTTCCGGTGCCTCGAGTTCGTCGAGCCGCTGCTGCTGGGCTCGCTGAGCAACCCCGCGCCCTGATTCGGACGCGACAACAGGTGGAGGTGCATCCGATGCGAACGGAGCGAATCGTTGCGGCGGCCTGCGCAGCAGTGCTCACGCTGAGCCTGCCCGCCGGGCCGGCCCTGGCGCACCACGCGTTCGGCGCGGAGTTCGACGCCAGCAAGCCCATCCAGCTCGAGGGCGTCGTGACGCGGATGGAATGGATCAACCCGCACGCCTGGATCCATCTCGACGTGACGCGGCCCGACGGCACGGTGGAGCAATGGATGGTCGAGGGCGGCCCCCCGAACTCGCTCGTGCGGCGCGGCTTCCGGAAGGACTCGCTGCCGCCCGGCATGCGGATCGTCGTGGACGGCTACCAGGCCATCGACGGCAGCAATCGCGCGAACGGCCGCGATCTGACGTTCCCCGACGGGACGCACCTGTTCATGGGCTCGTCCGGGACGGGCGCGCCGCTCGACGGGCGCGATCCGACCGAACGCTGACGACGAAGTGAGGCATGCGATGAACCATCGACATCTCGTTGCGGTCGGCGCGTTGGCGGTGCTGGCGGCGGGCGCCGGGATCGCAACGGCCCAGACCCAGCCGGAGACCGCGGCCCTGCGCACGGCCTGGGGCGAGCCCGACCTGGAGGGCGTGTGGCGGAACGAGACCGAGACGCCCTTCGAGCGCCCGGCGGAGCTCGCCGGCCAGGAGTTCTACACGCCCGAGGAGGCGACCGCGCTCGTCGAGGGTCGCTGCGGCACCTCGCGCTACCGGGCCTGCGCGGACGGCCGGCAGGCGCCCGAGGCGCCGAGCCCCGAGACCGCGAGCCAGCCGACCGGCACCTACAATCGCTTCTGGCAGGACACCGGCGAGCCGGAGCGCGTCTTCGCGCGCACGTCGCTGATCGCCGGGCCCACCGGGCGCATCCCCTTCACGCCGGAGATGCAGGTCGAGAGCGACCGCAACGCCGCCAGCTACGGCCTGGGTCCGTTCAACACCTGGCACGACATCGACACCGGGGAGCGCTGCCACACGGACGGGCTGCCCGGCTCGGTCTGGACCGGCACGGCCGGGGGGCCGCAGCGGGTCTCGCAGAGCCCCGGCTGGGTGGTCATCGAGGGCGAGCAGTTCCGCGACCGGCGCATCGTTCCCACGGACGGACGCCCGCACGGCAACGTGCGCCACTGGCTCGGCGAGAGCGTGGGCCGCTGGGAGGGCGAGACGCTCGTCGTCGAGACGCGGAACTTCCTCGACAAGACCAGCGAGCGCTGGCTGGCCACCTGGCGCGTCCCGACCGAGACGATGCGCATCGTCGAGCGCTTCACCCGGGTGGACGCCGAGACGCTCATGTACCAGTTGACCGTCGAGGATCCGGCCAAGTTCACGGAGGCCTGGATGGTGGAGGTGCCGCTCAGCAGGCTGGATCAGCCGTACCTGGAGTATGCCTGCCACGAGGGCAACTACGGCGTCATCCACACGCTGAGCGGCGCGCGCGCCCGCGAGCGGGAAGCCGGCGGCGGCTCGCGCTAGCCCGGCAATCGTCGCCTCCGGCTCCGGTTGCCGCCCAACCACCCCTAGCTAGGAGTCTGCACCGTGCTACGGCGCAGACTCCTAGGGAGTCTCGGCCGGCCCCTCGATCTCGACGTGGCGCGACTTGAAGCGCCACCCGGCGGGCGTCTTCACCAGCTTGTCGCTGTAGAGGCCCGCGAGGCCGACGCCGGGCGGTTGCGCGCCGACGTCCAGCAGCAGCAGGTAGGCGCTGCCGTCGGCGCCCGCCGCCGTCGGCGTGACGACGAGCTGGCTGTTCCAGTGCCGGCCGGTACCCTGCCGGCGGCCGTACGAATTCTCGGCGTAGGCGACCAGCTCGTCGCGGCCGGCCGCGTCGCGGAACGTGCCGTCCGGCGTGAAGGTGTCGGCCCAGGCCTCGGGATCTCCCAGGTCGAGGGCTCGCGCATAGCGCGCGTAGAGTTGCTCGATCTCGATGTAGTCGGTCGCCGTCAGGCTGCCGCCGGCGCCCTGGCCGGCGCCCGCCACGCTCAGCGCCCCCACCAGGAGCACGACCGCCCAGAAGCCCGCTGCTCTATTCATCGCCTTCTCCTTCCCGTGACACGAAATGATCCGTCAGGAGCTTGTGGCGGATCAAGCGTGGATGCGATCATGCGTACATGCATGCGAAAGGACGGATCATGAGGCAACGGACACGAGCCACCCTGACGGCGGCCCTCCTGCTGATCCTGGCGCTGACGACAACCGGTTCGGCGCAGTTGCCCAGCCTGGGCGAACTGATGCGCGACAAGCTCGATCACGCCCAGGACCTGCTGGCGGCGGTGGTGCTCGGCGATCACGGCCGGGTGCAACGCATCGCCAACGAGCTGGTGGCGCTGAGCGAGGCGTCGACCTGGAGCCCGCTCCAGACGGTCCAGTACCTGCGCTACGCGGCCGACTTCCGGGGCTCCGCCCACGCGCTGATGGAGGCGGCGGAGGCGCGCAACACCGACGGCGTGTCGCTGGCCTACATGGAGATGACGCTCAACTGCGTCCAGTGCCACAAGCACGTCCGCGGCGCCCGGCTTGGCGACTAGTACCAGATGGGGCTGCGCCCCAAAACCCCCGGCGTCCGCTTGCGGGGACCCCTGCGCCCCACGCTGCTCCCGCCGAGGCGCGCCGTGCGCGCCTTGCGCCTCCGACGACATGCGCATCTGGAACGGCACGCTGCGGGCGACGGCCAGCACGATCGACGAGAAGGCGTGGTCGTCGCGGGCGGCCTCGCGCAGGATCGCCCGCAC
>JAAXGX010000042.1 GCA_012271165.1 Vicinamibacteraceae bacterium | reverse complement strand
TCAGGTGCTGGTAGTACCAGACGATGCCGCCGGTGTCGGCGTCGAGGGCCAGCGTCGAGTTGTGATAGAGGTGCTGCCTGTCGACGCCGCCCAGCATGAACTTCGGCGACGGGGACGTCACCGAGGTTCCGACGTAGACGAGGTTCAGCGCCGGGTCGAAGCTGGGCACCATCCAGGCGCCGACGTGGCGGCGCTGCTCGAAGGGGACGCCGCCCCAGGTCTCGTCGCCCGGCTCGCCGGGCGCGGGAACCAGGCGGGTGCGCCAGAGCTCCTCGCCGGTCGCTGCATCGTGGGCGGTGACGACGCAGGCGTCGGGGCCGCCCTGCGGCAGGCATCCCCGGCCGGACACCACCTTGCCGTTGGCGACGATCGGGCCCGACGTCTGATGGGCCGGGTGCGTCGTGTAGTCCAGGATCCGGGTCTCCCAGGCCAGCCGGCCCGTCGCGGCGTCGAGCGCCAACACGTGGCCGTCGGTGCTCGTGTGCAGGATCGTGTCGCCGTAGATGGCGATGTTGCGATTGCCCTCGGCGAGCGCGGGCAGGATGAACGTCTCGAGGTCGTCCGGACGGGCGCGGCGATACTCCCAGAGCAGGTCGCCCGTGACCGCGTCGAGCGCCTGGATGACGTCGCGCGGATTGGGCATGTACATGATGCCGTCGTGAACCAGCGGCGTGCCCTGCTGGCGCCCGCCGGTCAGGCCCCGGGTCCAGACCATGTGCAGCTCGCCCACGTTCCCGCGATCGACGGCGTCGAGCGGGCTGTAGCCCCAGCCGTCGAGCGTCCGGCGCCACATCAGCCAGTCGGCCGGGTCGGGGTTCTGGAGCATCGCGTCCGTGACGGGGACGAGCTCGCCGCTCGGCTGGGCCTGGGCGGCCGCCAGGCCTCCCGCGACTTGCAGCAGGGCGATCGCGGCAACAAGCACATAGCGTGACAGCGGGCGTCGTTCGCGCATGCAGGCACTCCTCGCTGGTGGGGAACAGTCCACGGCGAAGCAAATGACTAAGGGGACTTCCTGCCGAGGTCGGCGAGCAGGATGTTGTCGATGCGGGTGTTGACGGCGGCGATCTGCGCCGTCAGGTCGCGCCGCACGCCGTCCACGTCACGCCGCACACCGTCCACGTCGCGCCGGACGCTTTCGACCATGCGCCACACGCCGACCAGGACGCCGACACCCGTGAGCACGGTGGCAATCACGTCGGGACTCATGCGTTTCCATCGTAGCAGCAATGCATCTCGTGAGGACCGCGGCGGCCGGGCGCACCTCGCGAAGTCCCGAGCTTCCGCGCCGCCGTTCGGCGCATCTCATGCCGGTGGCGCCAAGGAAGCGAACAGGCGGCCCAGCCGGTCGAGGCCCGCCCGGAGCGCCGGCGCCTCCCCGCCAAAGCCGATGCGCACGTGCCCCTCGAGCCCGAAGTGCGCGCCGGGCGCGACGAGCACGCTCGCGGCTCGTCGCAGCCGCGTCGCCAGCTCCTCCGACCCGATCGCGTGCGGGTAGCGGACGCAGGCGATGGCGCCCGCCTCGGGCGGGACGTGCGACAGCCCCGCGCCGACCGCGGCCAGCCAGTCGCGGACGATGGGGTAGTGCTCCGCGATGCGGCGCCGCGCCCGCGCCAGCAGGCGGCGGCGCCGGTCCGGCGCCAGCGCCACGCGGCCGAGCCGGTCGCTCAGCGCGGCCGGTGCGATCGTCGTGAAGTCGCGCCGGCTCCACAGCTCGGCGGTGAGAGCGGCAGGGGCGACGAGCCACCCGATGCGCAGGCCCGCCAACCCGTAGGCCTTCGACAACCCGCCCGTGACGACCACCCGCTCGTAGCGGCCCCAGGCCGTCGGGGTCAGGCTGCCGTCGCGCTCGGCGCCGCGGTAGACCTCGTCCGAGAGCACCCACGCGCCGTGCCGCGCCGCCGCGGCGCACACGGCGTCCACCTCGGCCGCGGTCAGCCGCGCGCCGGTCGGGTTGTTCGGATTGCAGAGGAGGACGAGCCGTGTCCGCTCGGTGACGAGGTCGCCGAGCACATCGAGCGCGGGCGCCCAGCGGGCGCCGCCGCCCTCGCCGTCGAGGCGCAATGGCCAGGGACGGACGCGCGCGCCGTGCGCGGCGGCCAGCAGGTGCGTCTGCAGGTAGTTCGGGTGCAGCACCACGACCTCGTCGCCCGGCTCCACGAGGCGCCAGCAGGCGAGGAAGTTGGCCTCCGCGCTGCCGGCCGTGATCAGGACGTGCTCGGCCGACGCGCCGGGGTAGTCGGCGGCCACCAGCTCGCGCAGCGCGACCGTGCCGTTCGTCTGGGTGTAGCCGAGCGGCTCGCCGAGCAGGCTGCCCACCTCGTCCGCCGGGAGCAGCTCCTCGAGGCGCAGGGGCTCGACGCCGCTCTCCGACAGGTTGATCTCGACCTGATGCTCGTAGACGGACTGCAGACGCTCGAGGGCGAAGGGCTCGATGTTCACGCCGGCCGATCCTAATTCAGACGCGAGCCGCACGACATGGCCACCGATTCGAAGGGCAACCTGTACGTCGCGGAGGTGGGCGTCGGCGCACGCGCCCAGAAGCTCGTCTACAAGGGGATCAAATAGGGTCGCGGAGCGCGAACGTCGAGAGGGCGTGGCCGGAGATGACGGCCACGTACTGCCGGCCGTCCACCTCGTAGGTCATCGGGCCGTTGATGATCTGGCTGCCGAGGCTCACCTTCCACAGCAGCGTGCCCGTGCGGGCGTCGAGCGCCTGAAAGTAGCCCGACCGCGCGCCGGTGAACAGCAGGTCCGACGCGGTCGTCAGGATGCCGCTGCGGATGACGTCGGTCATCTCGAACTTCCACTGCTGCTCGCCCGTCAGCGCATCGAGCGCCAGCACCGCGCCGGTGCCGAGCGCCTCCGTCCAGTCGTTGATGGGACCGCGCGTCACCCGCGGCATGCCCGGGGCGTCGGGCACCGGCGCCGCCTCGGCGATGCCGCCGCCGGTGAAGAACTCGCCCTCCTCGTACTCCTCCGGCTCGCCCCCGAAGATGGAGGCGTAGTTCTCCCAGGCCGGGACGTAGAACAGCTCGGTGCCGGGACTGTAGGACGGCGAGTACCAGTTCGTCCCGCCCGCGACGCCCGGATACGTCGGGGCGCCGGCGGGCTGCGGCGTCTCCACGGGCCGGCCGCTGTCGTCGAGCGCCTCCGCCCAGTTGACCGACACGAACGGCCGGCCGGTGAGGAAGCGGCCGGTGGCCCGGTCGAGCACGTAGTAGAACCCGTTGCGGTTGGCGAACAGCATCACCTTGAAGACCGTGTCGTTGCGGGTGATGTCGGCCAGCACCGGGATCTGCACCGCGTCGTAGTCGTAGGGGTCGCCCGGCGTGAACTGGAAGTGCCAGCGCAGCTCGCCCGTGTCGGCGTCCAGCGCCACCACCGAGCTCGTGTAGAGGTTGTCGCCGGGCCGCTGCGCGCGGTTGAAGTC
Organism: Vicinamibacteraceae bacterium; assembly: GCA_012271165.1. Lineage (GTDB taxonomy): Bacteria > Acidobacteriota > Vicinamibacteria > Vicinamibacterales > UBA8438 > JAAXGX01. Next base: position 908 of record JAAXGX010000042.1, on the reverse strand, counting down.
CGGGCCGGGATTGCCCGTGCCCCAGTACGTCAGGTTGAGCTCCGGGTCGTACGACCCGGTCAGCCAGGCCGCGCCGCCGCCGTGCTTCCAGGCCTCCGGGTCGCAGTAGGTCTCCGGATTGGGGGGACACGGCTCCCACGTCTCGTGGCCGGGCTCGCCGGGGCCCGGAATGGTGTGGAAGCGCCAGACCTCCTGGCCAGTCTCGGCGTCCAGCGCCGCGACGAAGCCGCGGATGCCCTGGTCGCCGCCGGTCGAGCCGACCAGCACCTTGCCGTCGACGGCCAGCGGCGCCAACGTGAAGGCGTACGCCAGGTTCTTGTCCGCCACCTCGGTGTCCCAGAGCTCGGCGCCGGTCGTCGCGTCCACCGCCACCACGTGGGCGTCGAGCGTGGCCATGAACACCTTGTCGCCCAGCACCGCCACGCCCCGGTTGTTCGCCTGGCAGCAGGCGCGGTGGTCGGCCGGCGTCGGGTAGCGGTAGATCCAGTACACCCGCCCGGTCCGGGCGTCGAGCGCCACGATGTCGTTCGGCCGCTGCGTCAGGTACATCACCCCGTCGACGACGATCGGCGTCGCCTGCCACGTCCCCATGACCGGCGTCTGGTAGACCCACTGCAGCGCGAGGTCTCCCACGTTGTCCGGCGTGATCCGGTCGAGCCGGCTGTGGCGCTGGCTGAAGTAGCTGCCCGAGTAGGTCAGCCAGTTGCGGGGCTCGCCCGCCGCGTCGCGCAGACGGTCGAACGCGACCTGCCCGTGCACGCTCGCGAGGGTCAGGGCGGCGAGGATCGCCGCCAGCACCGTGCGTCGCGCGGCCGTTGCTGCCATGGTCATGAGCCATATCTTCGCGTGATCCGGAAGGGTGGTCAACGCGGGCTTCAATCAAACGGGGCTGCGCCCCGAACCCCCGG
>JAAXGX010000052.1 GCA_012271165.1 Vicinamibacteraceae bacterium | reverse complement strand
CGGCGCGGGGCGAAGGGGTCCCCGCAAGCGAACGCCGGGGGCTCGGGGCAAAGCCCCGTCTGATGGAAGCCGCGCCGGCTATAATCGCGGCATGCCGCAGCCGACGAAGCGTTCCCCGCAGGCGCCCTCCCCCGCCGCCGCAAGGTCCGACGAGACGGTCAGTTGCGAGCGGTGCGGCGCCGGCATGTTCCGGATGCATGCCGTCTGGCGCTGCCCGGCCTGCGGATACAAGACCGACTGCTGCGGCTGGTAGCTGCCGCGGCAGCGGCGTCCTGCCCAGCCAATGGCCGTGATCGAATCCCGGGTTCGCACCGATACGCGCGAGTTCCGTACCAACCGCGAGGCCATGCAGCGGCTGGTCGAGCAGCTCGCCGCGCGGCTGGGCGCGGCACGGGAGGGCGGCGGCGCCGGCGCGCGGGCGCGCCACCGCGAACAGCGCAAGCTGCCGGTGCGCGAGCGGATCGACCGGCTGCTCGACGAGGAATCCCCGTTTCTCGAGCTGTCGCCGCTGGCGGCGTTCGGGATGTACGACCAGACGGTGCCCGCGGCGGGACTGGTCACCGGGGTCGGGCGGGTCGCCGGGCGCGAGGTGATGATCGTCGCGAACGACGCGACGGTCAAGGGCGGCACCTACTTCCCGGTGACCGTCAAGAAGCACCTCCGCGCCCAGCAGATTGCGCTCGACAACCACCTGCCGTGCGTCTACCTGGTCGACTCCGGCGGGGCGTTCCTGCCGCTCCAGGCCGATGTCTTCCCCGACCGCGAGCATTTCGGGCGCATCTTCTTCAACCAGGCCCGGATGTCCGCGCTCGGCATCGCCCAGGTGGCCGTCGTCATGGGCTCCTGCACGGCGGGCGGCGCCTACGTGCCGGCGATGTCGGACCAGACGATCATCGTCAAGGGCACCGGCACGATCTTTCTGGGCGGCCCGCCGCTGGTCAAGGCGGCCACCGGCGAGGACGTCAGCGCCGAGGAGCTGGGCGGCGCCGACGTGCACACGCGCCTGTCGGGCGTCGCCGACTACCTGGCGGACGACGACGACCACGCGCTCCGGCTGGCGCGGTCGGTGCTGTCGACGCTGCACCTGGCGCCCCGGCGGGTCCCGGATCTGGCGCCGCCGGAGGATCCGCTCTACGACCCGCAGGAGCTGCTGGGCATCGTGCCGACCGACCTCCGCAAGGCGTACGACGTGCGCGAGGTCATCGCACGGCTGGTCGACGGGTCGCGACTCGACGAGTTCAAGCCGCGCTACGGCGCGACGCTGGTGACCGGCTTCGCGCGGGTCCACGGGATGCTCGCGGGCATCCTGGCGAACAACGGCGTGCTGTTCTCCGAGTCGGCGCTCAAGGCTGCCCACTTCATCCTGTTGTGCAGCCTGCGCAAGGTGCCGCTCCTCTTCCTGCAGAACATCACCGGCTTCATGGTCGGGCGGGAGTACGAGCAGCGGGGCATCGCGAAGGACGGGGCGAAGATGGTGCACGCCGTCGCCAACACGCCGGTCCCGAAGCTGACCGTGATCATCGGCGGCTCGTTCGGCGCCGGCAACTACGGCATGTGCGGCCGGGCCTACGATCCCCGGCTGCTGTGGACGTGGCCGAACGCCCGGATCTCGGTGATGGGCGGCGAGCAGGCGGCCGGCGTCCTGGCCACGGTCAAGCGCGACCAGGCCCAACGCGCGGGACGCGAGCTGTCGAGCGCCGAGGTGGAAGCGATCCGGGCGCCGATCCTCGACAAGTACGAGCGGGAGGGGTCCCCGTACTACGCCACGGCGCGGCTGTGGGACGACGGCATCCTCGACCCGGTCCGCACGCGGGCGGCGCTGGCGCTGGGACTGGCGGCCACCGGCAACGCCCCGGTCCCCGACGCCTCGTTCGGCGTGTTCAGAATGTGATGTTCGGCCGCCTGCTGGTCGCCAACCGGGGCGAGATCGCGCTGCGCATCATGCGCACGTGCCGGGCGCTCGGCGTCGAGACGGTCGCCGTCTACTCGGACGTGGACGAGGGCGCTCCGCATGTCGCGGCCGCCGATCGCGCGGAGCGAATCGGCCCGGCGGCCCCGGCCGAGAGCTATCTCGCCGGCGCGCGGATCATCGACGCGGCCCGCCGCGCGGGCGCCGACGCGGTGCATCCCGGCTACGGCTTCCTCTCCGAGAGCGCGGCGTTCGCGGAAGCGTGCGAGCAGGCCGGGCTGCGGTTCGTCGGACCGTCGCCCGACGTCATCGCGAGCGCCGGCTCCAAGCTCGATGCGCGCCGGCTGGCCGCCAGGGCCGGCGTGCCGGTGGTGCCCGGCAGCGAGCCCGCGGACCAGACCCCGGAAGGCGTGCGGGCCGCCGTCGCCGCGGTCGGCTTCCCCGCGCTGCTGAAGCCGTCGGGCGGCGGCGGCGGCAAGGGCATGCGGGTGGTCCGGACGGCCGCCGAGACCGAGGCCGCCGTTGCTCGGACCCGCCGCGAGGCCGTCGCGGCCTTCGGCGACGGGACCCTCTACGTGGAGCGTCACCTGCAGCGCCCGCGCCATGTCGAGGTGCAGGTGGCCGGCGACCCGCGCGGCCGGGTCGTGCACCTCTTCGAGCGCGAGTGCTCCATCCAGCGCCGCTACCAGAAGGTGATCGAGGAGAGCCCGGCGCCGGCGCTGCCCGCGGCGCTGCGCCGGGAGCTGACCGCCGCCGCGACCGCGCTGGCGCGGACGGCCGGCTACGACAACGTCGGCACCGTGGAGTTTCTCGTGGAGGGCTCCGGGGCCGCCGGCCGCTTCTACTTCCTCGAGATGAACACGCGCCTGCAGGTCGAACATCCCGTTACGGAGCTGACCACCGGGGTCGATCTGGTCCGCGGGCAAATGGAGATCGCCGCCGACGGCCGCCTGCCGTGGACCCAGAGCCGGCTGCGCCAGCGCGGCCACGGGATCGAGTGCCGCGTCTACGCCGAGAATCCGGCGGACGGCTTCCTGCCGCAGGCCGGCCGCATCGAGCTGTACCGCGAGCCGGCGGGCCCCGGCATACGCATCGACAGCGGCGTCGAGGAAGGGAGCCTGGTGCCGGTCCAGTACGATCCCCTGCTGGCCAAGGTGGTGGCCTGCGGCGAGCGCCGCGACTGGGCGCTGGCGCGCATGGTCGAGGCGCTGCGGCGCTATCCCGTACTCGGCGTCGAGACGAACCTGCACCTGCTCCTGCAGGTGCTGCGCCACCCGCGCTTCGTCCGCGGCGACCTCGACACCGGCTTCCTCGACGCGGAGCGCGATGTGTTGCTGCAGCCGCCCGGCGGCGCGCCGCTGATCGCGGCGCTGGCAGCCGCGGCCGCGAGCCGCCTGCGCGGCGGCGGCGACGAGCCGGGCGCCGCCGCGTCCACGCCGGCCCGCGCCAGCGATCCCTGGACCGACCTGCCGGGCTGGCGGCTGGGCCGCTCATGATGTCCGGGAGCCGACGACTGCGCCTCCGCACCGGCGCTGCCGCCTACCGGGTCGACGTCCCGCCCGACGGTCCCCTGACCGTCGAGGGGGCCGGCGCGCCGGTGGATGTGCTCCGTCGCAGTCGGACCACGTTCCAGGCCGCCGTCGACGGCCGCCGCATCCCGGTCTGGGTCGTGGACGCCGGCGACCGCTGCCTCGTGTTCGGCGACGGCTGCACTTTCACGTTCGAGCTGGATCCCGACGTCGCCGGGCCGGCCCGCACCGAGCGGTCCGCTGATCATGCTCGGGACACGGGGCTCGCCGCGCCGATGCCGGCCACCGTCGTGGCCACGCGCGCGGAGCCCGGGCAGGGCGTGCGCGCGGGCGACGTGCTGGTCGTCCTCGAGGCGATGAAGATGGAGCTGACGATTCGGGCGCCCCGCGACGGCGTCGTCGACGCGGTGCACTGCCGGCAGGGCGATCTGGTGCAGCCCGGCGTGCCGCTGGTGACGATGCAGGCGCCGCGCGGCGCCTGACCTCGCCCGGCCGCCGGCCGCGGGCTCCCGGGCATCGGGTATAATCGACGGCGTATGTGGACGAAGCTCATGAACCGGCCGCGCAAGCGGGCGCCGAAGAATATCGCCGTCATTGATCCGGACAGCTGCTTCGGAGCGTTCGCCTGCTCGATCTGTCAGGCTGCCTGCCCGGTCGAGGACTGCATCGTCGAGGAGCAGGACGCCAACGGCCGCTGGGTGTGCGCGGTGCGCGTCGACAAGTGTATCGGCTGCGGCCTGTGCGTCACGCTCGGCAACCCGACGGCGCCCCAGCCGCGGGACTTCGGCTGCCCGCCCGACTACGACGCCATCAACATGATGGCGTTCGACGACGTCGTGCGCCTGCTCGACGGCGAGCCGGAGGCCGCGCCGACGTCCGAAGCGTCCGCCTAACTGCAAGGCGCGCACAGCGCGCCTCGGCGGGAACGGCGCGGGGCGAAGGGGTCCCCGCAAGCGAACGCCGGGGGCCCGGGGCGCAGCCCCGTCTCAAGGAAGCCGCGTCCGCCTAACGCAGCACCTCGCTCATCGGGGGGCCCGCGTAGCCGGTCATCTCGAGGTAGCCCCGTCCCCGCACCGGCTGCCCTGCGCGCATGCCGGCGGCAACCACCGCCCCCTCCCAGTACGTCACGCCAGTCGACTCGCCGGTGCTCAGCTCCTGGCCATCGACGACGGCCTCCACGCGCAGATCGAGTCCGGCGCCCGGCACCGCGACGCGCCACGCGACCGGGTAGGCGGCACCGCTGGCGGGCGACGACCACGTCCGGCCGGGAACGAGGCGGAAGTCGCCGGCGTCGAGCGCGGTCGCCCGGCCCGCGGCATCGACGAGCGTGCCGGCCGAGTGGGGATCGATCGATCCGTCACGCCGCCTGAGCACGTAGACCATCAGCTCCGTGCCATCGTCCAGCTGCAGCGAGAACCAGTCCCACCCCTGCTGCGACGGCTCGAGGAAGCTCGTGCCGAACTCGTGGTCCATCCAGCTCCAGCCCTCGACGTCGAGGGCCTGGCCGTCGAGGAGAACGCGGCCGCGGGTGGCGAGACGCGTGAGCGAGTAGTAGTGCGAGGCATTGCCCGGCTGCGCCCCCTTCTGGCTGAAGCCGTTGCTGCCGTGGGCCACGGCCGGCTTGGCGGGCGTCAGGCGCAGGTCGACGCCGAAGCCGTCGCGGTCCTCGCGCGCCTGCAGCCGGTGCGCCGCGCCGTCGAGGCTGACGCGCCAGCCTTCGTTCCATACCTCCAGGGTGTCGGTCGCGGCGCCGGCCCAACCCACGCCGGCCCGATTGAGACGCTCCGCGGTAAGGTGCCGCCCGCCGTCGACGTCGGTCACCGCCAGGTGCGCCATGTGCAGGTCGCGCACGGCCCAGCGCGACGGGTTGGCCGGCCGGGCGTCGACGCCGACCCGGAAGAACGTCACCTGGTAGCCGAAGCGGCGGCCGTCGGCGGCGGCCAGGTTGCCGGTGTAGTACCACCACTCGATGCGATAGTCCGGATGGCTCGCGTGGTCGCCGGGCAGTTGGAGCACGTAGTCCGGCCGGGCCTGGCGCCACTCGGCCTCCTGCGCGGCGGCCGGCCCGGGCAGGCAGGCCGGCAGCGCGCAGGCCGCCGTCCACGCCGCGAGCCGACGGGTCCGCGTCACGCGTCCGCTCCGCGCTCCGCCAGGTGGAAGCGCCCGGCGAGCCGGGCCGGGTAGAGGCCGGCCAGCGCGGCGCCGGCCACGACCAGGGCCGCCGCGCGCAGCAGGAACCCCAGCGGCACGTGATACTGGATGGTCCACCCGAAGCTCTGCACGTTGATGACGTAGATCAGGATCAGCGACAGCAGGAAGCCGACGACCAGGCCGATGCCGAGGCTCACCATCCCGAGCGCGACCGCCTCGATCACGATCATGCGCCGCAGATGGCTGCGTTCAGCCCCCAGCAGGCGCAGCATGGCGATCTGCCGCCGCCGCTCGAGCGCCAGGGTCAGGAGCGTCGCCGCCACGCCGAACATGGATACGCAGATCGCGATCGCCTCCAGCGCGTACGTGATCGCGAACGTGCTGTCGAACACCCGCATCACGCTCCGTCTGAGCGACGCGTTGGTGTTGATGAACACGGGCCGGCCGGGACCCAGAGCGGCCAGCACCTCCTGCCGGACCCGGCCCGGGTCCGCGCCCGCGGCCAGGTACGCGGTGAGTCCCGACGGCCTGCCGTCCCCGTAGTACGTCGCGAACGTCCCGCGGTCCATGACCACCAGGCCTCGATCCGTCGAGTAGTCGTAGTAGACGCCGGTCACGCGGAACGGTTGCTCGCCGCGGGACGTCTGCAGCACGATGTCGTCGCCGGCCGTCGCGTCGAAACGCAGCGCGAAGCTCTCCGAGACGACGACCGCGGGCCGGCCCAGCGCCGCGGCCAGCGCGCGCCGCCCGTCGGCCGGCTCCTTGAATAGCAGGTTGCCGTGCTCGAGCATGACGTCGAACCGCCCCGAACCGACCACGATCAGCGAATCGCGGTACGCCAGGTCGACGCCACGGAAGCCGTCCACGGCCAGCACCGACTCGTGCGCCCGCAGCGCGGCCTCCACGTCGGCCGACACGGTCGCCCGGGCGCCCACCGGCGACCCGCGGCCGGCCGCGACGAACAGGTCCGCCTGCAGCGTCTGCCCCACCCAGTAGGCGACCGTCTCCCGGAAGCTTCCGATCATGATGGCGATCGCCACCATCATCGCCAGGCTGACCGCCAGCGCGGCCACCGAGATGGAGACGCGCCGAATGACGCCGCCGAGGTTCGTGCGCGCCAGCTCGCTCTCTACCGGCATCCAGCGCCGGGGGCCGCGCACGCGCTGCAGCACGTACAGCGTCGGCGGCACGAGCAGCGCGGCCGCGAACACGACAGCGAGCGCCGCCAGCAGGCCGAACACCGGCAGGCCGGCCACCGCCGGGCGGGTCGCGCACCAGGCCGCGGCCGCCAGCAGCAGCCCCGCGCCGGCCACGTGGCGGCCCGGAAGCCCGCCAGCCGGCGCCAGCCCGTCTTCGTTGCGCAGCGCGCCCACCGGCGTGAGACGCGCCGCCTCGCGCGCCGGCACGATGGCCGCCGCGAGCGCCAGCGACAACCCCACGGCGACGGCCAGCGCGACGTCCTCGGGCGCGAGCGGCGGGACCTGCGCGGCGGACGCGACCCAGAACGTGGTCACGGTCGACGCGGTCATGCGCACCGCCGCCTGCGCCAGCAGCCACCCGAGCGGCGCGCCCAGGGCGCACCCGACCAGCGCCAGGGCCGCCGCCTGGCCCAGGAACAGGGCCAGGACGGCGCGCCGCGGCGTGCCCACGGTGCGCAGCATGCCGATCTCCGCACGGCGCGTGATGACCGTCACCGAGACCGTGTTGTAGACGAGGAACATGCCCACGAGCAGGGCGATGTACGACAGCGCGGTGAGGTTGAAGTGGAAGGCGGCGAGCATCTTCTCGACCTGCGCGCCGCGGCGCTCGGGCCGCTGCACCGTCAGGCCCGGCGGCAACCGCCCGGCGATGGCCTGCTCCGCCGCCGCCACGTCCAGCCCCTCGGCCAGGCGGACGTCGACGCGATCGACGCGGCCCAGCCGGTCGAGCGCCAGCTGCGCCGCCGCGATGTCCATGAGGATGAAGTTGCCGTCCAGCACCTCGGCCGGACCCTCGCGTCCCAGCAGCCCCTGCACCACCAGGCCGACGCGGCGGTCGCCGCTGATCAGGTCGACGGCGCTGTCCACGTCCAGCCCGCGCCGCCGCGCCAGCTCCTCGGTCAGAACGACCGCCTGCGGGTCGGTGAGCAGCGCCAGGAACTCACGGGTCGTGAACGCTTGCGCGTCCGCGCCGCCGACCAGCGGGTAGTCGCGAAACGGCCGATCGCGCAGGATGTCCACGCCGAGGAGCCGGACGAGCTCGGCCTCGGCGCCCGCCGTGCCGCGCGGGTCGAGCAGCACGTCGCCCTCGATGACCGGGCTCACGAGGCCGTACTCCCGCAGCCACCCCAGCTCCGCCAGCAGCGCCTCGTCCACGCCGCTGCCGGCGCCGGCTATTTCGAGCGAGGTCCGGCCCGACATGGCGTTCAGCGCGGTCTCGAAGCCGAGGACGGAGGTGGCGTTGGCCAGCCGAATCGCGATGACGACGGCGATGCCGACCGCGATGCCCGCGATGGTCACGGCCGTGCGCGGCAGATCGCTCCGCAGCGACCGGAGGATGAACCAGCGGAACAGGCTCACCCGGCGCTTCCCTGTGCCGCAACCGCCCGGTCCGGCTCCGTTGCCGCGTCACACACGACGGCCCCGTCGCGCATCTCGATGGTGCGCCCGGCCCGCGCGGCCACCCTGTCGTCGTGCGTCGCCAGCAGCACGGCCGTTCCGAGCCGGGCATTGAGCTCCAGCAGCAGCTCGAGCGCGCGCGAGCCGTTCACGGAATCGAGGTTGCCGGTCGGTTCGTCGGCAATCAGCAGGCGCGGGCGGTGGATGACGGCCCGGGCGATCGCCGCGCGCTGCGCCTCGCCGCCGGACAACTGCGCGGGACGGTGGCCGGTACGTGCCCCGAGCCCGACGCGCGCCGCCAGATGCTCCGCCCGCTCGGTCGCCGCGGACGCCGGGACGCCGGCCAGCAGCAGCGGCAACGCGACGTTCTGGGCCACGGTCAGCGTCGGCAGCAGGTTGAAGAACTGGAATACGAACCCGACGTGGCGGCGGCGGAAGCGGGTCAGCTCGTCGTCGTCGAGCGACTCGAGCAGCTCGCCGTCGAGACGCACCGTGCCGCGCGTCGGTCGGTCCATCGCGCCGCACAGATGGAGCAGCGTGGACTTGCCGCACCCGGACGGTCCGACCACCGCTACGAACTCGCCCGCCGCGACCGTGAAGCTCGCGCCGCGCACGGCGGCGACAGCCAGCTCGCCCCGGCCGTAGCGCTTGTGGACGTCGACGAGCTCGAGGACGGGCATCGGTGGTCTACCGCCGGCCGCTCGACGCCGCGACGTAGCCCCGCCGCGCGCGCACGCGGAGGTCGCGATTCTTGACGCGGACCTGTATGCGGTGGTACCTCCCGTCGGCCGGGCGGCTCGGGGTGTAGCCGAGCATGTACTGGTGGTTCAGCTCCTCAGCAATCCGCTCGGTGGCCGGCGCCAGGTCCGGGCTGTCGCGGATGACCTCCGTGTAGCCGCCGCTCTCGTTCGTGATGCGCTGCAGGGCGCGCATGTCGACGCGGTCGTTGATCGGCCGCGACTCGGGGGCATCGATGGCCACCGCGTACACGAAGGCGTCCGCACGCCGCAGCGCGCGCACGACGTCGCCGAGCCCGACGTCGCTGGCCGTGTCCGACCCGTCGGAGATGAGCACGACCGCTGCCCGCTGGTGCGCGCGGCCGGCGAACAGCGGCAGCGCCATCGTCATGGCGTCGTAGATGGCCGTCGCGCCGTACGGCCGGACGTCACGGAGCCGTCCGCCCAGGCGCGCGGGTCCCACGGTCCAGGGCTCCTCCAGCCGGGGATCGTGGTTGAAGACGACCAGGAACACCTCGTCGGTCGGCTCGAGCAGATCCATCAGGAAGCGATCGAGCGCCTGGCTCGCATCGCCCATCCGCTGTCCGTACATGCTCTGGCTGACGTCGAGCAGTATCCCGAGGCTGACCGGCACGCGGCCGCGCTGGAACTGGGTGACCGTCTGCGGCACGCCGTCGTCGAACACCTCGAAGTCGTCGGCCGCCAGATCGCCGACCAGCCGCCCGGCGGCATCGCGCACCGTGGCGGTGACCTGCACCACCTCGATGCCGGAGCGGAAGACCTGCGGCTGCGGATGGCCGGCGGCGACCAGTACGGGCAGCATCGCCAGCAGGCCGCCGATAGCTCTCGGATCGGGATGCACGTCCTGGTTCAGCGCCGCCTTCCATTATAGTGTCGGCAGCGAGGCCGGCAGCCGATGACGAACGCCCCCTCCCATGTGCGCGGCGCGACCGACGCGCCGCTGTCGACCGAGACGATCGGCGCGATGCTCCGCCGCGTCGTCGAGCGGTTCGGCGCGCGCGAGGCGCTCGTCGTGCGCGCCCAGGGCTACCGGGCCACCTACCGCGAGCTGTGGGACGCCACGACGGCGCTCGCCAAGGCGCTCATGGCGCGCGGCATCGACGCGGGGGAGCGGGTCGGCATCTGGTCGCCGAACCGCCACGAATGGGTGGTGACGCAGCACGCCACCGCGCGCATCGGCGCCATCCTCGTCAACGTCAATCCGGCCTACAAGTCGCGCGAGCTCGAGTACGCGCTCAACCAGTCCGGCATCCGCCTGCTGCTGCTGGCCCGCGGCTTCCGGACGACCGACTACCGCGCCCTGCTGGACGAGGTGCGCGGACGGTGCCCGCACCTCGAGCAGGTCGTCGTCATCGACGACGACTGGGACGCCCTGCTCGCCGAGGCCGCGGCGGTGGACGACGCGGCGCTGGCGGAGCGCGAGGCCGGCCTCGACTGCCACGACCCGATCAACATCCAGTACACGTCCGGTACGACCGGCGCGCCCAAGGGCGCGACGCTGTCGCACCACAACATTCTCAACAACGGCCACCTCTGCGGCGAGATCCTCGCCTACACCGAGGCCGACCGGGTGTGCATCCCCGTGCCGTTCTACCACTGCTTCGGCATGGTCATGGGCAATCTGGCGTGCGCCAGCCACGGGGCCTGCGCGGTCGTGCCGGGCGAGGCATTCGATGCCCGGCTCACCCTGGAGACCGTGGGCGCCGAGCGTTGCACGTCGCTCTACGGCGTGCCCACCATGTTCATCGCGCAGCTCAACCACCCCGACTTCGAGCGCACGGACGTCAGCAGCCTGCGCACGGGCATCATGGCCGGCGCGCCGTGCCCGGCGGAGGTCATGAAGCAGGTCCACGACCGGATGAACATTCGCGAGATCACGATCTGCTACGGCATGACGGAGACCTCGCCGGTCTCCACCCAGACGCGGCGCGGCGACTCGTTCGAGCGGCGCGTCTCGACGGTCGGCCGGGTGCACCCGCACGTCGAGATCCAGGTGGTCGATCCCGAGACGGGCCGCGTGGTCGAGCGCGGGACGTCGGGCGAGCTGTGCACGCGCGGCTACAGCGTCATGCTCGGCTACTGGAACAACCAGGAGGCGACGGCAGCCGCCGTCGACGCCGAGCGCTGGATGCACACCCGCGATCTGGCGGTGATGGACCACGACGGATACCTGCGCATCGTCGGGCGCCTCACCGACATGATCATCCGCGGCGGCGAGAACATCTATCCCCGCGAGATCGAGGAGTTCCTCTACACGCACCCGGAGATCGAGGACGCGCACGTCATCGGCGTCCCCTCGCAGCTCTACGGCGAGGAGGTGATGGCCTGGGTCAAGCTGAAGGCCGGCGCCGACGTCGACGACGTCGCCCTGACCGCCTTCTGCCGGGGCCGCATCGCCACGACGAAGATTCCACGCTTCTGGAAGCGCGTCGACTCCTTCCCCATGACGGTGACCGGCAAGGTCCAGAAGTTCCGGATGCGGGAGCTCGCGGCAGCCGAGCTCGGACTCGACGCAGGCGCCGAAAATACCGGCCGCTAGCCTCCCCGGGTCGAGCCCGCGCGGGATTGGCGGCCTGTTGACCCGTACCGGGGCGTGGTGTACTCTTGCGGCTCGCTTGAGCGCCTCGTCGTCGGCCGTGATCGACGCGGGGAATTCAGGAATTCTTCAGATCGTCGGTGCCTGCGACGCTGATAGGATACGAAGCTGGCTGTGTTGGGAGGTGTAGTGTGAGACGACTCGTAAGCTTGGTTGTGCTGTCGCTGCTGTTCGCCCCGGGCGCCGCTGTGGCTCAGGAGGGGCAGGGACTGACGGAGGAGCCGATCGGGACGCTCGCCCAGCTCATGCGCGGCATCATGTTCCCGAACGCCAACAAGCTGTTCGACGCCCAGGCGGTGGAGCCGGGCGGTGAGCTGGTCAGACTGGACGAGCAACTGGACGAGCTCCTCGGCGACCTCCTCGCGCCGCGCATGATCAACCGGATCAACAACGCCGCTGCGGACTCCATGAACGCGCTCATGGGATCGACGTCCACCCGCTTCGCGGCGATCTACCGCGGCTGGCCGGAGGTCGAGGGCGCGGCGGTAGCCCTGGCGGACGGCGCCAAGCTGGCCATGATGGAAGGCCGCCAGTGCGACAACGGCCTGGCGGCGCCGGTCGACCAAGCGGATTACATCGAAGGCGCCCGGCTCCTCGAGGAATCCGCCGTCAGAGTGCTCGAAGGCGCGCGCACCCAGGACTACGACGCCGTCTGGGACGCCATCAACTACGTCAACGACTCGTGCACGCACTGCCACAAGACCTACCGCGACGGTCCCGACAGCAGACAGGAACCGCGCTGCCAGTAGCGGGATAGCTGCAGCCCCGGGCGGATGAGCCCCAGGAGCCCGTTCGCCACGGGCTCCCCAGACAGGAGGCAGGCACGGATGACGCTACGGAGCGTGTTCGAGTGGCTGGAAGCGATGCCGATGAGCACGGCGTTGCGCGAGTCGATCTTCGGCTATCCGATTCTGCTGACGTCGCATGTGGTGAGCATGTGCGTGATTGCGGGTCTGCTGGTGATGATGGACCTGCGGTTGACGGGGGCGGGGAATCTGCACACGCCGGTCTCGCACATTCAGAACCGTCTGTTCAAGTGGCAGATGCTGGGTCTGGCGATGTCGGTCATCAGCGGGGGGTTGTTGTTCTACGGGCAGCCGATGCGGTTTTACGGCAACTTCTGGTTCTGGATGAAGAACCTGCTGCTGCTCCTGGCGCTGGCCAACGCGATGTATTTTCATCGGACGATCTATCGTTCGGTGGACCAGTGGGACAACGACCCGGTGCCGCCGGTGCCGGCGCGGGTGGCCGGCGCATTGGGTCTGGTCTTGTGGGCGGCGGTGATCGTGACGGGTCGGATGATTGCCTACAGCGGTCTGGTTCCGCAGTGGTGGCTGGACCTGGGGTTGACGCCGTAGCCGTGGGGCCTGGGGCTTGAACGGGAGGCGGGGGCGATGGTCCTGGAATTTTTCGAGTGGATGGAAGGCAGCGCGCTGAGCCTGACGTTTCAGTC
>JAAXGX010000076.1 GCA_012271165.1 Vicinamibacteraceae bacterium | reverse complement strand
GTCCACGGCCACGGAGCGAGTCTAGCGGCATTCATCAGACGGGGCTACGCCCCGAACCCCCGGCGTCCGCTTGCGGGGAACCCTTCGCCCCGCGCCGCTCCCGCCGAGGCGCGCTGTGCGCGCCTTGGGACCACGCGTGGTCGCTCTGGTGGTCCCTGTCTTGGATCCGGCGGTCCCGGCGATCCTGCTGCGTGCGCGCCCGCGGGGCATCCACAGGCAGTTGTGGGACAATCTGCGCAATGACTTCGCTACGCCTGTTCGTGCTGATCGGTCTGGTCGTGCTCACGGGCCTGCCCGCGCCGCGCACGGCCGTTGCGCAGCCGGCTGACGCCGATGGCGCCTACCGCGGCTACCTGGCGGCGCGCCTGGGGGAGGGCGGCGACCTCGAGGTGCTCGACGAGCTGCACGCCGGACGGCTCTTCGTGCCCGCGTCGGTGCTCAAGGTGCTGACCGCGGCGGCGGCGCTGGAGCACCTGGGCGCCGGGTACCGCTGGGTCACCCGCCTGACCGCGCATGGCGCGGTGGACGGGGCGGTGCTCGACGGCGACCTCGTCGTCGAGCCGGGGGCCGATCCCACCTGGGGCGAGTTCTTCGACGGCGGCGCGGCGGGGCCGCTCGCGGCGCTGGCGGCGCAGGTGCGGGAGCGCGGCATCGAGCGCGTCACGGGGGATCTCGTGGTCGGCGCCGGCCGCTTCCCCGGCCGCCCGCATCCCGTCGACCGCGGCCACGACGATCTGCCGTACCGCCACGGCACGCCGGCGGCGGGCCTGGCGGTCGACGAGGGCACCGTCGCGGTGCGCGTCGCGCCGGGAACGTCGGTCGGCGCGCCCGCGCGGGCTGCCGCGCCGGAGGGCCTGGAGCTGATCAACCTCACGGCGACGGTGGGCTCCGACCGTCACGGCGCGGGCACGCTGGATTTCATCCCGCTGTGGGGTACCGACACGCTGCTGCTGCGGGGCGAGTACCCCATCAGCGAGTCGTCGTTCCTGGTGCCGGCCAGCGACCCGTCCCCCGGTCGGCGCGCGGCGCAGCGCTTGCGGGACGCGCTGCACGAGGCCGGCGTGACCGTGGCCGGCGGCGTGCGGCTCGCGAGGCGGCCGGGCGCGGGCTCCGGCACGGCAGCGGTGCTGGCGGAGCTCCACTCGCCGCCGCTCGGGGAGCTCCTGCCGCACGTGCTCACGCGCAGCCACAACTGGTATGCCGACACCCTGGCGCTGACGTTGGGACTCGAGGTGGCCGGGAGCGGCCGCTTCGACGACGGCGTGAAGGTGGTCGCCGACTTCGCGGGCGGGCTGCCCGGCGCCGGCCTGTCCGCGCCGGCCGAGGCGTGGCTCGCGGACGGGTCGGGGCTCTCGCCGGCCAACCTGGTGGCCCCGGCCACCGTCGTGCAGGTGCTCGTCCACGCCGCCGGCCGGCCCTGGGGCCCCACGCTCATCGACGCGCTGGCGAAGCCGGGCGTGGGTACGCTCGCGGCGTGGCCTGCCCTGGCGCCGGTGGCTGCCAAGACCGGAACGCTGCGTCACACCGTCGCGCTGGCCGGCCTGCTCGAACCGGCGTCGGACACGCCGGTCTTCTTCTGCTACTTCGTCAACCACAACCCGGGCCGGCGCACCGCGGCGCGCCGCGAGATCGCCGCCGCCCTCGGCCGCTGGCGGGCCGCCGCCGTCCGTTGAGGTCGGCCGGCAGCGCTCGCTAGAAGTCGCGCAGGCCCTCCGTGAGCGCGATGGACGTGCCCCAGGGGTCGGTCAGCAGGGCGTGGCCGATGCCCGCGGGACTGCGGCGGTAGGGCACGTCGAACGTCACGCCCTGCGCCTCGAGCGCGCGGCAGAACCGCTCCAGGTTCTCCACCTCGAAGCCGATGTGGTCGAGCATGCGGCCCCTGGTGGGCGCGCCGCCGCCGTCCGGGTTGTGGGAGAAGTTGAAGTTGATGCCCGGCAGGTCGACCGCGTCGTAGCGCCAGCGCAGGCCGGAGACGCCGCCGAACAGGCTCGCGTACCAGCGCTGGGCTTCCGCCACGGCGTCCTCGAGGAGATACAGGTGGAGGTGGTGGGCGCGGATCGGGCCGACCAGCCGCTCGTTGTGCCGGCGGGTGACGGGATCCGCGCCGCCGTCGGCGCGCGTGAACGTCAGGTTCGTCGCCGTCTCGTCGAACAGCTCGATGCGCTCGCCCCCGGGCGAGAACACGTTGGCGATGCCCCCCGCCGAGCCGAGGCGTTCGAGCGCGAGGCCGGCGGCTGCGATATCGTCGAGCGACTGCACCCGGAACGCCATGTGGTTCAGGATCGAGCCCTCGGTGCCTCCGGACGACTCGCCTTCGTCGAGCAGCACCAGGACGTCCGGGAACGTCACCACGACGGTGTCGCCGACGGTCCTGGCGTCGCCGCCGAGGGCGACCCAGAACCGGGCGTTCGCCTCGACGTCGCGGACCACGTAGTGCAGGTGCCCCATGGCCACGCCTGCCGCGTTGGGCGCAGCCAGTTGTGCGGGCGCGGGCCCGGCTCCCGCCAGCAGCACGGCGAAGGCCGACGTAGCCGCAAGGAGTCTGCGCCGTGGAAACGGTGCAGACTCCGCAAGGCGCGCACAGCGCGCCTCGGCGGGAGCGGCGCGGGGCGAAGGGTTCCCCGCAAGCGGACGCCGGGGGTTCGGGGCGTAGCCCCGTCTGATGAATGCCGCTAGACTCGCTCCGTGGCCGTGGAC
>JAAXGX010000126.1 GCA_012271165.1 Vicinamibacteraceae bacterium | reverse complement strand
CTCGCCCGCGCCGTCCTGCTCGGCCGCGCCGACCGTCTCGCCCGCGCCGTCCTGCTCGGCCGCTACGGCTGCCGCCGCCTCGGCTTCGGCCTTGGCCGCCGCGCGGGCTGCCTTGGCGCTCTTGATCAGCCGGGGCGGACCGAGCGTGGGCCTGGCCGGCTTCGGCGGCTCGGCCTTCGCCTTCACCAGCCGGCCCCGCCGGGCGGCCGGCCGCCGCGCCGGCGTATCCGAGAACAACGGGCCGCTCGGCAGCTCGATGCCCCGCTCGCGCGCGATGCGCGCGGCGAACTGGCGGCCCACGATCTCCTCCACGGTGCTCGAGGCGCTGCTGACCTCGATGCCGTGGTCGCGGCGCAGCTGGTCGATGACTTCCTGACTGGGGAGACCGAGAACCTCGGCGACCTTGTAAATCCGGATAGTGCCCAACGTGAAATCTCTCAGCAAAGCACCGCGGCCAGCACCCGCGGTCAACTCGTTGTCTGTTCGTCGGCCGCCTCGGCCGCCTCGGCTGCCTCGGCCGGCTGGGCGGCTTCCTCCACCGCGCGCTCGGCCGCGGCAACCTGTTCCTGTATCGCCGCCTTCAAGGCCTCGGCCGCCTCCGGATCGATGCCGGCGATCCCCACCAACTGGTCGGTCGTGGCCGCGAGCAGCCTGTCGGCCGTGTCCAGTCCTGCTTCGCTCAGCCTGCGCACCTGGTCCTCGTCGAGGCCCGGCAGCGTCAGGGTCGCGGGCTCACCGGCGGCCAGCCCGTCGAACTGCGCCTCGACCTCGCGCCGCTTCTCCTCCTCGCTCTTGATGTCGATCTTCCACCCCGTCAGCTTGGCGGCGAGCCGCACGTTCTGACCCTTCTTGCCGATTGCCAGCGACAACTGGCGGTCCTCGACGATGACCTCGACCACCTTCTCGAGCGGGTCGACGATCGTGACGCGCTGCACCCGGGCCGGGCTGATCGCGTTGGTCACGAACAACGCGGCGTCCTCGGACCACTCCACGATGTCGATCTTCTCTCCGCGCAGCTCGCGAATGATGGCCTGCACGCGCGTGCCCTTCATGCCGACGCACGCGCCGACCGGGTCGACGTCGCGCTCGCGCGAGTACACGGCCACCTTGGCCCGGTCCCCGGCCTCCCGCACGGCGCCGCGTATCGCCACCGTCCCGTCGTAGATTTCCGGCACCTCCTGCTCGAACAGCTTGATGAGCAGCACCGGGTCGGTGCGCGACAGGATCAGCTGCGGCCCCTTCGTGTTCTTGTTGACCTCGCGGATCACGGCGCGGACGCGGTCGCCCGTCGTGTAGTTCTCGGCCCGCGACTGCTCGCGCCGGGGCAGCAGCGCCTCGACGCGCCCCGCCTCCACGAAGATGTCGCCGTTCTCGAAGCGCTTGACCGTGCCCGAGACGACCTCGCTGAGGCGGTCGCTGTACTCGGCGTACACGTTGTCGCGCTCGGCCTCCCGCACCTTCTGGAAGATCACCTGCTTGGCCGTCTGCGCCGCGATTCGCCCGAGCACGTCGGTCGGCTTCGGAAACTCGATCTCCATGTCGACCTCGGCGTCTTCGCCGTACAGGTCCTGGGCCTCCTTGAGGGAGATCTCGGTGACCGGGTCGCTGACGTCCTCGACGATCTGGCGCACGGCGAACAGCTCGACCTGTCCCGTCTCGGGGTTGAACTTGGTTCTCAGGTTCTCGTCGGACTTGTAGTACTTGCGGGACGCGGTCAGGACGGCGTCCTCGATCGCCGTGATGATCACCTCGGGCTCGATCCCCTTCTCCTTGGCGACCGCCTCGATGGTCTGCTGCAGTGGGTTGTTCATGGCCCGGTTCTCGGTGCGACGCGGGAGTTCGCCACGGCCCGCTAGAATTCGACCTCCAGCCGGGCGCGGGATACCAGCGACCACGGAATTCGCCGAGCGCGATCCGCCGCGTCGATTATCACGTCCTCCCCCTCCACGTCCGCGATCCGACCGGTCCAGGCATGCTGGCCGTCGACGGCGCCGGTCGTGACGATCTTCGCCAGACGCCCGATGAAGCGCCGGCAGTCGCCCAGATGCCGCAACGGCCGGTCGAGCCCCGGCGAGGACACCTCCAACGTGTACGGGTCCGCGAACGTCACCTCCACATCCAGGATCGCGCTCAGGTCCCGGCTCACCCGCTCGCAGTCGCCGACGCTCACCGGCTCCGCGGAACCCTCGCCGGCGCCGGGCCGATCGAGCACGACGCGCAGCACCCGGCCGATCGACTCGCGGCGCAGCCCGATGCTGAAGATCTCCAGCCCGCAGCCGCCGGCGACCCGCTCGGCGATGGCCGTGACGCGCGCCAGGAGATCATCGTCGTCCCGCACGCCAACAGACCCCAAAAAACAAAAAGTGGGCAAACGCCCACCTGTCCAGCTTCACCGTCGATGGAGCCCACAATGCTATCACGAGGCAACCGGGCCGGCAAACTACGGGGTGAGCCGGTACAGCAGGCGCGGGTACGGGATGGCTTCGCGGACGTGCTCGAGGCCGCAGATCCAGGCGACGACGCGCTCGACGCCCATCCCGAAGCCGCCGTGCGGGACGCTGCCGTAGCGCCGCAGATCGAGGTACCACTCGAACGTCTCGGCCGGCAGGTCGTGCGCCCGCAGCCGGTCGACCAGCGTGTCGTAGTCGTCGACGCGCTGCCCCCCGCCGATGATCTCCCCGTAGCCTTCCGGGGCCAGCACGTCGACCGAGAGCGAGAGCTCGGGCCGCTCCGGGTCGGGCTGCATGTAGAACGCCTTCGCGGCGGCGGGAAAGCGGTGCACGACGAGCGGCCGATCGAAGCGGCCGGCCAGCGCGGTCTCGTCCGGGCTGCCGAAGTCGCCGCCCCATTCGAACTCCAGGCCGTCCTGCCGCAGCAGCTCGACCGCCTCGTCGTACGACACCCGCGGAAACGGCGCGCGGACGCGCTCGAGCGGCGCCGTGTCGCGCCCCAGCACCTCCAGCTCCGGGCGGCGCCGGTCGAGGACGCCCTGCACGACGGCGGCCACCAGCTCCTCGGCCAGGGCCGTCACGTCGTCGAGCGTTGCGTAGGCCATCTCCGGCTCGACCATCCAGAACTCGGTCAGATGCCGGCGCGTCTTCGACTTCTCCGCCCGAAACGTCGGCCCGAAGCAGTACACGCGCCCCAGCGCCATCGCGTTGGCCTCGTTGTAGAGCTGCCCGCTCTGCGTCAGGAAGGCGGTGGCGTGGTCGAAGTACGGGACGGAGAAGAGCGTCGTGGTCCCCTCGCACGCGGCCGGCGTCAGGATCGGCGTGTCGACCAGCACGAAGCCGCGACTGTTGAAGAAGGTGCGGATGCAGTCGATGATCTCGTGCCGAACGCGCAGGATGGCCTGCTGGCGCGCGGCCCGCACCCACAGGTGCCGGCGGTCGAGCAGGTACTCGACGCCGTGCTCCTTGGGCGTGATCGGATAGTCCTGCGACGCCCCCACCCGCTCCAGGTGGCGGACGTCGATCTCGAAGCCGCCGGGCGCCCGCGCGTCGGCGCGCACGAGGCCGCGGACGGCCACGGCCGTCTCCTGGCCGAGGTGGTCCGCGGCCTGGAACAGGTCGTCGCCGACGGCCGCCTTCGACATCACGGCCTGGACGAAGCCCGTCCCGTCGCGCACCGTCAGGAAATGGATCTTTCCGCTCGAGCGCCGGTTGTGCAGCCAGCCGCGAAGCGTGACCTCCCGCCCCTCGTGATCGGCAATCTCGCTGATGTGCGCATCCATGACGCCCGCCATGTTAGCGCTAATTCGACGGGGCTGCGCCCCGGACCCCCGGCGCCCGCTTGCGGGGACCCCATAGCCCCGCGCCGCTTCCGCCGAGGCGCGCTGTGCGCGCCTTGCGGCGTCTGTACCGGTACTACGGCACTACGGGGCGGGCTCCTGGGGCAGCTCCGGGACCCGGGGGGCCAGGAGCGCGCGCAGGCGCTCGAAGCGCGGCGCGCGGCGGAAGACGTCGGCCAGGTAGTCCAGCGTGCGGGGCACGGCGGCCAGGTACCGCTCGTTGCCCGCCGCGGTCGCCTGATACCCGAAGGTGCCCAGCGCCTTGAGGTGGCGCTGCACCGACATGAGATCGAAGCGGTCCAGGAACGCGGCGCCGCCCGGCGAGCCCGCCCGGTCGTGATAGCGGGCCAGCATCCCGGTGACGAACGACGGCTCGTGGCGGACGTAGCAGTCCCGGAGCAGCGACACCAGATCATAGGTGGCGGGCCCCAGCCGCGCGTCCTGGAAGTCGATGACGTAGAGGCGGCCGGCATGCAGCATCAGGTTGCGGCTGTGGAAGTCGCGATGGCACAGGACGCGCGGCTCGGCGGCCAGCTCGCGGGCCACGGCGCGCAGCTCCGCGTCGAGGGCGGCGCGCGCCGCCGCGGAGAGTGCCGCCCGGCGGTGGTCCAGCAGGAAGTGCTCGACGAAGAAGTCGAGCTCCCACGCCAGCTTGTCCTCGTCGAAGGCCAGCGTGAAGGGGAGGTAGTCGGGTGAGGCCAGCTCCCGCCCGCGGCGCTGCAGGCGGGCGATCAGGTCCACCGCGTCCGCGTAGACCGCGCGCCGCTGCGCGGCCGTGGCGGTGGCGAGGAAGCGCTCCAGCGTGAGGTCGCCGAGGTCCTCGAGCGCCAGGATGCCGAGGTCGCCGGCGCTGCCGCGCACGGCCGGCGCCGGCACGTCCATGCGCGCCAGCAGGCGCGCCACGTTGAGCAGCGGCAGCGTCGCCGTATCGATCGGTCCGCGGTGGACGAGCAGGACCTGCGACGAGCCGTCCGGCGCGCGCACCCGCACGTAGCGGCGGTCGGACGCGTCGCCCGGCAGCTCGTCGATCGCGGCCGCCGCCAGGCCCGTCCGCTCGAGGTACGTCCGGACCCGCCGCAGATCGTCCGTCCCCATGGGCGCGGTCAGCGGCTCCCCGCCGCGCCCGCCGCGCGGTCGAGCGGCGAGAGCCAGGCGTCGCCGAGGCGCCTGCCGCCGCCCGGTGGAGGCGCGCCGGCGGGCGTGACCACCTGCCGCTCCAGCACGCTGTCCGCGGGCAGGCGGACGCCGTCGGCCACGACGCAGTCCACCAGCCGGCACCCGGCCTCGACGACCACGTCGTCCCACACGGCCGTGCGCGTCAGCGCGACGGCCGCGTCGATCCGGCAGCGCGCGCCGGTGGGCAGCGACGGCCGCCCCTCGGCGCGCGCGAGCGCCAGCGACGTGGCGAGGTAGTCGCCCGGCGTGCCGATGTCGCGAAACCTTGCCGTGGAGGCGTGCGCCCGCACGGCGCCGGGCCGTTCGGCGACGAGCGCGTCGTAGACCCCGCCGATCGACGCCGCGGGCTCGCCGTCGCGCAGCCCGGCGAAGACCGGCGCCTCGACCAGCTGCACGCCGGTGAAGTGGGGGTGCGCGGGCCGGGCCGGCGCCCGGAAGCCCAGCACCCGTCCCTGCTCGTCGATGTCCAGTCCGCGGTAGCGATCGGGATCCGGGTTGGCGGTGACCGCCAGCGTCACCCGCGCGCCGCTGGCCGCGTGCGCGCGCGCCATCGCGCGCAGGTCCACCTCGGTCAGCGTGTCGCCGTTGACGACGAAGAAGCGCGGGCCGAGCAGCCCGAGCGCCCGGCGGGGCCCGCCGGCGGTGCCCAGCAGGGTGCGCTCCCACGAGTAGCGCACCGCGATGCCGGCGGCGGTGCCGTGGCCGACGCAGCCGGTGATCGTGTCCGGCCGGTGATGAAGGTTGAGCACGGCGCCCGCCACGCCCTGCGCGGACAGCCAGCGCAGCACGCGCAGGATGAACGGCGCCCCGGCCACGGGCACGGCCGGCTTGGCGCGCAGGTCCGTGAGCGGGGCCAGCCGCCGGCCCAGTCCGGCCGTGAGCACGAGCGCGGGCGGGAGCGGCGGGGTCACGGCCGGGAATCGAAGACCATGTCCGTGCGGCCCTGCGCGCCGCCGGGCGCAGCGGACAGGAAGAGGGCGTGGTAGGACGCCGCGACGTAGTCGTCGGCGGTGCGGCCGAGCGCCGCGGCAATCTCCGTGATGCCGCGCTCGCCGCCCTCGAGCTCGACGAACGTGCCGATGGGGGTCTCGTCGACGGTCAGGACGACGTCCCCCAGCGCGTACTCCTCGCGGTACTTCTGGTAGCGGAACCAGACCTGCAGCCCGAGCCGCTCGAGCAGCCGCAGCAGCAGGGCCGCGTCGCCGGCGGTCGTCTCGAGCTCCTCGCGCACCTTCATGGCGTCCGGCTGCGGCGGTCCCTTGAACGTGAGGACGGCCGCGCCCGACTGGTCGCGGACGCGCAGCGTGCAGCGGCGGTCGCGCAGCCGGCCGTCGGGCCAGTCCAGCAGCCGGTCGTCCTGCAGCCGGCGCGCCCGCCGCGCCGCCGCGCCGGTGGCGCGCACCGCGGCGCGGGCCGCGGCGGGCGACTCGAAGCGGAGCTTGATCTCGCGCTCGATCGGATCGCCCATGGCGCTCACGTCGCCCGCCGGCTGAAGGCGCACCCCTGCAGGCTGGGCGTCCCCACGTTCCGCCCGAAGATCAGCACCTTGTGGGTGCTCCCGAGGCCGCCGGGGACCAGCAGCGTCTTCAGGGCCAGGCGCTCCCGGAGCGCGCCCAGATCGAGCGGCCATGCCTCCCGGCTGCCTGCGTTGCTCCCCGGTCGCAAATGCCCGATATGCTCCTTCGTTGCGCCCTGCCAGCCGGGCGCCTGGCCGCTCGCCGTGGGATGCGGGGCTTCACCACCGTCTCGCAACGCCGCCAGCGCCAGCAGGAAGTACGTCTGATCGAGCACGGCGAGCGTCTGCAGGCCGGCCTGCTCGGCCGCCGTCCGGACCGCCGTCAGGTCGACGTGCGCGGTGATGTCGCAGGCCCCGGGCTCCGCGAGCCAGGGCGCGGCCGCGCCGCCCTCGCCGCCGACGGCCGCGCGGTGGCGCCGGTAGCAGGTGAGCGTGCCGCGCGCGTGCGTCGGCGAGTACAGCTCGCGCGCCTCGTGGCCGTAGTCGATCAGCACCAGGAATCCCCGCGTCAGCCGCCGCGCGGCCGCGGCCACCCAGGCGACGGCCGCCGGGCTGACCTCGACGCGCCAGCCCGGCTCGAGGCGGATGCCGAAGCGCGCCATGTGGGCCCGCACCGCCGCCGACGCCGGGCCGAGGCGCTCGACGAGCCGGTCGCCGTCGCGGTCGACGTGCACCTCGCGCAGGCCGTCCGCGGTCATCACGATGGGGTGGACGGGCAGCGCGTCGAGCAGCTCGTTGGCGAACACGACGCCCCGCACGCCGGCCGGCAGCTCCGTGGCCGCGCCGGCCAGCCGCGCGGCGTGCGCCCCGAGGGTGCCCGCCTGGGCGGCCCGCGCCGCCGGACTGCGCTCGACCAGCGTCAGGCGCAGCGTCCGGTAGAGGTCGGGGCAGTCCGCCGCCAGGTGGTCCAGGACGTCGCGGGCCAGACGCCCGCTCCCGGCACCCGCCTCCACGAGGGCCGGCGCCGCGCCGGCGGCGGCCAGCCGCCACATCTCGGCGAACTGGCGCGCCAGGAGCGCGCCGAACGCCGTGCCGCTGTCGACGCTGGTAAGGAAATCGCCCGCGCGACCGGAGCGCCGGTCGGCGCGGGCGTAGTAGCCGAGCTCCGGATGGTAGAGCGCCAGGTCCATGTACTCCGCGAACGGCAGCGGACCCTCGTCCCGGATCCGCTGCACGATGAGCTCGCGGAGCTGCATGGACCGGCCGCCGCGGGCGCTACTCCTTGCGCACCTGCAGGAACACGCGCGTGTCGCCGCGCTGCACGAGGAGGAACGCCGTGCGCCCGGACTCGACGGCGGCCAGTGCGGCGGTCGCCTCGCTGGCCGTGGCGACTGCGGCGCCGTTGACGCGCAGGATGATGTCGCCCTGCTGCATGCCGGCCGCCGCCGCGGTGCCGCCGCGCTGCACGTCGGCCACCACCGCGCCCTCGGTGTCGTCCGGCACGCCCAGCCGGCGCGCCACCTGCGGCGTCAGGTCGCGCACGGTGATGCCGAAGCCCTCGCTGGTCTCCTCCCGCGCGTCGGCCACCGCCGGCCGCGTCTCCGCGTCGAGGTCGAGCTCGCCGATCGTGACGTCCAGCGTGAGCGGCTCGCCGTTGCGGACGACGTCGAGCGGCACGGTGGTCCCGGGCCGGGTCGCCACGACCCGGTTCTGCACGTCGCGCGTGTCCCCGACGGGCTCCCCGTCATAGGCGACGATGACGTCGCCGGGCTCGACGCCGGCGTTGTCGGCGGGGCCGTCCGGGTTGACCGACTGCACGAGGGCGCCGTCGGCGTTCGCGAGGCCGAGCTGCTCGAAGTCGTCACGCGGAACCGGCATGATCACGACGCCGATGACGCCGCGCGTCACCCTGCCGCCGCGCAGCTCCTCGAGCAGGTCGCGCACCGTGTTGATCGGCACGGCGAAGCCGACGCCCACGTTGGCCTGGCGGTCGCTGACGATCGCGGTGTTCATGCCGACGACCTCGCCGCGGATGTTCAGCAGCGGCCCGCCGGAGTTGCCCGGGTTGATGGCGGCGTCGGTCTGCAGCATCTCCTGCGAGCGCCCGGGCACCGACCGGAACGGCCGGCCGATGTGCGAGATCACGCCCACCGTGACGGTGTGGCCGAGGCCGAACGGGTTGCCGATGGCCATCACCCAGTCGCCGGAGGCCATCTGGCTCGAGTCGCCGAAGGTGGCCGCGGGCAACTCCCAGTCGGGTCGGTCGACCAGCTCGAGCAGCGCGCTGTCGGTCAGCTGGTCGCGGCCGAGCACGCGCGCCTCGTACAGGTCGCGCTCGTCGTCGCCGAAGAAGTCGATCTCGATCTTCGTGGCGTTCTCCACCACGTGATTGTTCGTCAGGATCAGGCCGCTGGCGTCGATGACGAACCCGGTGCCGGCCGACGGCGCCTCGCGCGGCGGCCGTTGCCGCCCGCGCGGCCCGAAGAAGCGACGGAACAGGTCGTCGTCGTCACCGAAGAAATCGCCCGACTCGTCGCGCGGCCGCTCCGCTTCGACGCGGATGTTGACGACCATGTCGGTCTGGGTCCGCGCGATCTCGCGGAAGGTGCCGGCGTCAATCGGCCCGTTCAGCGGCGCGCTGTTCATCGGGGGCGTCGTGAACGTCTGCGTCTGCGCCGACGAGGCGGGCGCCAGGTCGAGTTGCGAGGCGATGACCATCCCCAGCGCCATCGACGCAGCCGCGATCAAGGCTGCAGAACACACCGTGTTCCGTCGTTTCGACATCACATGATCCTCCAGCAATCCCTACGTTACGTTACTCCATAGCTCCGGGAGGCCGCCACCCCGCTCTCGCCGCCCGTTCCCAGGGTCAGCAGCGCCGCCTGCAGCGGGCCGGTCACCGTCGCCTCGCGCGGGCCCACGTGCATGTTGATCTCCGTGCGAACGCCGAACCGCTCGAGGTAGATCCCGGGCTCGATCGTGAACCCGGTCCCGGGCAGCAGCCGGCGGTCGTCGTGCGTCTCGTAGTCGTCCATGTGCACGCCGTTGCCGTGCACCTCCTGCCCCAGGCTGTGCCCCGTGCGGTGCACGAAGCGGGCGCCGAACCCCGCTCCGTCAATCACCTCGCGCGCGGCGCGGTCGACCTCCCAGCCGCGCAGCTCGCGGCCCGCGCGGACGGCGTCCCGCACGCGGGCGACCGCCGCGTCGCGGGCCTCGCGCGCCGCCCGGAAGACCGCCGCCTCCTCGGCCGGGACGTGCGCCCCGGTGTAGCCCACCCACGTGATGTCGGCGTAGACGGCGCCCGCCGCATCCCGCTTGCCCCACAGATCGAGCAGCACGATCTCGTCGCGCCCGATGGCGCGCGAGCTCGCCGGCGTCGGCAGATAGTGCGGGTTGCCGCTGTGCTCCTGGGCGGCCACCACGGGCGCCGAGTCGCTCACCAGCCCCTCCTGCTCGAACCAGCCCACCATGGCCTGCTGCACCTCGAGCTCGTTGACCGGCGCGCCCGTCGCCATGCGCTCGGCGACCAGCGCGAAGGCGCGGTCCTTGATGCGGTACAGGCTGGCCGACGCCGCGCGGTGCGTGGCGAGCGCGTCCGCGCTCCACACGGCCTCGAAGCGCTGCACGAGGTCGCCGGACGAGACGACGGCCGCTCCCAGGCGCCGGACCGCCTCGACCGTGCCCGCGTCGACCCGCGAGATGTACGGGATGGCGCCGTCGGGCGAGTACTCCATCGCCAGCCGGCCGCCGCCGCCGGCCAGCTCGGCCAGGCCCGCTTCGAGCTGCGCCCGGCCGGCGTAGAGCCGCCGCCGCCCCGGCAGGTGCGCCAGCACGTCCTGCTCGATGCGGTGGACCAGCGCGAGCGGCTCGCCCGCGGCCGGCACGAGGTAGTACCAGCGGCGGGTCGTCAGCTTGCCGCCGCCGCCGAGACCCGCCAACGTGCGCGCGATGGGGTTCGAGCCGTGGAAGTCGTACAGCAGCCAGCCGTCCAGGCCGTCCTCGCGGAGGGCGGCCTGGACGGCCTCGATGTCCATGGTCACGGCGCCGAGTATAGCAGCGGGGTCGGGGATGGTCGGCACGGTCTATCCAGGTTGGACGCGCGCCGGCGCTCGCCGGTTTGGAAGGGCTGGTCGAGACGCGCCGCAGGGGAGGCGTGCCGGCGCGACCGGCGGGAAGGACGGCGCCCGCCGGCCCGCCGCCGGGGCGGGCCGGTGCGGGTGCAGGGAGGGCCGCGCCGGGCTACGAGGCGTCCTCGTCCTCTTCTTCTTCCTCGCCCTCCGCGGGCTCGGGGTCCTCGATCTCCTCGAGCTCGGTCGCCTTGATCTCCCCGTTCTGGTGGCTGAACTCGTAGTTGCTGCTGTTCATGTTCCGGGTGCGCGGCACCCGCAGCTCGATGTCGACGACCTGCTCGACGAGCAGCGGCTCGCGGAACCGCACCGAGTCGCCCGTCACCGTGTTGCCGTCGCGATCGAACCAGAACTCGTCGATCTGGAACCCGGCGATGGCGTTCTCCGCGAGGTTCTTCACGCGGATCTGCGTCACGATGAAGTCGCCGTCGCGGCTGGCCTCCGGCTCCGTGTAGCCGATCTCGGCGAGCCCGCGCTGAGTCGGCACGAGCTGGAGGTCGTCGCCGAGCCTCTGGGTCAGGCGATTCGCCGCGGCGACCGCCTCGGGGCTCGGCGCGGCCGGCCCCGCCTCGACGGCCTCGCCCTCGGCGGCCTCCGGCTCCGAACCGCCGCAGGCCGCGGTCGCCAACGCGCACGCCAGGAAACCGAACAGCAGAACACGGCTCACTCGAGTCATCGCAGCTCCTCCCGACATGATCCCGCCTCGCAGGGACGCGCCCTTCCGCGGCGCGGACCCCTGAACCTCGAATTATAGGTCTCCGCACTCACAAAGCTCAAACTTTCATTGGACGGGGCTGCGCCCCGAACCCGGGGCTACATCTCGCCGTTCCACTCCTCCGGCTCGGGGCCGACCGAGCGGAAGATCTCGAGATGCCACTTGCCCCCGCCCCACGGCTCGATCACCTCCGCGGCCACGACGTCGACCACCAGCTCGGCGAACGAGCGTCCCTCGGGATCGCCCTCCAGGTGGTACGAGGGCTCGTCCCAGGCGAACGTGGGGTAGAGAATCAGGCTGAGAAACAGGTCGTAGCCGTCGTCGACCACGATGAGCTGGCCGCACGGCCGCTTCTGCGTCGAGTGGTAGACGAGGTACTTCTCCGAGCTGTGCGCGCGGATGTAGCGCTTGATCGCGAACTCCCGGGCGACGATCTCCTCGACCGCGATCTTCTTCTCCCAGCAGTCCCGGCAGTACTTCTCCTCGCCGCGCGGCTCGGATACTTCCTTGGTGCCGCACAGTGCGCAACGGGTCTGGGCCGCCGAGCGGGGAGACATGCGGTCGATTCTAGACGCACGGTTCGACGCCCGGCAAGTGGCCCCCTGCTACCATGGAGGCGTGGACGCGCGGCCCCCGCACCTCGGCCTCCGGCACCTGGCGCTGCACGTCCGCGCGTTCGACGCGACCCGCCGCTTCTACGTCGACGTGCTCGGGTTCCGCGTGGAATGGGAGCCCGACGCCGACAACAGCTACCTGACGTCGGGCGCCGACAACCTCGCCCTGCACCGCGCGCGCGAGGGCGGCGGCGCCCGCGAGACCGCGCTCGATCACCTCGGCATCCTGGTGCCGGAGGCGCGCGACGTCGATGCCTGGGCGGCCTACCTCGACGGCCGCGGCGTGGCCCTGACGAGCCGGCCGCGCACGCACCGCGACGGCGCCCGCTCGCTGTACCTGGACGATCCGGACGGGAACAGGATCCAGATCATCCACCATCCGCCGCTCAGCGCTCGCCCCACTTGAGCTTCTCGCGCAGGACGGCGAAGTAGCTGCGCGACTCCGCGCGGACGACGCGGAGCGGCCGCGCCGCCCGCTCGACGGTGACGCTGTCGCCCGGCGCGAGCTCGAAGCCGTACTGGCCGTCGAAGCTGACGTAGGCCGACTGATGCGCGCCGCCCAGCGCGGGCGTCACGCGCACCGGCGCCGTCGCGGGAATGACGATGGGCCGGTTCGTGAGCGTGTGGGGGGCGAACGGCGTCAGGAGCACGGCGTCGACCATGGGGTGCACGATCGGGCCGCCGGCGGCCAGGTTGTACGCCGTCGAGCCGGTCGGGCTGGCGATGATCAGGCCGTCGGCGCGCGACGACATGACGAACTGCTCGCCGAGCGTGATGGCGAAGTCGATGATGTTCGACAGCGCCGCCTTGCCCAGCACGACGTCGTTGAGGACGATGCGGTCCGCCACGACCGCCTCGTTGCGCAGCACGCGCGAGTGCAGCATCCGGCGCTCGTCGATGCGCGCGGTGCCGGCCAGCACCGACTCCAGCGACGGATACAGCTCCGGCAGCGTGATCTCGGTCAGGAAGCCGAGGCTGCCGAAGTTGACGGCGAGAATCGGGGGCGAGGCCGCCGACCGCGCGACCCGGCCCGCCACGCCGAGCAGCGTGCCGTCCCCGCCGAGCACCAGAATCAGATCCGCGGCCGACGGCAGCTCGTCGCGCGAGCAGGTGGGCGGGCCCTGGCGCTCGACGAGGCGCGCGGTGTCGGTCTCGATGACCACCCCGACGTCCCGCGCGGTCAGCCAGTCGGTGAGGTTGGCCACCACGGCGGCGGCCTCGCGGAGCCGGGTCTTGGCGACGATGCCGACGGTGGCCGGCGGGCCCGGCGGCGGGGTCGGGGACGTCATGCGTTCGCTGCGGCCGCCCGCGCGCGCAGGTGCAGGAAGAACTCCCGATTGCCTTCCGCGCCGGTGATCGGCGACGGCGTGGCGGCAACGCGCCCCAATCCTATCCGATCCGCCGCCGCGGCCACCTCGTCGACCACGCGCCGGTGCACCGCGCCGTCGGTCACCAGCCCGCGCTTGCCGACCTCGGCGCGCCCCGCCTCGAACTGCGGCTTGACGAGCACGATGACGTCCGCGTCCGGACGCAGCAGCGGGGGGATCGGCGGCAGCATCAGCTTCGCGGAGATGAACGAGACGTCGACCGTCACGAGGTCCACGTGCCGGAACGCGGGCGGCAGCAGCGCGCGCTCGAGCCCCCGCGCGTTGAGGCCCTCGAGCACGGCCACGCGCGGGTCCCGGCGCAGCTTCCAGGCGAGCTGGCCGTGGCCCACGTCGACCGCCGCCACCCGCGCCGCGCCGCGCTGCACGAGCACGTCGGTGAAGCCGCCGGTCGAGGCGCCGATGTCCAGCGCGGTGCGCCCGCCGACCGCCACGCCGAACGCGTCGAGCGCGTGGGCCAGCTTGATGCCGCCGCGCCCCGCGTACGGGTGGTCGGGGGCCGCCAGCGTCACGTCCGCGTCGGCCGGCACCGCCGCGCCGGCCTTCGAGACGACGGTCCCGTCGACGCGCACCTGGCCGGCGAGCGCCAGGGCCCGCGCCCGGGCGCGCGTGGCGGCGAGGCCGCGCTCCACCACGAGCGCGTCGAGCCGGACGCGGCGGGTCATGCGCCTCCGGCCGGCGCGCCCCGGCGCCGGCGCGGCGTCAGTGCGTCCTGGTGAGCACCCAATCGGCGATCCCGTCGAGCCGGCCGCTCAGGCCGCCGGCGCGCAACGCGGCCTTCGCCGCGCCGATCGCCTCGACGGCCAGCGCCCGCGAGCGGTCGAGGCCGAGGATGGACGGGTAGGTCGGCTTGCCCGCCGCGGCGTCCTTGCCGGCCGTCTTGCCGAGCGCGTCGGCCGTGCTCTCGACGTCGAGGATGTCGTCGACGATCTGGAACCCGAGGCCGAGGTGCGCCGCGTAGGCGTCGACCGCGTCGATCTCGGCGCCGGTCCCGCCGGCCAGGATGGCGCCGGCCGCGGCCGCGGCGCGCATCAGCGCGCCGGTCTTGAGCCCGTGCAGCGTGCGCAGCCCGTCGCCGTCCGCGATGGGGAGGCTGCGGCCGGGCACCTGCCCGCTCGCCTGCAGGTCCAGCGCCTGGCCGCCCACCATGCCGCCCGCACCCGCGCCGGCGGCCACGCGCTCGGCCGCCCGCAGCTTGCGGCCGGCCAGCTCCGGGTCGCCTCCGGCGGGCCAGCGCGCCAGGACGCGGAACGCCTCCGTGAGCAGCGCGTCGCCGGCCAGGATGGCCGCGCCCTCGCCGAACGCGACGTGCGCCGTCGGCCGCCCGCGCCGCAGCGTGTCGTCGTCCATCGCCGGCAGGTCGTCGTGCACGAGCGAGTAGGTGTGGATCATCTCGACGGCGCAGGCGGCCGGCAGCGCGTCGGCCGTGCGCGCCGCGGCGGCCGGCGCCACGGTCTCGGCGGCGGCCAGCGTCAGGATCGGTCGCAACCGCTTGCCGCCCGCGAACAGGCTGTAGCGCATCGCCTCGGCGACGAGCGGCGGGCAGTCGTCCGGGGCGGGCAGGTAGCGCTCTAGGGCGCCGTCGATGACCGCCGCCTGCGCCCGGAGGTACTCGCGGACGTCGGTCGCGCCGGAGGGGGTCACTGAGCGCCCTTGCCGGCGGCCGGCGCCAGGGACGCCGGCGGCGGGCCCGGCTCGCCCTGCTCGGTGAGGACCTCGATGCGCCGCTCGGCGGCGTCGAGCCGGGTATGGCAGTAGCGCGACAGCTCGACGCCGCGCTCGAACAGCCGCAGCGACTGCTCGAGCGCCAGGTTGCCCTGCTCGAGCTCCTTCACGATGGACTCGAGCTCGGCCAGCGCCGATTCGAAGTCGTTGATTGTGGTGTCGTCCATCACTCGACCCTGGTGACCTCGCAGTCCAGCGCGCCGCGGTGCAGCTTCACGTGCACGGCCTGGCCGGGCGCAACGTTCGCCGCGTCGCGGATGATCGCGGCGCGGTCGCCGGTCCAGCAGACCGCGTAGCCCCGCGCCAGCACCCCCAGCGGGCTCAGCGTATCCAGGCGGCCCGCCGCGACGCGCACGCGGGCCTCGCGCGCGCGCTGGCCCGCCGCCAGCGCCGCCTCGAGGCCGCCCCGCGCCGCGGCGAGGCGCACGCGGATGGCCGCCAGCCGCCGGCCGAGGTCGAGCGCCTCGAGGCGCAGCCGCAGCTCGTAGAGGCGCCGCCGCCGCCGGCCCGCCGCGCCGCGCGCGGCGCCCGCCAGGCGGTGGGCCAGCTCGTCGATCTGCCGCCCGCGCAGCGCCACGCGGGTCGGCCATCCGGCCAGGCCCGGGCGGGCCGCGAGCCGGTGCACGGCCGTTCGCCGCTGCCGCAGCCCGTCGCGCAGGGCGGCCCGCAGGCGGTCGCCCAGGCCCGCGATGCGCGCGCGCAGCTCGTCCCGGGGCGCCACCACCAGCTCGGCGGCCGCCGAGGGGGTCGGCGCCCGCAGATCGGCGACGAAGTCGCTGATCGTGTAGTCGGTCTCGTGGCCGACGGCCGAGATGACCGGCACCGGCGCGGCGGCGATCGCGCGCGCCACGCTTTCCTCGTTGAACGCCCAGAGGTCCTCGAGCGAGCCGCCGCCGCGCCCGACGATGACGACGTCGACGCCCGCGATCCGCTGCACGTGCCGCAAGGCGCGGACGATCGCCGCCGCCGCCCCCTCGCCCTGCACGCGCGCCGGGCCGACCACCAGGTGCGCGTTCGGATGCCGCCGGCCGAGCACGTGCAGCATGTCGCGGAGGGCCGCGCCGTCGAGCGACGTGACGATGCCGATCTTGCGCGGCAGCGCGGGCAGCCGCCGCTTGCGGGCCGCGTCGAACAGGCCCTCCCGGTCGAGCCGCTCGCGGAGCTGGTCGAAGGCGAGCTGCAGCGCCCCGAGCCCGCGCGGCTCGAGGTGCTCGCAGACGATCTGGTACTCGCCCTTGGGCTCGTACACGCTGAGCCGGCCGCGGGCGACGACGCGCTGTCCGTCCTCGGGCCGGAAGCGCTGGTAGCGCAGCGCCGAGCGGAACATCACCGCGCGGAGCTGGGCGCCCGCGTCCTTGAGCGTGAAGTACAGGTGCCCGGTCTTCCAGAGCCGCGCGTTCGAGATCTCGCCCTCGACCCACACCTCGCCGAACTCGCCCTCCAGCAGGTCGCGCACGCGGGCGGTCAGCTCCGTCACCGTCAGCACGCGGCGGCGGGGGCCCGGCGGGTGCGGCGCGGCGTCGAACGGCAGGCCCGGCAGCGCGGTCACGCGGCCCCCGCGCCGGCGGCCTGCGCCTCGACGTCCGCCGTCGACAGGCTCAGCCGCTCTATGCCCCGGGCCGCGCCCGTCGCCGCGTCCGCCGTGACCAGCACCGCGTTGAGGCGGGGATCCCCGGTGGCCGTCTCGAACTTCGCCGGCATGCCGTCGAGGAAGCGCTGCAGGGCGGCCCCCGTGTGCACCCCGATGATCGAGTCGTGCGGCCCGGTCATGCCCACGTCGGTGATGTACGCCGTGCCGTTCGGCAGCACGCGCTCGTCGGCGGTCTGCACGTGGGTGTGGGTGCCGAGCACGGCGGTGACGGCGCCGTCGAGATGCCAGCCCATCGCCAGCTTCTCGGACGTGGCCTCCGCGTGGAAGTCGACGACGACGACGCGCGCCTCGGGCCGCACGGCCTCCAGCTCGGCGCGCACGACGTGGAACGGGTTGTCGAGCGGGTTCATGAAGATGCGGCCCATCACGTTGATCACGGCGACCGGATCGTGGCGCGCGGAGCGGGCCACGTAGCAGCCGGCCCCGGGCACGCCCGCCGGGAAGTTCGCCGGCCGCAGCAGCCGCGGCTCGAGGCCGATGTAGTCGATCGCCTCCTTCTTGTCCCAGACGTGGTTGCCGGTGGTCATGACGCCGACGCCCGCGTCGCGGATTGCCTCGGCGACCTCGCGCGTGATGCCCTTGCCGCCGGCCGCGTTCTCGACGTTGGCGATGACCAGGTCGATGCCGCGGCCCGCGACGAGCGCGGGCAGCGCCCGGCGCAGGATCTGGCGCCCCGGCTTGCCCACGACGTCCCCGACGAAGAGAATCTTCATCCCGATCCATGATCGCACAGCCCTCCGCCGCAAGCGAGCCGGGCCGGTGACTCCCGAGCTCGCGGCGGCCGGGCCCTTCGACGCGGGGGGGCGACTTCGATTATTCTAGGGGGCTATGAACAGCGAAGCGGAGCTTCCGGAGACTGCGGTGGCGGACGCGGAAGTGGAAGCCGAAGCGGGCGCCGTCGGCGTTCCCGAGCCCGACGCGCCGCGCGAGCGGATGCCGCCCGTGGAGAGCCGGTTCCTGTACGTCGACGTGGCCGCCCGGCGGGCCAAGCAGCTCCGGCGCGGCGCCCTGCCCCGGCTGGCGGCGCTCGCGCCCGACCCCGAGACGGGCGAGCGCCCGGCCACGACGCTCAAGTTGGAGCGGA
The DNA here is from genome assembly GCA_012271165.1 of Vicinamibacteraceae bacterium. Lineage (GTDB taxonomy): Bacteria > Acidobacteriota > Vicinamibacteria > Vicinamibacterales > UBA8438 > JAAXGX01. The sequence continues at coordinate 4,044 of JAAXGX010000126.1, read as the reverse complement.
TCGCCATGGAGGAGGTCGACGAAGGCCTGATCGTCTACGAGCTCCCCGATCCGCAGCCAGCCACCGAGGAGCCATCATGAGTCCCTTCGAAGCCAGTTCCAGTCCTTTCGAGGTCGCCTTCGGCGCGCTGCAGGGGCTGCTGCTGTCCACCGGGTTCATCCTCGCCCTGTTCGTCGGCTTTCTGGTGGTCGCCGGCTTCTGCAAGTTCCGCCGGCGGGAGCCCGGCTCCGCCATCGTCCGCGACCTGGCCGAGTGCCTGGGGAGCGGGGCCGAGTATCTCCCGCCCACCGCGCGGAGCGGCCCGGTCGACCAGCTTCGCACGCCCGAGCTGGAGGAGCAGTCGGGCCGCGAGCAGTAGCGCAAGGCGCCGCGGCGCAGCCCCGTCTGATGGAAGCTCAGGCGGGGGCCAGCGGCGGCCGCGCGCCGCTCCAGGGCGCGTCCTGCTCGAGCACGTCGCCCAGCCGCAGCAGCGTGGCCTCGTCGAACGGCCGCGCCGTCAACTGGAACCCTATCGGCAGCCCCGCCCTGGTGAACCCGGCCGGCAGGCTGATGGCCGGCAGCCCGGTCAGGTTCGCGCTGACCGTGAACACGTCGCCCAGGTACATCGCGAGCGGGTCGTCGACGTGCTCGCCGAGGCGGTACGCGGGGGTCGGCGTGGTGGGCATGGCCACCGCGTCGACGTCGGCGAACGCCTGGTCGTAGTCGCCGCGGATCAGGCTGCGCACCCGCTGGGCGTGGACGTAGTACGCGTCGTAGTAGCCCGCGCTCAGGGCGTAGGTGCCGAGCATGATGCGGCGCTTGACCTCCGCGCCGAAGCCGGCGTCGCGCGTCCGGTCGTACATGGCGGCGAGGGTCGCCTCGCGGCCGTCGGGGGCCGCGCGCAGCCCGTAGCGCACGCCGTCGTAGCGCGCCAGGTTCGAGCTCGCCTCGGCGGGCGCGACCAGGTAGTAGACCGGCACGGCGTAGGCCATGTGGGGCAGGTCGATGTCCACCACCGCCGCGCCGCGCCCGGCGAGCACCGCCAGCGCCGCGTCGAAGGCGCGCAGCACCTCCGGATCCACGCCGGCCGCCAGCGCCGCCCGCGGCACGCCGATGCGCGCGCCCCGCGCGTCGCCCGGAAACAGGCCCGCCAGGGCCGGCACCGGCTCGGTCGCGCAGGTGGCGTCGGCCGGGTCGGCGCCGGCGATGGCCTGCAGCACGGCGGCCGCGTCGGCCACCGTCAGCGTCAGCGGGCCGATCTGGTCCAGCGACGAGGCGAATGCCAGCAGGCCGTAACGCGAGACGCGCCCGTAGGTCGGCTTGAGCCCGACGACCCCGCACAGCGCCGCCGGCTGGCGGATCGATCCGCCGGTGTCGGACGCGACGGACGCCGGCGCCAGGCGCGCGGCGACGGCAGCCGCCGCGCCGCCGCTGGAGCCGCCGGGAATGCGGTCCGGCGCCCACGGGTTGCGCGTGGCGCCGAGCGCCGAGTGCTCCGTCGACGAGCCCATGGCGAACTCGTCGCAGTTGGTCTTGCCGATGACCACGGCCCCGGCGTCGAGCAGGCGCGTGACGACGGTCGCGTCGTAGGGCGGGCGGTAGCCGGCCAGGATCCGCGAGCAGGCGGTGGTGGGGACGCCGCGCGTGCAGATGACGTCCTTGACCGTCACCGGCACGCCGAGCAGCGGGCGGTCGCGCCACGCGTCGCGCCGGCGGTCCACCTCCTCGGCGCGCGCCAGCGCCGCCTCGCCCAGCACCGTCGTGAAGGCGTGAATCCGGCCGTCCGCGGCGGCGATGCGCCGCAGGTAGCCGTCGCACACCTCGCGCGCGGAGACGTCCCCGCCGGCCACGGCCGCCCGCAGCCGGGTGAGCGTCCAGTCGCCGGCCGCCATCAACCGATCACCTTCGGGACCCGGAACAGGCCGTCGGGCGCGGCGTCCGGGGCGCCCGCCAGCGCGTCCTCGCGCGCCAGCGACGGCCGCCGGACGTCGTCGCGCAGCGCCGCCGACGCCGCGCTCGGATGCCACGTGGCCGACACCTGCGCGGTGTCCACCTCCCGGAGGCGCTCGGCGTACTCGAGGATCTGCGCGAGCTGCTTCGCGAACAGCGCCGTCTCGTCCGCCGTGAGGTCGAGGTGGGCGAGGGCCGCGATGCGCTCGACGTCCGCCCGGGTCAGCCGCGTCGACATGAGCCGCGGGAGATCGCGTCCGCCGCCGCCCTCAGGGGGCGGGGCGGTAGTCGAGCTCGCCCGCCTCGACCCGCACGGGCAGCCGGTTCGCGCGCGGCGGGAGCGGGCAGGTGGTATGCGGATTGAAGGCGCACGGCGGGTTGTACGCCCGGTTGAAGTCGAGCACCGTCCACCCGTCCCGCGGGGCGTCGGCGTACAGGAAGCGCGCCGCCGCGTAGGTGTCGCTGCCGCTGGTCAGGTCGCGGAAGATGAACCAGAGCTGATCGCCCACGTCGACCGGCAGCATCTCGAGCTGCTCGCCGCCGAGCTGCAGGCGCACGGTGCCGGAGCTGGTGAGCGTCTCGATGTCGCCCAGGATGTTCTGGATCTTCACCTCGAGCGGCTCGTCGTGCGGCACGAAGCGCGCCCGCACGCGCCAGGCCGCGTCGACCGGATACCACCGCAGCCCGCTGAAGTCGCGGCGGATCGCGCTGTTCCTGTCCAGCATGCGGATGGCCAGCCGCTCGCCGCTGTAGTGGACGAACAGCGTCAGGTCCTCGATCGTGACGTCGGCCCGCGCCTCGCGCGGGTGGAGCTGCATGGCCGCGACGTCCCGCCCGTCGACCGTCAGGGTGGCGCCGGGCGCGGCGCGCAGCGCGACCCGCCGGCCGCTCAGGTCGAAGGCGCCGGCGGTCGGCGGTCCCGCCGGCAGGACGATGTCGTGCAGCGGGTCGCTGCCGAACGTGTTCTCGCCCTCCCGGAGAAAGAAGAGGCCGGCCACGGCGAGCCAGCCGTCGTCCGCCGTGAGGCGCCGTTCCCGCTCCGCGCGCCAGGTCTCGATGCCCGCGGCGTACTCGTCCGCCTGCCCGGCGCCGGCGGCCGGGCCGGAGGCGGTCAGCCCCAGGGCCGCCGCGACGAGCGCTCCGCCGATGGTTCCACTCCGCACGTCACACCTCGCTTGGTTGGTGCCAGAATACCCCACATGGAGGCGGCGCCCAACCCGGTCCGGCCCGCGGCCATGGCCGGCACGTGGTATCCGGCCGATCCGGGCGCGCTGGCGGACGCCGTCGACGGCTACCTCGCCGCCGCCGCCCCGCCGCACGACTTCGAGGCCACCGCGCTGATCGCGCCGCACGCGGGGCTGGTCTACTCGGGCCCGGTGGCCGCCCACGCCTGGGCCGCGGTGCGCGGCCGGACGTTCGACGCCGCCGTCCTGGTGGGGCCGTCGCACCACGTCGGCTTCGACGGCGTGTCGATCGGCAGCCGCGGGGCGTGGGACACGCCGCTGGGCCCCGCGGTGGTCGACGCCGGCCTCGCCGCGCGCCTCGCGGCCGCCTCCCCGCTCATCGCCGAGTATCCGCGCGCGCACCGGCGGGAGCACTCGCTGGAGCTGCAGCTCCCGTTCCTGCGGCGTCTGCTGCCCGCCACGCCGATCGTTCCGCTGCTGGTGGGGTACCAGCGGCGGGAGACGGTGCTGGGGCTGGCCGACGCGCTGGCGGACGCGCTGCGCGGGGCCGCGGTGCTGCTCGTCGCCAGCACCGACCTGTCGCACTACTTCGACGCCGAGGAGGCCGCCGGTCTCGACGCCCGCGTCGTCGCGCACGTGGCGCGCTTCGACTGGGCCGGCCTGCTCGACGAGTTCGAGCAGTACCCGGAGCACGAGCGCGGGCGCTACGTGGCCTGCGGGGGCGGGGCCGCCATCGCCGTGATGCGGGCCGCGCGGATGCTCGGCGCGACCGCCGCCCGCGTCCTCCGGCGCGCCGACTCCGGGGACGTGTCGGGCGACCGCGAGCAGGTCGTCGGCTATCTCGCCGCCGCCTTCGGGGCGGCATCATCCAGATGGGGCTGCGCCCCAAGCCCCCGGCGTCCGCTTGCGGGGACCCCTTCGCCCCGCGCCG
>JAAXGX010000145.1 GCA_012271165.1 Vicinamibacteraceae bacterium | reverse complement strand
CTCCCCGCGTCCGATCCGTGTCCTTCGATGCCGCCGCGTCTGGACGGAGCACGGTTCCGTACCCGGTCGGTTCGAGGCGGGCGTGTTCGTCGGCGGCCTCGGCAGGGAGCGGTTCGAGGACGTGGTGGGGCTCCGGTCCGTTTCCAGGGCCGGACGCCTGCGTTCGGTCACAATTGCAGAACACCACGCCGGTGGCCGGCGTGTCACCGGAACGGCCGTAGCGCAGCGAAGGAGACGCCCGGAGGGCGGCTTGACATGTCGGCCACCGGCGTGGTTCGTCTCGTCACGCGGCCTCTCCGACGCCGCGGCCGGCAGGGATCCATTCCGGCACCCGGTTCGAGCGCCACGTCCGGCCGGCCGTGATCGCCGCCCTCGACCTCCGGTCTCCGGCGCAAGCGGCGGCGAGGACGCACGCACGCTGGAGGGCGGGATTCAGTCCGCCGTACGTCTCCAGCGCCGCCCAGTCGCTCGTCGCGATCGCCTTCTTGATCGTCGCCAGCTCCGATGCCGCTTCCTGGTGGGACAGCATCACGGCCTCGGGAGGCGTCGCCGCCCACTTGTCGAGCACCCGGCCGGCTGCCGCCAGACGCACCGGGTCGCGGCCGACGACGACCACCTCGACGGCGCGGCCGGCAGCCGCGAGCGCCGCCCACAGCGCCGCGTGCTGCCCGCCCCACGTGCGGACCGCGCTCTCGGTCTCGTCCTCGGCCTGCACGAACAGGAACGTGGCCCGCACGCCGTCGAGCGCGATGGGCAGCTTGTGGGGAAAGTAGCAGTACTGTGCGCCGACCGCGCCCTGGTAGAGCCGGCGCGGCAGCAATTCCCTGGCGATCCCCGCCGCGGTCAGCCCGTTCACCTTCTCGTCCTGGGTCGGGAGCCACGCCGCGTGCGCGTGTTCGAGTACGTAGTCGAGCGACAGCAGACGCCGCAGCACGACCTCGGGCGCAGCCGGCCGGTGATGCCGAACGTGCTCCGCGCCGATGACCCGGTAGATGCGCCGGGCCGCGATCCGGCAGATGCGGAGCCGCGAGCCGTTCCACGGCTGCTCGACCGCGTGCTTGCGGCAACGGCGGACGAAGCGGTGGGCCAGCGCCGGGTTGGTCCGGCCGATGAAGGCGAGGTACTGCGAGCGGAGGAACACGCCGCTGTGGAGGCAGACCAGCGCCAGCCACTCGGCTTCCCGGCGAGTCCAGCCGGACCGGACGAGAGCATCCGACCGGTCTCGAAGATGGGCGATCATCAGCCGGCGCTCCCGGTACCGCCGACGACATAGGAGGACCAGTCGTCCATCAACTGCCGGCGGCGCTCGAACAGGTCCGACCGGGCGCAAGCCGCCTCGACCCTGTTCTGGACGATGTGGACCAGCGCTGCCTCGACGACCTCCCGCGGGTGGTTCTCCTCGGCCGTCCCGTCCCGGAATGTCGAGCCGAAGCCAATCTGCACGCCGGCGAGCACCAGGACACCGTGCGGATCCCGCGCCCGGTTCGACGGCGCGTGGCGCTGTGTAGGCGTTTGCCAGTCCACGCTGCTCGCTCGTGAGTTCATCGGATCTTGAGAATGGACTCCGTCAAGTCCGGCCGCCCGCCGTTCTCTCCCTCCCACGGGATGCGGTGGCGAAAGGCGTCCAGCCGCCAGCCGGGCCACACGATCCAGCCAAGCCCCTCCCGGGTGTCAGCCACTGCCTGGTACAGCTCCTGGCCCGCAGACTCTGCGGCCTGTGCGGCTTCTGCGTTGCCGGCCGCACGGAGGGCCTCCGCCGCTTCCTTCAGGGCGTACGTGGCGCGGCTCGCGGGGACAGTCAAGTCCGGAACCACGCCGCGGAACTGCTGCATGCCGGCCAGGACGTGACTGAGCGCCATCGTCGTCGGCGCGATCTCGCACTTGTCGGCATCCGCAGCGAGCGCCGCGAACTCCTCAATCGAGAACTTGAGATTGATGGTGTGGCGTGGCGACTTGGGCATGCCTCTCGCTTCCGTGTGACGCGCTCGGCGCGTCCTGCTTGCTCGCGCGGTGGATCCCATCGCCGCAGGAACGCGGAAGTGCCGCTACCCACGCCTCGATCTCCCGCTCGGACCATCGAACGGCTGCCGGCCCGACCCGAAACGGCTCGGGGAACCGGCCCTCGCGCATCGCGCGGTACAGGGCGCTCCGCCCGAGCCCGGTGCGCCGCTCGACCTCCGCGCGTGTCAACAGTCGATCCGTCGGCGTCGTCATCTTGGATTACCCCATAGGTGTTCCCAATAATACCATAGGGGTAACCCTCGCCGCTGCCCGCCGCCGAACGACGACAGCGCGCTGAGCCCGACGGTTCGCTGCGGCTCATCCGTGCAGGCGCAGCACCTTCCCGCCGCCGCCCGTCACGTACGTCGCCCACTGGTCCATCAACCCGCGGCGCTTGTCGAACAGATCCGACCGCGCGTAGGATCGCTCGACATCGGACCCGACACGATGGGCCAGCGCCATCTCGCAGACGGCGTGCGGCAAGCTCGTTCTCTCGCTCGCCCAGGTTCGGAAGGCCGACCGGAAGCCATGCACCGTGGCGCGGCCGGCCAGCCCTGTATCGCGCAGGATCTTCGTCAACGTCATGTCGCTGAGCGTCTTCGCCGGCCTCGACGGCGACGGAAACAACAAGCCGGCCGGGTTGCGCAGCGGCCGGACGGATTCCAGCACGTCCAGCGCAGCGTCGGCGAGCGGGACGCGGTGCTCGACGGCCGCCTTCATCCGGGACTCCGGGATGCGCCATTCGCGGGCCTCCAGGTCGATCTCGTCCCACGTGGCAAGGCGGGCCTCGCCGGATCGGCAGGCGGTGAGCACGACGAACCGAAGGCACGCCTTGGCGGACACTGACGCCCGAGACGCCTCGATGGTCTCCAGCGCCGCGCCGACCTCGCGGTACGGCAGCGCCCGGAAGTGCGCCTTGACGGCTGGCAGCGACGGCAGCGCGCCGTCGATGGCGTCGCCGGCGAGGTTGTGCTCGACGTGCCCGTGCGCCTGCGCCCAGGCCAGCGTCGCGCGGATGCGCTGCCGGACCTTACGCCCGATTGCGGGCTTGGCGGTCCAGAGGGGCGTCAGGACGCGGAGCACGTCTTCGCGGCCGATCAGGTCGACCTGCCGGTCGCCGAAGACGGGGTGCACGTACTTGTCCATCGTGGCGATCCAGTTGTCCGTCGTCTTGGGGTTGCGCCAGCGAGGCCGGTTCGCTTCCAGGGCGCGCTCGCTCGCCTCCCGGAAGGTCGGAGTCTTCGGCCGGCGCTTGTGGGAGAGCGGGTCGCGGCCGTCGGCGACGGCGCGGCGGTTCGCGAAGGCGCGGTCGCGGGCCATTGCCAGCGAGACTACCGGCCACCCACCCAAGCCGATGTCACGTCGTCGGCCATCGATCGTGATGCGCTGGACCCACGACTTCGTGCCGCGCGGCGAGACGACCAAGTGCAACGTGCCGCCGTCGGCGTAGCGGCCCGGCGTCGTTAACGCCCGCACCTTCCTGGCAGTCAATTTCCACACGGTTCGAATCCCCTATTCCCACAGGAACCACGGTAACTGTATCCCACGTATGATACCACGAACGGTGTGGGAATGGGTGGGACAACAGCGGAACGACAGAAACCACAGACTGGCGGTCATAGCCCCTGTTTACGGACTGTTTTGGGAATTCAAGGGACTAAGCGGGAGGGGAATGTGGCGTCCCCAACGGGATTCGAACCCGTGTCTTAGCCTTGAAAGGGCTAGATCCTAGGCCTCTGGACGATGGGGACGACAGCCTCCCAGTATAGCGCAGCCCCGGCCGCGGCCGGTCAGCGCAGCCGGCGCTCGACCTCGGGCGCGTGCGCGGCGGCGTCTTCGATGCAGCGCAGGGCCTCGTCGAGCGCGCCGTCGGCGGCGGCGGACCAGGCGCGGTTGAGGGCTCGCTCGAGGCGGCTGAAGGCGTCCATCAGCTCCGCGAATCGGGCCAGCCCCAGGGCGGCCACGAGCGCGTTGCGGCCTTCGACGACCTGCAGCGACAGTTCGGTCTGAACGTGGCCGACGCGCTCGAGGATGGCGCGGGTCTGGGCGGCATCGTCCGGCATGCCGGGCAACTCGCGCCGCAGGTCGCGGGCGGTGGCGACGATGCGGGCCAGCACGGCCTGCGGGGTCTCTTGTGCGACGGTGCCGCGATCGGCCGGTTGCCGGCCGCGCCGCGGCGCGGTTTCCCGCTTCACCAGCGCACTGCCGGCGATCAGGCCGATCACCGCCAGGCCGAACAGCCAAGCGTGCTGCCAGCGCCGGATGCTGAATTCCCGGACGCGCACGCGCTCGACGCCGGCGGCGCGCAGCCGCGCCTGCAGTTGCGGGGTCAGCTCGCTCCCGGTGTCCGCCAGAGGAATGCGCTGGCCGTCGGCATCCAGGACGAAGTCTCCCGCGGCGTCCCTCCGGGCGCCGGCCGGCGCGTTCAGGTGCGCGTAGCCGGCGCCGGCGGCGAGCGCGGAATCGTCGTCCGTGAGCCGCGGGACGTACGCGGTGGTGGCCGCCAGCGCCCCGGCGACGAGGCTCGTCGCGATGAGGAGATTGCCGAGCGGACGCAGCGGTCGTTCCATCAGCCGGTTGCCAGGACGATCATGTTGACGGTCATGGCGAGCAGCGACTCGCCGACGACCAGGCCCGCCGCGAAGGGGACGCCCCAGTCCTCCGCCCAGACCCGGCCCTTCCAGCGCGCCACCAGCACGTTGATGACGCAGCCCACGCCGTACGTGGCGATTGCCGCGAACGGCAGATACATGCTCAGCCCCACCAGCACGCCGAGGCCGCTGAAGGTGCCCAGGCCGAGGAGCGCGCCCAGCAGGGCGCCGAAGCCGTACAGCGCGTAGGGCATCTCGCCGCCCTGGACGCCCGTGATGACCGCCTGCAGGGCCTGCGCCTGCGGCGCCGCCGTCGGGGTCTCGGGCCCGAACGGCACGCCGAAGCTCTGGCGGTTCGCCTCGGCGATGAGCAGCACGACCAGCATGGACACGATGGGTCCGATGCCCACGACAAGCAGCTCGAGCACCTGCTGGCGCCGCGGTTGCGCCCCCACCAGGTGGCCCGTGCGCAGGTCGGACATCATGTCGGCCGCCAGCGTCATCGCGACGCACAACGCCGCCCCGATCAGCACGGCGCCGACCACCGCGCCCGTGCCGCCGAGCAGCATGACGAGCACCACCGTCAGGAGCGCCATGCCGGATATCGGCGACCAGTCGGTCATGCCGGTGCACTGGGCGATGATGATGCCGGCCAGCCACATCCAGGCGATGCCGACGAGCGCGATCGTCGCGGCGCGCAGCAGCGGCGGGAACGCGGCCAGCCACCCCGGCCGCGCGTTGCTGCTCGCGAGGTAGTCGTCCTTGCGCCCGGCACCGTAGGCGTCCCACGTGCGCGCGGCGTCCTCGCTGACGAAGCGGACGACGTACCCGCCGTGGGTGCGCGTGGCCGTCTCCAGCGCGTCGACCTCCGCGTTGAGCGCCCGGACCGCCGCGCGCCGATCGCTCTCCGGCACGCCCGCGGGCAGGTCCGCGACGGACACGCGGTCCACCCACTGGCCGGTGACCGGGCAGGTGCGGTTGAACGGCTTCTCGCCCACCAGGTACGCGGCGGCGAACAGGAGCACGCCGGCCAGGACCGCCGCCGTCCCCAGCACCCTCAGGCCGAGCTCGTCGCCGCCACCCCGCGCCCTGCCCGCCGCCGCGACGCTCCTGAGCGCCTCGCGGATGGCCGGCAGCGAGGCGACGATGCCCATCAGGGCGCCGCCGAGCAGCAGCCCGATGCCGAGCGGCCGGTTGAAGGCGTTGAAGGCGTAGCCGGGCGCCTCGTGGGCGGCCACGGTCTGCGGCATCCACCCCACGGAGTACGCGAACGGCGTCAGCACGTGGTACGCGAGAATCCCGCCCGCCAGCACGAACAGGCCCGGCCGGCCGGTGATGTAACCCGCCCCGAGGGCGAACGGGGCGATGCCGAAGATCAGCTCGAGCTGGGGCGGGAACCCGAGCAGGCGGCCGGCGTCGAGCGCGTCGGCCGTCAGGACGCCGATGCCGAGCGAGCCGTAGCTGGGGAGGCCGAGCTGCTCGGCGGCCACGAACCAGTACACGGCGGCGCCGGCGACGACGCCGCCCAGCAGCACGAGCGCCTTCCGCGGCCCGGCGCCGGGCGACTTGAGAATGGCGGCCACGCCCATGCCGGTCGGGAAGCGCAGCCGATCGATCTCGATCATCTGCTTGCGCAGCGGAATGATGAACGCCGTACCGAGGATCGCGCCGCCGACGGCGGCCAGCGTGATCAGCCAGAAGTCGGCGCTGTCGGTCGCCAGCGGCAGCCCGAGCAGAAACAGCACGGGGACCGTGAAGATGATGCCGGCGTTGGAGGTGTTGACCGCCGACGCGCAGGTCTGCGCCATGTTGGTCTCGAGGATCGACCCGCGGCGCAGGACCCCGCGCAGAACGCCGAACCCGAGCACCGCGGCGATGGCGCTGCCGCCCATCGTGAAGCCGATCTTGAGCCCGGCGTACGTGATGGCCGCGTTCATGACGAGCCCGATGACGATGGCAAAGAGAATCGCGCTGGCCGTCGCCTCGCGGTAGCGGGTCTGGAAGATGTCCCGGAAGAAGGCGCGCATGAGAGTACCTATTGTCGCCGAATCGTCGTCGTCGGAGGGATCTCAATCGACGCCGGAGTGGCGAGTGGCTAGAAGTCTGCGCCGCAACGGCGTAGACTTCGCAAGGCGCGCACAGCGCGCCTCGGCGGGAGCGGCGCGGGGCTATGGGGTCCCCACAAGCGGACGCCGGGGGTTCGGGGCGCAGCCCCGTCTGATTGAAGCGGAGGAGGCGCGCGCATGCGATGGAATCTGACGGCGGCTGCGGCGGCCGCCGCGGCCACGGCCGTGCTGGTCCTGGGGATGGGCCTCGCCGGCGGGGAAGGACTGGCGCAGTCCGCTGGCGTCGAGCTGGACGCGGACGACATCGGCGGCGTCGTCACC
>JAAXGX010000187.1 GCA_012271165.1 Vicinamibacteraceae bacterium | reverse complement strand
TCGTAGGCGGTGCCGTTCCAGTTCACGCCGCCGCTGTTACCGGGGAAGACGAGCGACGGCGGCGTGCCCTCCTGCCGCAGCCGCTGGGGCGTGTAGGGTCCCTCGTTGTAGTAGCCGACCTTGTCGTACAGCTCGCGGCAGGCCGCCGCGTGCTCGGCCGTGGTGTCGTCGGCGGTCACGATGTCGTCGGGACCGAAGCTGACGCGCGCCAGCGGCGGCGGCTTGAGCGGAATGGGCTGCGTGGGCGCGTACTGCTCGCCGGGCACGTCCCCGGCCGGCACGGGCCGGTCCTCGACCCCGTGCACCGGCTCGCCGGTCTCGCGGTTGAGAATGAACATGAACCCCGACTTGCCGACCTGCGCGAGCGCCGGGATGCGCTCGCCGTCGCGCTCGATATCGAGCAGGCCGGGCGCCGGCGGCAGGTTGTAGTCCCACAGCTCGCGGCGGATGTTCTGGAAGTACCACGCGAGGTTGCCGGTCCGGATGTCGATGGCTATGGTCGAGTTCGCGAACAGGTTGTCGCCCGGGCGGTCGCCGCCGTAGTAGTTCGACCCGGGGCTGCTCACCGGCATGTAGACCAGGCCGCGCTCCTCGTCGACGGTGAGCGTGAACGCCCAGACGTTGTTCCCGATGCGGTTGCGCCAGCTCTCGTTGCCCCAGGTGTGGCTGCCGAAGTCGGTCTCCGTCGGAAGGGTCGGAAACTCCCAGAGCAGCCCGCCGGTGGCGGTGTCGATCGCCCGTGGATAGGCCTGCTCCGGCTCGCCGCCGCCCCGCGGCTGATTCAGGTGGGGCGCGATGTGCTCCTGGCCGGGGCCGAAGGCGCTCGACCCGAGCACCAGGGCGCCCTCGTAGACCACCGGCACGCCGGTGTACGGAACGCGCAGCGCGACCTCGCCCTGGTTCCCGAACGTGGTGTCGCGCGCGCCGGTGTCGGCGTTCAGGGCGATGACCTTGCTCAGGCTGGTGAAGTAGATGCGGGGCCCGTGCGCGTCGGTTGCCGGGCCGTAGGCGACGCCGCGGAACGAGGCCAGCCCCTCGCTCAGCTCGTGCCGCCAGATTTCCTCGCCGGTCTCGGGCCGCAGCGCCACGACCCGGTCCCCCGCCGCCAGGTACATGACGCCATCGACCACGATCGGCGTGACCTGCTGGAAGAGCTCCGCCGGCTCCGGCCCCTCGACGAAGCCGTCCTCGGGATGGAAGCGATACGACCAGACCTCCTGCAGCTCGCCGACGTTGCCGGTGTCGATCTGATCGAGGGGCGAGTAGCGCGTGCCGGCCAGGTCGCGGTTGTAGGTCGGCCAGTCGGCGGCGGCGCTCCGTCCCGACTCCTGGGCCGGGAGCGTCGGTCCCGATGCCCACACCATCGCCATGACCGTCGCCACGAGCCCGGCCATCCCGGCCGCACGGTGCGATCGTCCGCCGGAAGCGCGCGTTTCGCTGACGAGCTGCATGGGGCTGTCCTCCTCTTTCCGTTGGAAGGCATCATCTTACCTCCGAACCGACATCGTCGCGCCCGATGCGGGGCCCGTTGAATTCCGACAGGGCGCAAAGTACGATCGGCCGTTCGGCGTTGTCGCGACCAGGGAAAGCGAGCCCCCATGAGAACCAGACCGGCCGGCGTCGTCCTCCTGTTCCTCCTGGCGCCGGTCGCCGCGTGGCTGACAGCGCCGGCCGGCACCGCCCAGGGCGCCGAGCCCGCGCCGCGCGTGAGCCAGCTCGCCCGCCTGCTCGACGCGGGCACCATCGTCTTCGGCAGCTTCGCCAACTTCGGCGGCATCGGCAACGCCCCCATCGACGCGATGACGCACTCGGTCGACGAGACCTTCGACGTCGTGATGTACGACCTCGAGCACAACCCTTTCGACGTCGAGGACATGCGGACGTACATGCAGTTCCTGCTCGATCCGGGCGCGCTCACGGAGACCGGCGACCTGAGCGTGACGAAGACCGTCATCGCCCGGGTGCCGGCCTACGGCCGCGAGCTCGAGTACAACACCTGGCAGGTCAAGAGCGTGCTCGACGCCGGCGTGCAAGGCGTGGTCTTCCCCCACATCGAGACGGCCGAGCAGGCGCTCACCGCCGTGCGCGCCATGCGCTACCCGCAGGCGCCGGGAGCGCCCGACGTCGAGCCCGTCGGCATCCGGGGGTCCGGCGCGGCGGTCGCGGCCCGCTACTGGGGCCTGTCCGTTCCCGAGTACCGCGAGCAGTCCGACATCTGGCGGCTCGACCCCAACGGCAACCTGATCCCCTGGTTCATCATCGAGAACCGGCTGGCCGTGGAGAACGTGCGCGACATCGCACGCACGCTGGCCGAGCACAACATCGGCGCCGTGCTGTGGGCCGGCACCGGCGATCTGGGCGTCGCCCTGCACCAGGACCAGGAGGCGCTGGCCGTGGCGGTCGACGAGATCCTGGCCGCCGGCAAGGAGTTCGGCCTGCCGGTGGCGATGAACGGCGCTGCAGACGTGACCCGCCGCATCGAGCAGGGCGCCCGCATCTTCATGGGCGCGGCGACCGCGGAGGCGCGGCGCGAGGCCGGCCGCCAGTAGCTAGACGCCGCGAATCGGCCCCGCCTCGCCGGCGTCGCTGCGGGCGGCCGCCGACGCTCCCCCCGCCGGCAACAAGACAAGAGGAGAACGCGTGAACGGCGACAGCAACCTCGCGGTGTTCTGCGACTTCGAGAACATCGCGCTCGGCGTCCGCGACGCCAAGCTGAAGAAGATCGACATCCAGCCCATCGTCGAGCGGCTGCTGCTCAAGGGCAGCATCGTCGCCAAGAAGGCCTACTGCGACTGGGGTCGCTACAAGGAGTACAAGCCGACGATGCACGAGGCCGCGTTCGAGCTCATCGAGATTCCCCACGCGCGGCAGTCGGGCAAGAACTCGGCCGACATCCGGATGGTCGTCGACGCCCTCGACCTCTGCTACACGAAGGAGCACATCGACACCTTCGTCATCGTTTCGGGCGACTCCGACTTCTCGCCCCTGGCCAGCAAGCTGCGCGAGAACGCCAAGTCCGTGATCGGCGTCGGCGTGAAGAGCTCCACGTCTGACCTGCTGGTGAACAACTGCGACGAGTTCATCTTCTACGACGACCTCGTCGCCGAACGCCAGCCGTCCCGCCGGCGGTCCCGGAGCCGGGGACGGTCCAAGGGAGGCGCCCCGGCCGAGAGCCAGCCGGACGAAAAGAAGGCGGCGCCGGCCCCGGACGATCCGACCCAGAAGGGACTCGACCTGGTCGCGCAGACCGCCGAGGAGATCTACGCCGAACGCGGCGACCGGGCCAAGCTGTGGGGTTCGATGATCAAGCAGACCCTCAAGCGCCGGCGTCCCGGATTCAACGAGTCGGCCTACGGGTTCGGCTCGTTCAACGACCTGCTCGAAGAGGCCCAGGCAAGGGGCCTGCTGGAGCTCGACCGCGACGAGCGCTCGGGCGGCTACGTCATCGTGGGCATCGCCCGGGAGTAGGGGTCCGCGGGGCAGAACGGCGCCGGTACGCCACGCGGCCTTCAGCGGAATCGGTGTCTGCTACATTGGAGTCGCGATGGCGGAACTCGAAGGCGTGCGCCCCGACTCGCTCCGCGTCCTGGGCGACGACCTCGCCCGCGGCCTGCGCGCCGACTCGGCGGTCCGGCTAGCCTGGCTGTTCGGGAGCCGGGTCAGGGATGCGGCCCGCGCCGAGAGTGACGTCGACGTCGCCGTCCTCGTGGACGACGCCTGCGCCGACGGCGCGGAAGCACTCCAGGACATCCGTTGTCGACTCGTCCCGGCGATGACCCGCGCCGTTCGCAGCGACCTGATCGATCTCGTGATCCTCAACCACGCGCCCCCGCTGCTGCGCCACCGCGTGATCCGCGACGGCATCCTGCTGTACGCGCGCTCCGACGTAGAGCGCGTGCGCTTCATGCGGCGCACGCTCGGCGAATATCTCGGCATGGAACGGCGCCTGCGCGAGCAGACCCGCCTGGTGGTTCGCCGCATGAAGGAGGGGCGGCCGCGCCATGATGGTCGATATCGCGATCTTCTCGAGGCGGCTCGACGCACTGGAGGACTATCTGCAGCGGCTGCGGAGCCTCGGCCGGGCGACCGAGTCCGAATACGTGGCCGACCCTAACATCCACGATCTCGCCGCGCGCTATCTGCACCTGGCGGCGGAAGCCGCGATCGACATCGCCAATCACTGGATCTGCGACGCCGGCCTGCGGACGCCGGACACAAACCGCGATGTCTTCCTGGTCCTGGAGCAGGCGGGCGAGATCGACCGCGCGCTGTCCGACCGACTTCAGAACTGGGCCAGCTTCCGCAACGTGCTCGTGCACGAATACCTGACCATCGACCACGCCATCGCCTACCGCGCAATCCGCGACGAGCTCGGCAGTCTCGACGCGCTCAGGCGCTGGGCGCTCGGCAAGCTCGACACCGGCCGGAGCTGAGGTGCAGCTACCGCAGCGGGTTGCGCCACTCCAGTCCATCGAAGCGGGCGAAATCGCCGTCCGTGGAGCATAGAGCGAGGCCGTGCTCAATGGCCAGCGCGGCCAGGTGAGCGTCGGGCACGAGGTTCGCGCGGCCCTCCACGCTCGCCATGAGCGGGCCAAGCACCTGCTGGTGGTGCTCCGTCGGCAGCGGCACCCAGACAGATTTCGTGGCGAGCCACGACTCCACTTGCCGCCACGCAGCAGATACGGAGGCCGGTCGATCGAAGATGCGCGGATTGCTGACAATCCGCACGAAGGCCAGGAGACTTGGCCACGGCAGCGCGACCGGCGCGGCGGCGTTGATCCGTGCGTCCAGCCACTTGCGCGCGCTTGCGTGCTGGGGAAACGAAGACACGTGCGCGTAGACCAGGAGATTGGCGTCGACGAGGATCACCGGCAGTCCTCGCCTTCCGCTAGGGCGAGGATCTCGGCGACGTCGTCGAGACTGCCCACCAGGCAGCGGCCCAGGTCCACCGCGGGCGTCGTGTAGGTCACCGGCTGGCCGGACGGAGCTGCCATCGCCCGCAGACCGTATCGCAGGGCTTCGTTGACGATCGCCTTGAAGCTCCCACCGCGCACCCGCTGCATCCGTTCGGCCAGGGCCGCCACGTCGGGATCCAACGTCAAGGTCGTCCTCATGCATCGCAACATACGTTGCTTGATGTGCTGATGTCAATTGTGCTCCAGATATCGTCATCCTGGGAGGCATTTATCCCGGACCACGTTCATTCGGCCCGACGGCGTCGGGTACCGGCGGACGGCGCCAGTTCCGGCCGCCCGCCGCCAGTTCCTCGGCGTTTGCGCAGCCGGCCGGAAGCCCGAGACTGCACGCGCGGGCGAAGGCGGCCGGTGCCGGGAGCGGCGTGGACGCCAGACCTTCGGCGGCCAGGATGCCGAGCTCGTTGCAGGCCCGCGGCGACCCCGCCACGCACTGCGGTCCGAGGGTCGCCGCGAGCGCCCGACACGCGTCGGCGCGGCCCCGGTCGCAAGCCTGCCGCCACGACGGCGGGCCGGCAGCTCGGACGTCCCCCACCCCCTCCAGCGCGTAGATAGGCAGGAACGCGGCGGTCCAGACCGCCACGTAGGCGAGGTGGCGGCGGCGCGGCGACAGCGACCGGCCAAGCGCGGCCGGGTCGAGCCGCCGCATGGTATCCGAGCGGGCCCAGCGGTCGAGCGCCTGAACCGCCAGGTTGAGGAACGGCACCGCCAGCAGCTTGTCGTAGAACGTCGGCGCGCCGAGGACGCCGAGCGCCGCGTAGAGCACGGCCACGCTGAGGCCGTACAGCACGCCGAAGGCCAGGCGCCCCAGCTCGGTGCGGGGCGACGTGGACGGGTCCGTGAACAACAGGTTCATCCCCAGGAAGACCGCGGCCGGGATGTGCGAGTCGACGAAGAAGCACCTTCCTGGACCCCGACGGAATCACCGTCCAGATCCAGGACGTCAGCTACTGCGGCGGCGTCGGACGACTCGGCGACATCTGCTCCTGACGACGGCTCGCCGCCGACGGGCTACACCTCCGAGATGGTGTCCGGCCCCAGCCCGTGCAGGCGGCCGGTGCTGTCGCCGAAGCGGTCCACCGGCACGTCCAGCTTGTCGAGCAGCGTCAGGTAGAGGTTCGCCAGCGGCGTGTCCTTCGGCAGCACGAGATGCCGGTCGCCCCGGACCCGGCCCCCGCCGCCCCCCACCAGCGCGATGGGCAGGTCGTCGTGCGAGTGCAGGTTCGCGTTGCCGATGCCGGCGCCGTAGACGATCAGCACGTTGTCGAGCAGATTCCCGTCGCCGTCCGGCGTGGCGCGCAGCCGCTCGAGGAACGACGCGAACAGCGACATGTGGAACGCGTTCACCCTGGCGACGTTGGCCACCGCCTCCGCATCGTTGATCAGGTGGCTGATCTGGTGGTGGGCGTCGGCAACCCCGACCTCGGGGTACGCCCGCACGGTCGTCTCGCGCGTGAACAGGAAGCTGAAGACGCGCGTCAGGTCGGCCTGGAAGGCGAGCGCCTGCAGCTCGTACAGCAGCTTCGCGTGGTCCGCGAACGCGGCCGGGATGCCGCGCGGCTTCTCGACCAGCGGCAGCTCGCGGTCGCTCTGCTCCTCCGCCCGCTGGATGCGGTGCTCGATGCCGCGCACGGCGTCCAGGTACTCGCCGACGCGGCGGCGGTCGCCGGGGCCGAGCGTGCCGTTCAGCCGCCGCGCCTCGTCGTGCACGACGTCGAGGATGCTGCGGTCCTGCGCGATGCGGGCCAGCCGCGCCTCGCGGTCCGTCGAGTCGCTCCCGCCGAACATGCGCTCGAAGACGGCCCGCGGGTCGCGCTCCATCGGCAGCGGCGCGGTGGGGCTCGCCCACGAAATCGTGTTCATGTAGGCGCAGCTGTAGCCGGGGTCGCAGGCGCCCGAGATCTCGTTCGACTCCATGGCGAGCTGGAGCGAGCCGAGCTGCGTGTCGCGGCCGAGCACCCGGGCCGCGAGCTGGTCGGCGGTGGTCCCCGCCCGGATGTCCGACCCCTCGGTCTTCCTGATGTGCACGGCGCTCAGGAACGTGCCGGCCCCGCGCGAGTGGTCCCCTACCCCTTCCGAGCCCCGGGCCTGCGCCTCGAGGTTGGCCAGTCCGCTGAACACGACGAGCCGGTCCCGGAAGGGCGCCAGCGGCCGCAGCGTCGGCGACAGCTCGAATCCCGGTCCGCTCGTCTTCGGGAAGAAGTGCGGCAGCGACATGCCGTTGGGCACGTACACGGCCCCGAAGCGGCGCACCGGCCGCGGCGAGGCGAACGCGGGGACCATGCCGTCGAGCAACGGGAGCGCCAGCGAGGCGCCCAGGCCGCGCAGCACCGTGCGCCGCGCGAGCGTGCGTCGGGTGATGATCATTGAGCGCTCCTCATCTGGAACGGGGGGCTCACGACGATCCGGCCGATGAGCGCCGACCAGCGGTAGTCGTCTTCCGCCGCCAGCCGCAGGATGCGCCGCGCCGCCGGCTGATCGTAGTGCTCGAGTCCGCGGCCCAGGGCGTAGGTCAGCAGCTTGCGGGTGACGTTGGCGACGAACAGGTCCCGGCGCGCCAGCAGCGCCTGCCGGAACTCGACCGGGCCGTCGAACGACGCGCCGTCGGCGGTCGTCCCCGACGCGTCCACCGCCACCCCGTTGTCGGTCTCCCGCCAGGCGCCGATCGGATCGAAGTTCTCCAGCGCGAACCCGAGCGGATCGATCTTCGCGTGGCAGGTCGCGCAGGCGGGGTTCCGGCGATGCTGCTCCAGCCGCTCGCGCGTCGACCGGGGCCGCTCCGCCGCGCCGCCCTCCTCCAGCGCCGGCACGTCCGGCGGCGGGGGCGGCGGCGGCGCGCCGAGGATGGCCTCGAGCACGAACTTCCCGCGCAGCACCGGCGACGTGCGGTTGGCGTACGAGGTGGCCGTCAGGATGCTGCCGTGCCCCAGCAGCCCTGCCCGGCGGCCGCCGGGCAGGCTCACGCGCCGGAAGTGGCTGCCGTAGACGTTCGGCACGCCGTAGAAGGCGGCCAGCCGCTCGTTCAGGAACGTGTACGGCGCCCGCAGCAGGTCGACCACGCTGCGGTCCTCGCGGAGCTGGCTGGCGAGGAACAGCTCGGTCTCGCGGCGGAACGCGTCGCGCAGCCCGTCGTCGAAGGCGGGGTACAGCTCCGCGTCCGGTTGCAGGCGGCCGAGGTTGCGCAGGTACAGCCACTGCCCGAAAAAGTTCTCCACCAGCGCCGCCGCGCGCCCGTCCGCCAGCATCCGCCGCACCTGCCGGGCCAGCACGTCCGGCGCACCCAGCCTGCCCCGCTCGGCCAGCGCCAGCAGCTCGTCGTCGGGAATGCT
>JAAXGX010000005.1 GCA_012271165.1 Vicinamibacteraceae bacterium | reverse complement strand
CCAACAATGATGTCGTGCACCCGGCGGCCGGTGAGCACGGGTTGGGGCGGTGACGGGGATTGCCTCGCCACGCCGCTCACAGGAACCGCGGCCAAGCGGGACGGTACTGAACGTAGTTGGCAAGGTCATGTCGATCACTGTCCTTACCCCGGGAACGCCGATGGCGGCGGCGGGGCGAGAGCCGCCCGTGCCCGACCGGGCCGTGACGAGGAGCCTGTCGGGCGCACGGCGACCGCGGGGCGAGGGGCCGCTCCGCGGAACCCCCGTGGTCGGGCGGGATGCACCGCCGGTCGGAATGCAGCGCGGCGGTCGCCGCGCGCGGGGCGCGGGGCGCGGCCGCCGGGATATCGTTCCCCGCCGATGAGCACTGCAGGCCGAAGCCGTTCCGCCATCGCGGCGCCCTCGCCGGCGCGCTCCAGCACCTTGAACTCGGCGTCTCGTCATCGAATCCCGCTGTCCGTGCAACAGGAGAATAACGTCGCTACCCATCGCCGTCCGGCTTGTCGACGAAGCGGTAACCGACGCCGCGCACGGTCAGCAGGTGGCGCGGGCGGGCGGGCTTGTCCTCGATGTAGCGCCGCAGGCGGGCCATGAAGTTGTCGACGGTGCGGGTGTCGGTGTCGTGGCGCACGCCCCAGACCTCTTCCAGGAGCGCCTTGCGCGAGACGGTCTCGCCCGCGTGCCGCACCAGGTAGCGCAGCAGGGTCGCCTCCATCACCGTCAGCGGCTGCTCGACCTTGCCGCGGCGCAGCACCTGGTTGCGGAAGTCGATGGAAGTGCGGCCGAAGCGGTACTCCTCCAGCTCCCGCTCCTGCCCCGCGTCGGGGTCGCCGCGGAGCCAGGTGCGCCGGCGGAGCAGGCCGGCGATGCGCGCCAGCAGGATGGACAGATCGAAGGGCTTGGGCAGGTAGTCGTCGGCGCCCGCCTCGAAGCCGCGCAGCACGTCGTCGGTGTCCGAGCGGGCGGTCAGCAGCATGACCGGCACGAACTGCCGCGCCGCGCGCAGCCGCCGCACCACCTCGAAGCCGTCGAGGCCCGGCAGCATGACGTCGAGCAGGATGATGTCGAATCCATCCGCGCCGGCGCCCGCGCCGACGAGCCGCTGCAGGGCGGCCGTGCCGTTCTCCTCGACCTCGGCGGTGAAGCCCTCCGCCTCCAGGTTCAGCTTCAGGCCGCGGGCCAGGTGCTCCTCGTCTTCGACGATGAGGACGCGGCTCATGACGCCTTCAGCGGCAGCTCCAGGGTGAAGGTGCTCCCGCGGCCGGCCCCCCGGCTCTCGGCGAACGCGCGCCCGCCGTGCCGCCGCGCCACCGCGCGCACGATCGACAGCCCGAGCCCGGTCCCCCGCACCCGCGCCCGCAGGGCGGCGGGCAGCCGGTAGAAGCGGCGGAACACGCGCTTCAGCTCGTCGCCGGTGATGCCCATGCCCTGGTCGCGGACGCTGATGGTCACCCGCCGCGCGCCGACCCGGGCCACGTCCACCGCCACCCGCACCTGCGACCCGGAGTACTTGATGGCGTTGTCCACCAGGTTGGTGACCGCAGCCAGCAGCTCGTCGCGGTCGCCCTGGACCACGAACGCCCCGTCCGGGGGCCGGTGGACGTAGGCCACCTCGCCGTTCACCAGGTGGTGCCGCTTCCCGGCGAGCGTCACGCACTCGCCCACGACCTCCGACACGTCAACGTCGGCGGGGTGGTCGACCCGCCGGGCGTCCCCGGTCTTGCCGGCCAACAGAATCTGGTCGATGGTGCGCTGCAGCCGGTCGGAGTCGTCGAGCATCGTGTCGATGACCTCGTGCTGCGTGCCGGGCGGCAACTTGCGCTGGCGCAGCGTCTGCAAGTAGAGCTTGATGCTCGCCAGCGGCGTCTTCAGCTCGTGGGTCACCGCGTGGATGAAGGCGTCGTGCTGCTCGCTGCGGCGGATCTCGCGGATCAGGAACAACGTATTCAGCACCAGGCCGCCCACCAGGACCACGAAGCTGATCACCCCGAGCAGCACCAGCAGCCCGGCCCGCCAGTTGACGACGATGAAGCTGACGTTGAGAAAGACGGCGACGGCGATCAGGCCGCTGCCGAACAGCGCCGCGAGGACGATGGACCGCTTGCGGTTGCCGTCGCTGAAGCGTTGCATGCGGGACTAGGATAACGCCGGCCCGTAGCCGTTGCACGAGCGGGCGGCGGCGCGGCCCGCAGCTTCCCGGGCGCACCGCGCACACGGAAGCGGCCCGCCGCGGCAATGGCCCCGAAGCCAACTGCCGGCGATGCCGACGCCCCGCGCCGCGCTCACTGCGCCGGGGCCCGCAGCACGGGACCGTCCGGATCGATCACCGCCCCGACGATGTCCTGCTCGGCGGTGATCTCCTTGTTGGCGATCTGGGCCGTCGTGGGCACCTGGATGTCCCAGGCGAGCCCCACCCACGACATCAGCTTAATCTGCATCCAGCTCAGATCCACCTCGCGCCACGTCATCCCGTGCCGGGCGGAGGTCGGATAGGCGTGGTGGTTGTTGTGCCAACCCTCGCCGAAGGTGACCAGCGCCACCCAGAACGAGTTCTTCGAGTCGTCGCGGGTGTGGAAGCGGCGGCGGCCCCAGATATGCGTCACCGAGTTGATCATCCAGGTGCAGTGCAGGCCGACGACCACGCGCAGGAAGACGCCCCACAGCAGCCACGGCAGGCCCCCGATGGCCAGCAGCCCCAGCCCCAGGACCACCAGCGGCACCCAGTGCCACCGGGTCAACACCCGGTAGAAGGGGTCCTTCATCAGGTCGGGCGAGTACTTCCCCAGGTTCTCGGTGTCGCCGTGCAGCGCCTCGCCGAAGATGGTCCACAGCATGTGCGACCACCACTTGCCGTCGCGCGGGGTGTGCGGATCGCCGTCGCGGTCGGACTTCTGGTGGTGGATGCGGTGCAGCGCCGTCCAGAAGATGGGCCCGCCCTGCAGCGTCATCGTCGCGCAGAGGGCGAAGAAATACTCGACGACTCTCGGCGTCTTGTACGAGCGGTGCGTGTGCAGCCGGTGATAGCCCAGGCCGATGCCCCAACCGACGCAGACCCAGTGCAGCGCGAGGGCGACGAGCACCGCGTCCCAGGTCGTGAAGAACAGGGCGACGACCGCCAGCACGTGAAAGACGCCGAACGCGATGGCGGTGCTCCAACTGATCCCCTCCGCGCTGGCGAAATCGATCTCCCTTGCGGGCATGGCAACTCCTTGGAAGCCGGACCGGGCACCGGCGCCCGGGCAACGGGCGATAAGCCTACCAAGCCGCGGCCATGCGCCGTGTAATAGTTGTGCAATTTCCAACCGGCTTGATACGGTTTCAATGGAGATGTAAAAACGGCGGTCCGGGCGGCGCTACGTGCAGGTCGCCTACCTGCCCGAATCGCCCGCCACCATCGAGCGCGAGCTCGTCGCCTTCGACGCGGTGCGCGACGCCTACCCCGGGTGCTGCTCTCCCTCGACCCGCACCAGCCCGCCGACCTGCAGGGCGTGCGACACCAGCCCCTGACCGGCTTCCTGCGCGGCGCCCCGCTCGGCGCCGCGGCGAGCGACGGGCACTGACGGCGCGATGGGACTTCGCGCCCCAGGAGCCTCGCGCCGGAGACGTTCGATGGTGCTACGATGCCCGGCAGCATGGCTGCAATCCTGAAGCACCTCGCCGTTCTCGTCGCCGTCACCGCCTTGGCCGCCTGCGCGGGCAGCCCGTCGCCGCCCGCCGAACCGGGCGGCCTGGCCCTCGTCGGCGCCCAGCTCATCGACGGCTCGGGCGGGAACCCAATCCCCGATTCGGTCATCGTCATCCGCGACGACCGCATCGTCGCCGCCGGGCCGCGCGAGACCACCGGGATTCCCGCGGGCGCGGATATCGTCGACGCCGCCGGCCAGACCGTCATCCCCGGGCTCGTGGACATGCACAACCACTACGGGGGCGACGTGGACGCGGCCCAGGAGATGCTGCGGACGCAGCTCTACTTCGGCGTCACCACCGCGCGCAGCATCGGCACCGACAACCCCGAGCAGACGGCGCTGATGCTCGAAGCCCACGCCGGCCGCCCGGACACGCCGCGCATGTTCACCGCCGGCCGCGGGTTCTCGCACCCGGGCGGCTTCAACGCGGGCGCCCAGCAGCCCACCTCGACGGACGAGGCGCGCGAGATGGTCCGCGCCCTGGCCGGCCAGGGGGTCCACTACGTCAAGATGTGGGTCAACGAGATGGCGGAGCCGGGCCTGAAGATCACGCCCGAGATCCGCACCGCCATCGTCGAGGAGGCCATCGCCAACGGCCTCGTCCCCGTCGCCCACATCGACGAGGAGGCCGACGGCCGCCAGTTGGTAGAGGCCGGCCTCGGCAACTTCCTGCACACCACCGTGCGCACCTTCGGCCCCGGCGGCGGCACGCCGATGGACGACCCCGCGCCCTCGGCCGAGTTCATCCGGATGTGCCTGGACAACAACGTCTCGTTCACGCCGACGCTGTCGATCGTCCAGAACAACTGGCACTTCG
The DNA here is from genome assembly GCA_012271165.1 of Vicinamibacteraceae bacterium. Taxonomy (GTDB): domain Bacteria; phylum Acidobacteriota; class Vicinamibacteria; order Vicinamibacterales; family UBA8438; genus JAAXGX01. Next base: position 32 of record JAAXGX010000005.1, on the reverse strand, counting down.
CCGAGAACCCCGAGCTGCTGGACGACCCGGAC
>JAAXGX010000148.1 GCA_012271165.1 Vicinamibacteraceae bacterium | reverse complement strand
CCGCCGAAGGCGGTGCGGAAGAGGATCCAGGCGAGCGCCGCCGCCGGTAATGGCGGCCACCGCGTTCAGGAGATCGACGAGATAGGTCCCGCCGCCGAGGGTGTAGAGCTCGTACATGGGCGGACCTACCGCGCGCCGGCGCCGCCGCGGGCGAAGGCGAGCGCGGCGCGGAGATCGGCACTGAGCGCGCCCGCGAGCTCGGTCTCGATCAGGCGGAGCTTCTCGACGACGGCGAGCGCCGTGTTGAAGCGCTCCAGCCCCTCGTTGCGGTGGCGCGCGAGCGCGATGCGGTTGGCCCTTAAGGACTCGCGCCAGCGCCGGAGCCGGTCGCCGTCGGCGATGTCGAGCGTGCCCGCGCGCTCCTCCACCGTGCGGTGGAGGTCCGTGATCCAGACCTGGAGGAGGTCGAGGGCGACGGCTTCTGCGAGCGCGTCCATCTCCTGGTCGACCACCGCGCCGCGATAGGCGGCGGCAACGTTGGCGACCCGGTAGACCGGAAGCGTGGTGAGGTTGACGAGGCCGAGCGCCGCCGCGGGCGGCGCGGTGTCGGTCCTCACCGCATCCACGAGATCGCGCAGGAGTCCCGCCACCCGGGAGCGGAAGCCCTGCCCTGAGGGGATGCTCACCCGCCCGAGCGTGGGGTTGAGGCAGTCGGTGCTGGTATCGCACTCATAGAGCGGGAGATCGCCCCCGCCCTCCATCAGGATCTCGGTCACGCGCCGGTCGAGAGCGAGGGGTTCGAGGATGCGGACCCGGGGGCCGGCGGTATCGGAGTCCGAGACGGGCGCGGTGACGATCACCGTGCCGGAGACCGACATGGCGAACTCGGCAAGCTCGCTGTCGGCCGAAAGGAAGGACGAGGCCTGCACCGCCTTCCAGGCATAGTTGACGTTGACCGGGACCTGGTCGGCCATCGGTCCCGAGGCCGCCGCCAGCGTCGAGTGGCGCTTGCCGTCCGCGCCGCAGCCATGGCGCGCCGCCGCGTAGTCGGAGAAGATGCCCTGCGAGGTGCCGATGGCGGCGCAGATCGCCGCGCTCGCCCGATCGTTCTTCGCCCAGGCCGCGCCCACGAGCGCCTGGGCGGTCTCGCAGCTGTTCATGTTCTGGTTGTTGATCCATTGCGCGAGCGCTCTCAGCTTCGACATGGTCTCCGCAATGACGGGGGAGATGGTCTCGAGCGCGAGCTCGAAGGCGAACCCGGCGGCGTTCTGCGCGACGGCCCGGCCGAAGGCGATCAGCTGGTCGGAGTCGATGAACGAGAAGGCGCCCGCGAACGCGTCGATGCCGCCGCAGCCGGCCCGGAACGAGGGCAGGTTGACGGTCGCGATCTGCTCCGAGCGCACCGGGGCGCGGAGATAGAGGTTCCCCAATGTCCAGTGCCCCGACGCCTGGCCGTCGAAGGCGGTCGGGCCGGTCGTGTTGACCGCCGCGCCCCGCCAGAAGCTCTCCATCTCCGAGAGCACGTCCGCACGGGCGGGCGTCGTCATCAGGGCGCCGGCAAGCAGCGTGACAGCCATGCCCCGCAGCACAGTCTTCTGCTTAGTAATCATGTCTGGTCTCCAGGGCGGTGAGGGTGAAGATGCGCATCGCGAGCTGGTCCTCGGCCATGACGCCGAAGCCCACGGGCAGGACCCGTTTCGTCTTCGTGTCGAACAGGACCACGGCGGGGACGGGGGCCCCGGCGAGGCCGAGGCTCGCGGCGCGGCCGTTGTCGGATACCGCCTCGGGCCAGCCTTCGAGCGCCTCGCCGGTGAGCGAGACCGCGAGCACGTCGATGCCGTGCCGGGTCGCGAAGGCGCGCAGCAGCGGGCCGAACACCCGGCAGCCGCCGCAACCGGCATGGCCGAGATAGATGAGCCCGTAGCGATCGCCGAGCTTCGCGAGCGCCTCCGCGGCTTCCGCCCGGCGCTCGTCCGACCAGAGCCGCTTGGCGAGCGCGCCCACCGGTCGGGTCAGCGTGTAGTCGAGCTCGGGCGTCGCCCAGACAGTCCGCCGGAAGGCGTCGGAGAACGCGGCGGCCCTTTGCAGCGTCTCCTGCTGGAGGCGCAGATAGGCCGCGACCTTCTCCGGCGTCGGATCGAGGATTGCCGAAGCACGGGCCTCTTCGAGCGCCCGGCGCAATTCGAGGATGCGGTCAGCGGCGGACTGCGGCGGGGTCGGAATAGCCGGTTCGGCGTCTTGCGCCTCGGGCTCCATGGCCTCCGGTTCCTCCCGGTCGCAGTAGAAATGCCAGCCGAGCGATGAACCCGATCCGGGCGCATCGCACCACGGGCGCCACTCGGCGGCCGCCGCGGATGCCCCAAGGGCGGCCCAGACGCCCACTGCCGCGAGGATCCGTGGCAGGGCGTGCCTGAGGGCTCGTTCGGGGACGAATGCCATCACTGGCCCCTCTCGTAGAAATCTTGGATGCGGTCCTGCATGACCGTCTGCGTGTCGCCTGCTCCGGGAAGCGAGATTGCGGGCTCCATCGAGCCGTCGATCAGGTTCTCGGTGAACTCCGAGAGATCGAGCGCGTCGAAGTCGATGCTCTCGATCTCGGCCACGGTGAAGCCCCGGCAGCTCGACCAGCCGATTCCGAGCTGCGGGCGCGCCTCCTCGTGCAGGATGCGGCCGAGCTTGGAGCCGAACACGCACCAGGAGCGCTTGCGGGTGATGCACACCCCGAAGATCTTCTTCGCGCAGGAGACGCCGAGATAATGGGTGGTCCCGGTGTTGCGCTCCTTCGCGAGCTCGATCTCGGCTTCCGAGCAGTTGGCGAGGCCGACGAGAAGGCCCGAGTTCTTGCAGCAATTGGCGAGCCCGCCGAACTTGATGCGGCAGGACCGCTTCTCGCCCTGGAAGAAGGCGATGCTCTCGCGGTCGAACTCGTCGCCGCCCATCTCGAGGACCATGTTGAGGCGCGTCACCGAGTCCGCGAATCCGCTGTTGGCCTCGGCCGCGACGGTCTCGCAGCCGGCGCCCACGCACCAGGTCACGCCGCCGCAGGCGCCGCCCGTCTCCATGTCGCCAAGACCAGCCGTACAATTGCCGATGCTGCCCGACGCGAGCCCGGACGCGCCATGCGCGGCATGCTGCGGGTTGGTAGCAACGATATCGGCGCGCACCACTTCTGGATCGCCCGCATCGACCGTTCGCGAAGGCCGCTTCAGCGTCCCCTCGATCACCGCGCGGCCCGCCGCGCCGCCCAGATCGTCGGGATCGGCGAGAACCTGGCGCGCCGCGTCCTCCATGGCCCCGGCTGTCAGGTTCTTCTCCGGCACGTCGGTGCCGGCATAACCAGGGACCTCCGACGCGCTCGTTGCGTCCCTCGCGATCGCACCAGCCGCTGCCTGTCCGGTCCGCCCCAGGTCAGCCGCGGCCGCGCGCGGGTCTCCCGTCCCGGATACCGATCCGGGTCCCGCCCAGGCCGCGACCGAGATCAGCATCAGGAGAAGCACGAACACGGCCACCGCGCTGACAAATGCCATCAGCCAGGTCGCAAGACGCGTGTATCGGATCACGCGGTTCACGAACACGCGCTCCCGCCTGATCCACTCCATGTCGATATCGTTCATCGATTGTCTCCCTTCATCTGTCCGAGCATTCGCCGCGCGGCCTCGCGTCCGGCGTCTCCCTCCGCCGCGATTGCCTCCAACGCGGCAATCAGGCCGATGTTTCCGGCGATCCGGTCGTGCGGCGGCGGCGCGTCGTCCGCGCAGCCCCGGCTTGCGCATGGCGGGACGCCGCCGGGCACGACGACCACAGCGGGCACGCGTTCGATTCCGAACAGGCGGAAGAGGCGGGGATCGATCGCGATGCCCGCGTCATGGCCGCCAAGGCGGTCGCCGACCTCCCGAACCGTCTTCCGGAGCCCGGCCTCTGCGACCCCGCGCAGCACCATCGGCGTGCCGGCCAGGGCGGCGTCCCGCGCCCATTGCCGCCAGTTCGCGGCCGGGATAGAGAGGCTGGTGAAGAGAATCACCTCTGCGCTGTTCGCCCGTCCCGACAGGCCTTCCGCTGCCCGGCGCGCATAACGCTCGGCGGGTAGATAAACGGTCTGCGCCGGGTCACCCTGGGTCGTCTGTCTTGCCGCATCGCCGGCGCGTTCGAGGGCGCGCTCGATGATCGAGCGGGTCCACTCGCCGAGCGATTCATCACCGCCACCACCACCCGCCTTGCCTAGCACTTCGTCCGTGAGATCGCGGGCCGCCGCCGTCGCGGCGTCGTCCGCTGTTGCGGTCCGCGGAATGTCGTCCGCAAAGGTCGGCCGACAGCAGGCGGCGAGCAGCAGGCAGGCGAACAGGACAGGGATGAATTTCATGCGCATCATCCGGATCTCCTCAGAGCAGGCAGCAATTTGCTTTGCGCCACAGCAGGTAGCCGAA
>JAAXGX010000043.1 GCA_012271165.1 Vicinamibacteraceae bacterium | reverse complement strand
CGATGTTGCGGTAGGTGGCCGGCCATGTCCGCGTCCAGAGGACCGCGCCGGTCTCCTCGTCGAGCGCCACGAGCCGCTCGTGGCCGTCCATCGTGCGGCTGCCCTGCGTCTCCTCGTAGTCGAGGACGAAGACGCGTCCGCCGGCGACGGCCGGTCCGGCGAAGCCGGCGCGCACCGGCGTGCGCCACTTCACGATCAATCCGTCCTCGGCGAAGCGCTCGACGATGCCGGTCTCGCGCCACACGGCGTCCCGGTCGACGCCGCGCCACTGCGGCCAGTCTTCGGCTTCGAGCGCGACCGTCGAGAGGCAGGCGGCGGCGCAGGCGATGGCAGCGATCATCCGGACGGGCGTACGACGGTCAGACATCAGCGACTCCAGGTTGTCCCCGGCCGATACGCGGCCAACTCGATGCACGCACCCATCGTGCCCCAGGCGGCATCTGTCGTCAACGTGAACAGCCTGGATTCTCTGGTTGGGGAAAAGAATGACGCGAGCGGCCTCTGACGGGATACGATCACGAAGCCGGAAGCAGCAGACTCCGCAAGGCGCGCACAGCGCGCCTCGGCGGGAGCGGCGCGGGGCACAGGGGTCCCCGCAAGCGGGCGCCGGGGGTTCGGGGCGCAGCCTCGTCTGATTGCAGCTGGGGAGGTGGCGAGATGAGTTCGCGAGTACGAATGGCGCTGACCGTGTTGCCCGTCATCGCCGGCATGGTCTGGTCGGGCGGGGCGTCCGTCGCGGCCCAGGGCCTCACGCCGTGGGGCGACCCGGACCTGCAGGGCATGTGGACGAACACCACGACGACGCCCATGGAGCGGCCGGAGGACCTGGCCGGACAGGCGACGCTGACCGAGGAGGAGCGCGCGGTGCGCGACCCGGAGGTCCAGGCCGAGGTCAGCTTCGACAGGCCGCCGACGCCCGGCAACGTGGGCGGCTACAACGAGTTCTGGGTGGAGCGGGGCAACCTGATCCGCCAGACGTCGCTCATCGTCGATCCGCCCGACGGCCGGCTGCCGGCGCTCACGCCGGGGGCGGAGCGGCAGCGCAACGAGTTCCTGGCGCGGTGGGTGGCTCCGCCCAGCTCCTGGGAGGACATGAACCTGTACGATCGGTGCATCACGCGCGGCCTGCCCGGCGCCATGATTCCCGGCTTCTACAACCACAACTATCTCATCCTGCAGACCCCCGGCTACGTGGTGATGCAGGTCGAGATGATCCACGATACGCGCATCATTCCCCTGGATACGAGCGAGCATCCGCGATCGGGCATTCCCCAGTGGCTCGGCGACTCGCGAGGCTACTGGGACGGCGACACGCTGGTGGTCGAGACCAGGAACTTCGCCGCGAAGGGCGAGCAGCGGACGAACATCGGCCGTTTCTTCCTGACGTTCTCGGGCGGCGAGCACGCACGTCTCGTCGAGCGCTTCACCCGGATCGGCGACGACCGGCTGGACTACCGGTTCACGGTCATCGACCCGACCGTCGACACGCGCTCCTGGACCGCGTCGATTCCGATGCAGAAGAGCGAGGACGCGCTGTTCGAGTACGCTTGCCACGAGGGCAACTACGCGCTCGGGAACATCCTCGCCGGCGCGCGGGCCGATGAGCGGGCCGCGGCGGTCGGCGAGCAGCAGTCGCGGTAAGGGGCCGCGCCCTGGAACGGCGCGGACGACGGCAAGGCGTGCCCGTCCGTGAGAGGGGCAGGAATGAAAGCTCGCACAGCAGCGGTCGCGGCGTTGACGGTCGTGGCGGCGGCTTCGGGATACCGCGGCCCGGCTGCCGCCCAGAGCGACGACGCGCTCTACGTCCTGGACGGGTCGGCCCTGTACCGGGTCGTGCCGGACGGCCAGGACGTCAAGGTCGTCGACGACGTCGGGCCGGGGGTGCCGGCCATCGTGAGCACCGTCGCCCCGGCGTACCCGCCGGACATGGACGAGGCGTGGGTGATCGAGCTGGCGGCTGTCATCGAGGAGGACGGCACCGTCGAGGAGGCCGACGTGGTGCGGTCCCAACCGTTCTCGGGACCGGCGCCCGGCCGGGCCTCGCCGCCGTGGGTGACCGAGCTCAACGCCTCGGCCGTCGCGGCCCTCGAACAGCGGAGGTATCGCCCGGTGCTCCTGAACGGCCAGGCGATCCGCATGCGCATCTCGGTGGTGGTCGTCTACGTGCCGCCCGGCGCGAGCGAGATCGCGCCGCCCGCCGCGGCGGGCGGCGGCCAGGGCCAGCCGTGAGGGGCGTCCGGCCCGGCCGGCGCGGCCCGGCGGCGCTGCTGGTGCTGTCGCTGCTGGCGGCGCCGGCGGCCGCCCGCGCGCAGGAGCCGTCGCTCGTCGACGTGCTGGGCCGGGCGACGCGCTACGTCAGCGAGCTGAGCGCCCGCCTGTCGGGCACGGTGGCAGAGGAGCGCTACGAGCAGCGCGCGACGCTACCCGCGGACAGCAGCATCGGCAGCCGTGTCGGCAGCCGCAGCTCGTTCTACCGCCGCACGCTGCGCTCGGACTACCTGCTCGTACAGCCGCGGAACGCAGGGTGGTACTACGGATTCCGCGACGTCTTCGAGGTCGACGGGCAGCCCGTGCGCGACCGTCAGGAGCGGCTGACCGAGCTGTTTCTCGATCCGTCCGCAACGGCGGACAGGCAGATTCGCGGCATCGTTCGCGACAGCTCGCGCTACAACATCGGCGACGTGCAGCGCAACTTCAACGTCCCGACGCTCGCGCTGCTCTTCCTCCACCCGGACAACAGGTCGCGCTTCGAGTTCGAGCGGGCGGACGACGACGAGCCGCCGCTGGGGCTGGACCGGCCCGAGGGGGACGGCGAGGTGTGGGTCGTCGCCTACCGGGAAGACTGGCCGACGACGCTGATCCGCGGGCGGGACCGCAGCAATCTGCCGGCCAGCGGGCGTTTCTGGATCGAGTCGGTCACCGGCCGCGTGCTGGCCAGCGAGGTCGACGTGCGGGACCCCGGGGTCGAGGCGACCATCGCAGTGCGCTACCGGCTGGACGCGGGGCTGGGTCATCTGGTGCCGGCCGAGATGCGCGAGCGCTTCGAGAACCGCCGGCAGCGGTCGCGCGTGGACGGCACGGCCACCTACACCGACTTTCGGCGGTTTCAGGTGCAGGTCAGCGAGTCCGCACCGTTCCGCGACTGATTCTGGAGGATGACGTGAAGAGGTTCAGGTTCCTGCTGGTCGTGTCGGCAACCGTCGCGTTCTGCCTGGGGGCCGCGCCGCCGGTCGGAGCGGCGTGCGACGACGTGGGCGAGATCAGCTTCATCTGCGACGTCATCAGCCCGGAGGACTTCGCCGTGGTCCCGGCCACCGAGTGGATCATCGCCTCCGGGGATCGCGCGGGCGGCCGCATCCAACTCGTCAACGTGCCCGGGAAGACGGCCACGCCGGTGTTTCCGACGGCCATGCCCGCCGAGCGCCTGGACGCCGCCGCGTACCCGACCTGCCCGGGGCCGATCGACCCCCGGGAGGGCGACGAGTTTCGGGCGCACGGCCTCTACCTGCGGCCCGGCTCGAGCAGCGTCCATACGCTGTACGTGGTTCATCACGGGTTCCGGGAATCGATCGAGGTGTTCGAGGTGGACGCCCGCGGCGCGGCGCCCGCGCTGACCTGGGTCGGATGCGCGGTGGCCCCGGAAGGGCTCGGCCTCAACGCGGTGGTGGCGACGCCCGAGGGGGGCTTCGTGGCCACGAGTCCCCGTACCGGCGACGTGTGGGAGTGGCATGCCGACATGGGCTGGGCCCGGGTCCCCGGCAGCGAGCACAGCGCGCCCAACGGACTGGAGATCTCCGCCGACGGGCGCTGGCTGTACATCGCCGGGTGGCGCGAGGAGAAGCTGACGCGCCTGTCGCGCGGCCGGACGCCGATTCAGAAGGTCGTCCTGCCCCTGGGCTTCCGGCCCGACAACCTGCGGATGTCGGCGGACGGCTCGTTCATCTTCGCCGCCGGCCACGGCAACGTCCGGGAGCCCCGGAACACTGCCGAGGAGACGTCGAACGTCGCGACGATCGACCCGTGGACGCTCGACGTGCGGCGGATATTCGAGCACCCGCACATCGACGACTTCGGCGGCTCGACCACCGCCATCCAGGTCGGCGACGAGCTCTGGCTGGGCACCTACCGGGGCAGGATGATCGCCTATCTCCCGATGCCGGACTAGGAGTCGAGATCCCTCAGCGCCCCTGCCGCTCCAGCACCCGCGCGCCGGCGAGGATGCTGGTCATGGCGTAGTTTCCCTCGTGGCAGGCGGCCTCGAAGATCTGGTTCTCCCGGTTGTCGATCCGCTGCAGCGGCAGCTCGATGGTCCAGGGGCTGGTCCAGGCCTCCGGGTCGGCCACGGTGACCTGGTACATGATCAGGTCCGCCGCGACGGGGGTGAACCGCTCCACCAGGTGCAACTGCTCGCCGGAGCCGTTGAAGCTGGCCAGACCGGTGAAGTTCGTCGTGTCGACGACCAGCGTGGCGCCCTCCCAGCGCCCGACGGAGTCGCCGAGCCACTGGCGGATGTGGGCCGGAACGTGCGGCCGGCCATCGAGGGCGACGGTGCGATAGCCGCCGCCGATGTGCCCGTCCTCGTGGTACAGCGTGACCGATCCGGGCGTCTGGACGAGCCGGCTGAAGGTGCCGGATGTCCCGCTGATGAACGGCACGCTGACGCCGCGGCAGCGATCCAGGTCGCGCCGGTCCTCGGGTCCGTCCGCCAGCTCGCTCCGCATCTTCTCGCGCGCGGCGTCGGCCACCGCGCGCCCGTGCGCCGTGAACGGAATCCTCCCGTCCGGCGGGTCGACGATGAGCGACGTGCGGCGGGTCCGGATCACCTCCTTGCCGCGGCCGGTGAACGCCTCGTTGTAGGCGCCCTCGACGTCCTCGACCGACCCCGGCTCAGCCCGCACGTCGCGCCGGCGGACGCTGGCCCGTTCCTCCAGGGCCGCCACGTCCTCGTCGGTGAGAAACTCCTGGCCCGCGAACTCGTCGGGGCGCTCGAGCGGCGTCAGGATGTAGCCGGGGCTCCAGATGCCCTGCAGGTCCGGGTCGCCCCACGGCGTGCGGGCCGGCTCGAATCCGGCCGCGTCGCCCGCCGGCTGCTGGCCCGCCGCCGATGCCGCGAGCAACGCGACGGCGACCACGGCCACGACCCCTGCTGGTGCCACGAAACCTGGCTGACGCATCGGGACCTCCTGCGACTCGAGCTACCTGATTGCGGGGACTCTACCACGCGCGGGCCGGCGCGGCCGCGATGTCGGCGGGACTCAGGCCGGCAGATCGAACAACGGGATGCCCATCGCTCGGGCGGCGTCCGTCATCCTGCGGTCGTAGGTGGCCAGCGCGACGGTCTGTGACTGCCCGCGCAGGTGCTCGATCGACGCCACGTGCAGTGCGTCGAGTGTGCGCAGCGGCAGGGGGAACGGCGCAAGTGCGCGCGCGAGAACGGGCGGCGTCAACTCCAGCATGACGATCCGTCCCAGGATCGCGGTGGCGGTCGCGCCGTGGGAATCGGCGAGGTTGCACCGGTGGACGCGGGTCCAGATTTCGTACTGGATCAGCCGGCTGGCGATCAGCGTTTCGTTCCAGAGTCTCGTCGGCGGACGCCGGTCCTCGGCGAGGAGATGGGCCAGTGCGACAGAGGTGTCGACGTATATCACCGGTCGCTTCGATCCCGGTCCAGCTCGGTGAGGAGCTGTTCCAGCGTCATGATCGGCGCCGGTGCCGGAGGGGGTCCCGAACCGGGTGCTGCCGGCGGCGTCAACCAGCCCTTGCGCACCGCGTCCGCGAGCAGCGCGTCGGCCAGGATGGGGCTCCGCTCCGCCCGCGGCGGAACGATCTCCGCGACGACGCGGTCACGATCCGTCACGAGCACCGTCTCGCCCGCAGCGGCCAGGCGCACGTATTCGCTGAGCTTGTTGTTCAGCACCTTCAGGCCCACGGAGCGCATGTGGTTCAAGGTAGCGTCCGGTGGCCACCTCCGTCAAGCCGGCCACCCGTCGACCGCGCACGCGGCGGAGCGCGGCCCGTGGTCAGTTGATGGGCACGTCGAGGTGCACGGCGTGGTGCTGGAACTTCCAGCCGGCGTCCGTCTTCACGAAGACGTCGTCCGCCGTCCCGGTGTTCTTGATGCTCGACGGCGAGGTCGCGACATCGAGCTCGATCCAGTAGGCGCGCGCCGTCGCCCCGCCGTCGGCCGTCGGCGAGATACGGATGTTCGGAACGTGGTGCCGGCGCTTCGAGTCGCCCGTCTGGCCGCCGAAGCTGCGCTGGCGCCACGCCATCAGCGCGTCGTGGCCCTCGAGCTGATCGCCCGTGGGGAACACGAACACCGCGTCCTTCGCGAACGCCGAGAGCCACAGGTCCGCGTCGCGGAAGTCGGACCCCTGGTACATCGTGGCATAGAGCTGCGTAATCTCGGCTCGATCCTCGGCCGTCAGCGTGGCGGCAGCCTCCGGTTGCCCGTGCATCCATCCCGCGGCGGCGACCAGGGCGAGCAACGCGACGGCGAGCAATAACGTATTCCTTCGCATGAATTCCTCCTCCAGGCCGGACTGACGATCATACCTCCGGGCCGGTGCGAGCGTCGTCGGGGCCGGCAGACGCGCCCCAGCTTGCTATCATCCAGGGGATTCCAGCTTCCGGAGGACAGATTCCGCATGCCATTCTCTTCATTTCGTCGCTCGGCTCGCTGTTCCCGCCTCGTCCTTGGCGTCCTTCTTCCCGGCGTTGCCGTCACTCTCGGCTCCGGGGGGGCGGACGAGTCCGCCGCGCAGTCCGGCGCCGCCGGCCCGACGGTTACGGTGCTGGCCCAGGGCGGACCCCTGCACGGGTCGAACGGGATCATGTTCGGTCCCGACGGCAACCTCTACATCGCCAGCGTCGTCAGCTCGCAGATTCTCGCGATCGATCCCGAGAGCGGCGAGACCGTCGGCAGCTGGGGCCCCGAGGAGGGCGTCAACGGACCCGACGACCTGGCCTTCGGCCCGGACGGTTCCCTGTACTGGACCGACATCGCGGGCGGGGAGGTGGGCAAGCGCACGCCCGACGGGACGACCAGCATCGTCGGCGCGCCCGGTCCGGGCGCGAACCCCATCACCTTCTCGGACGACGGCCGTCTGTTCGTGTCGCAGTGCTTCCTGGGGACGCACCTGTTCGAGATCGACCCGGACGGCGTCGAGGAGCCGCGCCTGATCAACGACGAGCTGGGACCGGGCTGCGGGCTCAACGGCATGGACTGGGGTCCGGACGACAGGCTGTACGGACCGCGCTGGTTCAACGGCGAGGTCGCCCGGGTGGACGTCGACAGCGGGGCCGTGGAGATCGTGGCCACGGACTTCGCGATACCGGCGGCTGTCAAGTTCGACTCGCAGGGCCGTCTGCACGTGCTCGACACCCAGGCGGGCGAGGTGGTGCGCATCGACGTGCCGAGCGGCGACCGGGAGGTGGTCGGCCGGCCGGGCGTCGGCCTCGACAACCTGGCGCTCGACGTCGACGACCGCATCTTCATCTCCAGCTTCCTGGACGGCTCCATCGTCGAGGTCACCGGCCCCGAGACCAACCGCGTGGTCCTGCCGAGCAGCGTCAACTCGCCGGGCGGCGTGGCCTACACGGCGGCGGGCCGGCTGTTCCTGGCCGACGGCGGCGCGCTGCGCGAGCTGGACCCGGCGACCGGGGCCAACGTCCGCACCGCGGGCGCGATGGTCACCGACGTGGGGCAGGTGGCGTCGGTCCATCCGCACGGCGACCACCTGGTGCTGTCGGGACCCGGCCTGGGCGGCCCCGCCATGGTCACCATCTGGGATCCGGACGCGGATGCGGTCGTCGCCCGGGTCGAGGGCTTCGACGAGGCGGTCGACGCGCTGGCGTTCGGCGACGATCTCATCGTGAGCGAGTACGGCACGGGCAGCGTGGTGCGCCTGCGTACCGACGCGCCGGAAGAGCGCGCCGTGATTGCCAGCGGGCTGGAGGAACCGGCCGGCCTGGCGCTGCACGGCGGAGACCTGTACGTGGCGGACCGCAGCGGGAGCGTGCTTCAGATTCTCGACGACGGCGAGACGGTCGAGCCCGCCCGCACGGTCGCCAGCGGTCTGGCCGGGCCCGAAGGCATCGCCGCGGGCGGCGACGGCGCGCTGTACGTCGTGGAGGTCGAGGCCGGGCGGGTCACGCGGATCGATCCGGGGTCGGGCGAGGCGACGCCCGTCGTGGACGGCCTGGCGCTCAGCGGCCCGGAACGGCGGGCGCTCGGCCCGTCGACGTCCATCGGCGAGCTGGCCGGCATCGCGGTCGGGGACGACGGCGCGCTCTTCGTATCGGCCTACCGGGACAACCGCGTCTACCGCATCGAGCCGTGAGCGGGAGCGCCACGCTTCCCGTGGCCTGCGCACGGAAAAAGAGCCGACCCCGCGCGAGCGGGGTCGGCTCCCGATAGCGCCGGCAGGCAGTCGGGGCTACTCGGAGCCCTGCGCCGCGGCGGCCTCCTCGGCGCGCGCGCCGGCCAGGATGTTGTAGAGGCCGTAGTTGCCCTCGTGGCAGGCGTACTCGTACAGCGGCTGCTCGTTCCACTGCATCGGGATCTCGTACGTCCACGGCGTGACCCACACGGTCGGGTTGTCGACCGTCGCCTCGTACATCAGCGTCGTCGGCGAGACGCGCGTGAAGCGCTCGGTCAGGTGCAGGTACTGGTCGGTCTGCCCGGACGAGAAGCTGGTCTCGCGCAGGAAGTTGGTCGTCTCGACGACCAGCGTGTCGCCGTCCCAGTGGCCGCGCGACTCTCCCGTCCACTGCGGCAGGCCGGTGGTCGGGCGCCCGTCCAGCGGGATGACGCGGAAGTTGTGGTTCATCTCGTTGAGCAGCACCACCTGGTCGGGCGTCTGGAAGAGCTGCACGTTCTGGTTGTAGCCGCCGGGCGTCATCGGCGGGCCGGAGTTGAAGCCCGTGATGCAGCGGAGCTGCAGGCCCTCGTTGCCGAAGTCCTCGACCCAGCCGCCCGGGGTCGGCGCGTGCATGCCGATGCCCTGCCGCTCCCTCGCGATCGCGGCCTGCCGTTGCTGCGAGGCCGCCGTCATCGCCGGCTTCCGGCCGTTCGGCGGATCGACGATGAGCGACGTGCGCCGCGTCTCGACGGGCGACGTGCCGCCGTCGAGCCAGAAGTTGTTGTAGAAGCCGGGCGCGCCGTCCTCGCCGCGATCGACGCTCTGGGTGACGGTCGTGCGCCGCGCCGGCCGGTTGAGCAGCTCCTCGTTCCGGGCAAGGGCGTTCTGCTCGAGCTCGGCTGCCTCCTCCTCCGTCAGGAACGCCTGGTCCGCGAGATCCGCGGGGCGCTCGAGGGGCGTGAGGGAACGGAAGTCCCAGACGCCCTGCAGGTCCGGCGCACCCCATGGCGTGCGGGGGGCCTCGGCCGTTTCCGCCGGCTGGGCGGCGGCGAACAGGGGCGTCAGCACCACGACCGCGGCGAGGGCCCACACCGCGGCTGGAATTCGCTGGCTCATCTCTCCTACCTCCTTAGATCTGTCTTGATTTGCGTACACGCATCCGGGTACAAGACATGATGGATCAGGACTCTGCCGGGCGCAAGGTTCGGTGTTCCGGCGCGCCTTGCGCACCGTCTTCGGAAAGGGGGAGCCCGTGTCGCTGAGAACCATCGTTGCCGCGAGCCTGCTGGTCGCGTTGCCGGCCGTCGCCGGCGCGCAGCCGGCCGAGAGCGGGGGAGCAGCCCGTACGCCGTGGGGCGATCCGGATCTGCAGGCGATCTGGGACTACCGCACCCTCACCCCGGTGGAGCGTCCCGAGGAGTTCGGCGATCAGGCGGTGCTCACCGCCGAGGAGGTGGCCGAGCTCGAGGCCGAGGCCATCCGCAACAACGTCGATCGCGTGCCGCCCCCGGGGAGGGTCGGTGGGTACAACCGGTTCTGGCTCGACTTCGGGACGAACGTCATCTCGGGCGGGCGCACCTCGCTGATCATCGACCCGCCCGACGGGCGGCTGCCGCCGCGGCTGCCGGGGGTCGTGGAGCAGGAAGCCGACTTTCAGAGGGACGTGCCCGCCGCCCGGCCGATCCGCTACCGCTCGGGCGGCGCGGGGACCGACGGCCCCGAGGACCGCGGGCTGTCGGAGCGCTGCATCGTGGGCAACAACGTGGGGCCGCCGATGCTGCCGGACGCCTACAACAACAACGTGCAGATCTTCCAGACGCCCGACCACGTCGTCCTGTTCAACGAGATGATCAACGACGCGCGCATCGTGCCGCTCGACGGCCGAGCGCATCTTCCCGATCACATCCGCCAGTGGATGGGCGACTCACGCGGCCGCTGGGAGGGCGACACGCTGGTCGTCGAGACCCGCAACTTCGTCAACGAGGTGGCCTACGGCTCCAACATCCGCACCGCGTACGGGACGGGCGACGCCTACCACCTGACGGAGCGCTTCCGCCGGGACGGCGACGACCGGCTGCACTACGAGTACACGGTCGACGATCCGCTGACCTTCACGCGGACGTTCACGGTGGCGCTGCCGATGCGCAAGCTGGACGGGGTCATCTTCGAGTACGCCTGCCACGAGGGGAACTACGGGCTGTACAACCAGCTGTCCGGGGCGCGGGCCGAGGACCGGGAAGCGGCCGAGGCGGCTGCCGCCGGTTCGCGGTAGGCGTCCGGGGGCTACTACTGCGGCAGCGTGAACGCGTGCGTCCACGTGGCGCCAGGTCGCACGGTACGGGCATCAAACCCGTGGACTGAACGGCCGTGGCGGCCGCAATGTTTCATTGCGTGCTGGGCTACTGCCCGTTGCCGAGGGGTCCGATATGCTGGTTCTGGTCCGCGAACTCGAGGTGGATCGAGACGCGAGGTGCGTTGCCGACGTTCGCCGTCGTGTGCCCTTGCCCTGTCAGATCGTCGATGTATTCGACCGACCCTGCGGGCAAATCGACTTTGCCTTCCGCCACCTCGAGCTGTCCGCCACCCGTCAGATTGATGATGTATCGGCGTCCTGGAGCCACATGCCAGTCGCTGAAGCTCCCCGGCGGTGACACACGTACCCTCATGCCGGTGACCTCCTCCATCACCGAGTCCGCGTGCAGCGGGATGTTTTCGACATGCGACCGTCCATCGGTGCCTGTGTAGATCCGCTGCATCAGGAACGGCGCGTCTGACGACTGGGCCTCCACCACACCGTGACCGTCCTTGACCGCCCACCCAAGACCGAACCCGACCACAAAGGCTCCGGCCACGAACAATCTCGTTCTCGTCATGGACCTCATCTGGACTTCCTCCCGCTGACGATCGAGTAACAGGCACGGCGAATCCGCGTGCCGTCGCATCCTCGTCACGCTCGCGTTTCGCGAATAGTCGAACTCTAGATGCCAACAGCAAGCCTGTCAAAAACGTCGTCCCGTCGATCAGCGCTCGACGAGGAATACCTGCGGGACGGCACACGCCCGTTGGACGTCGCGGATCACTGCCGCTCGTCCTCCGGCAGCGCCAGCGCGATCAGCTCCGGGAGCGCGGCGCCGCCCCCGCCGCCGACGGCCACCGCGATGTACTGCCGGCCCTCGTGCAGGTAGGTGATCGGGTTGCCGTACGGCACGGCCGGCAGGGCCACCGACCCGAGGTACTCGCCGTTCTGCTTGTGGTAGGCCGTGATGGTGCGCGCGGCCTCCGCCGCGTTCGCCGCATAGCGGCCGCCGGAGTTCACGATCAGCAGTGTTTTCGTGACCAGCGGGCCGCCGCCGTGCATCCCGACGTGGCCGCCGAGTGCCGGCAGGTTGAGGTGGCGCAGCGCCGGGTGGTTGCGGGGTCCGTCGCCGTGGGGGCTCATCCAGGCGTGGTCGCCGGTGTTCAGGTCGACGGCGGTGATGCGCTTGTAGGGCGGCTTGACCAGCGGCAGCCCCCGCGGCCCGGGCACCGGCGTCGCCCACGGGTCCGTGAAGTAGCCGACCGTCGCCGGCGGCGGGTACTCGACGAGCTCGACCGCCCGCAGCCGGGTCTGCGACGGGATGAACAGGCGCCCCGTCTCGGGATCGACCGCCGACCCGGGCCAGTTCATGCCGCCGCCCGGCCCGGGCGCCTGGATGAGCGGCCCGCCGTCGCCGCGCAGGGGCGGCGGCGTGAAGATCGGCCCCAGCCGCGCCCGCCCGGCGAGGCGCAGGGCCTCCGCCCGGAGCTCGGGCGTGAAGTCGATCAGGTCGTCCTCGGTGA